>CANLAL010000025.1 GCA_947488045.1 Alphaproteobacteria bacterium
CATATCTCACCCAATTCGGCATGTTATTTCAAGGATCTGCTCTCTTTGACAGCCTAACTGTATGGGAAAATGTGGTTTTTGGCTTGCGCCGCATCAAGAAAATATCCAACAGCGAAGCTTTGGAAGTGGCCATCCAAACCATTGCCAGTGTGGGGCTTGAAGCCGATGTTGCTCTGCGTTATCCCGCCGAACTTTCGGGTGGCATGCAACGGCGTGTCGCCATTGCTCGAGCCATCGTCACGCACCCCAAAATTATCTTGTTTGATGAACCAACAGCTGGCTTAGATCCCATCATCAGTAATATCATTAACGAGCTCATTGTAGATTGTTCTAAGCGTCTGGGCGCCACTTCAGTGACCATCACCCATGACATCAACAGCGCGCGAAAAATAGCTCAGAAAGTGGCCATGATTCATGGGGGCAAGATCATTTGGTACGGCACAGTCAAAGAGATGGATAAAACAGATAATCCCTATGTGTGCCAATTCATCCACGGCCTTACCAAAGGCCCGATTCAAATGCAAATTGGGAGCTAAGCCTTCATGGCCAAACCTCAACGGACTTTTATTTGCCAAGCTTGTGGACATCGCCATAGCAAATGGGCGGGTCGTTGCGAAGGCTGTGAGCAATGGAACAGCCTGATGGAAGAGCTGGAGGGATCTACCACTCCCACCTCTCAAAAGCTCAACAAGGGAACCAGCAAAACCTATACCCGTTTGAATGATAGCCAGCCCTCTTTACACCGTCTCACAAGTCAAATTGAGGAATTCGATCGGGTCTGTGGCTCAGGCCTGGTTCCAGGATCAGTGATTTTATTAGGAGGAGATCCAGGGATTGGTAAATCAACGCTCTTGCTCCAAGTCATGGCAAAACTTTCCACCCAACATCATGTCCTTTATGTCTCCGGGGAAGAATCCATCGACCAAATACAACGGCGTGCCCACCGTTTAGGTCTTTCAGAATCACCGGTCAACCTCATCGCAGAAACAAATATTTCTAATATATTAGCCACCTTAACCAAGGACAAAACCATTCAAGTGGTGGTGATTGACTCCATTCAAACCCTTTTTAGTGATTCCATTGAATCTTCCGCAGGCACAGTGAGTCAAGTACGACTCTGTGCACACCATCTCATAACCCACGCCAAAGCTTCAGGCCTGGTGGTCATTCTTGTGGGCCATGTAACGAAAGAAGGAACCATTGCAGGGCCGAAAGTCTTGGAACACATGGTGGACACTGTGCTTTATTTTGAAGGGGAACGTGGTCATCATTTTCGCATTCTACGGGCCGTAAAAAATCGCTATGGTGCCTGCAATGAAATTGGCGTTTTTGATATGGGCCCCTTGGGTCTCGAGGAGGTGAGCAATCCCTCAGCTTTATTCCTGGCAGGTCGATCAGATCAGTCAGATGGGTCCACTGTCTTTGCTGGCCTTGAGGGATCTCGACCACTGCTCGTGGAAATTCAAGCCCTCGTTTCCCACTGCCCCTATGGTAACCCGCGCCGATCTGTCATTGGATGGGACTTGGGGCGATTAAATATGATTCTTGCGGTGCTAGAAACGCGGTGTGGTATCACTTTTGCAAATAAGGATGTATATCTCAATATTGCAGGGGGTCTGAAAATAAACGAACCGGGCGTAGATCTTGCCGCAGCAGCCAGTCTTTTATCCGCATTATCAGGGATAGCTGCGCCTCAAGGAGCTGTTTTTTGTGGGGAAATTGGTCTCTCGGGGGAGATTCGCCCCACGCAAGGTATGGATGTGCGATTGAAAGAAGCAGCTAAATTAGGTTTTAAAGCGGCATATATCCCTGAAAGTTCCAAACAGCAATTAACGCTTTTCCCTGCCGAACTTACCGTTTATGATAAGCAACATGTGAGGCAGATTCTGGATCTTTTTGTTCCAAGCAATGCTTGACAGAGCCCTAAAATCAGCAAAGAGGTTTTTTCATGGAAAGTAGTACAGCCGCACAAGCCGCGGATATTATTATGTTTGGCTTTTTAATTCTCTCCGCATTGGTGGGATTAATTTGTGGTTTTACACGTCTGATACTAAACCTATGCGCATGGGCAGGGTCCCTCTGGCTTGCCATTACAGGCTCTTCGTATATTCAACCCTTTTTTTCTCAGTTCATTTCCCATCCTTTAGGCGCCCAAATTGCAGGAGCCAGCCTCATCTTTATCGTGGCCCTTAGCCTGCTTATTTATATCAGTGGCAGCATCTCAAGCTCAGTCAAGCAGAGTCCCATGCGTGGCCTTGATCGATCTTTAGGGTTTCTCTTAGGCACAGGTTTTGGTGCTTTGATCCTCTGCGTGCTCTTTAATTTTTCTCCCATGGTTTTTTCAAAAACTGTCCACGAAAACCTCCTAAATGACACACGGCTAGGAGCTTTCTTTGAACGTGGATCTCTAGTGACAAAGCAGTTTGCATTGAAGCTTTACACAAAGTATCAAGGAGGAGAGAGCGAAGGACACGATTTACCAGAAAAAACACAACAGAAAGTCAAAGAGATTGCCGCACCCTTCGCCAGAAAAGCCATCGACGCTGCAACCAACCAAGCTCAAGAACAGCTCACACAAATGATTCAAGAAGAGCTTTCCACGTCTGCAGAGTCACCTGACAATACGCATACGTCAGCTCCAATAGATACGGCCAAACCATAATGAGTGATCGTTTAAAAGGACGCATTGCCCTTATAACAGGGGCTTCTCGTGGATTGGGTAAAGCAATTGCCCTGGCTTATGCACGCGAAGGCGCCCAGCTGCTTCTCTTAGCATCGGATGCCACTCAACTGGAAAATGTGGATGACCAAGTCCGTCAACTGGGAGGGGAAGCCTTGCTCATCCCTTATGATTTGTCTAATTGGATGGGGATTAGCCATTTGACTCAACATATTCACGAAAAATTTGGTCGGTTGGATATCTTGGTGGGCAATGCGGCTCAAAACTCAGTCTTAAGTCCTGTGACTCATGGCACTCCAGAAGAGTGGGAGCGGGTCATGCGGGTAAATGTTTTGGCCAATTGGGCTCTCATCAGAGCATTTGATCCATTGCTCCGTGCCAGCCCTTCCGGACGCGCCATTTTCACCACATGTAGCCCTCAGAACTTTACGCTCCCCTATGCTCAGGCCTATTGGGGTGCGTATTTTAGTTCAAAAGCTGCATTAGAAAGCCTTGTTTTAACTTATGCACAAGAAGTAGAACATACCCAACTGCGGGTTAATTTGATCAACCCTGGACCTTTGCGCACCCATTTACGCGCCTTGGCTTTTCCTGGAGAAGACCCTTTATCTCTAAACCACCCTGATGAAGCTACCCCTTTATTTGTGGACTTGGCCTGCGCAGATTATGCACATCATGGGCAAGTGGTAATGGGCACGCGTTAACAACTTGATTCGCGATTAAAGCTCCTGCTTAAGGACCCCAGGGCCATTGGTCTTAATCTCTGACTGGTCTTCAGGGACCATCGGTGTTTCTGTATCAGCTATTGCGTCCCGAGGTTCCTCCCCAGGGGATGTCAAAGTTTCCTCTGGTGATCCAGCAGTTTGAGCTTTATCTAATGCCAAACATGCGACAGTAAAATGTCCGCGGGGCACATGAGCAATACAGACACCTGCAGATAAAAATATGGGTAATTCTGAGGAAACCACATTCGTCAGCACAGGCAAGAGGGCATTGGGCTCACCACAACACAAAAACCCTTTCATAGCACCTGTTTTTCTTTGATAGTAATGGGCACCGTAGTTCAAGTTAATGCTGACTTGAATCTGGCCTTCATTGTCAATCTCACTGATACATCCTCTGATAATCTCACTCAGATATCCTGTTCTCGTCATCAGCGCAATGCCTCCTGGCACATGGGCCCGCCTAATGAAAAAAGGACTGTTGAAACAAGCGGAATCTTGGGAATCTCTCTGAATAATTTCTGGGTCAACCCTCACCCAACTATGAACACCAAACATGCCCAGGGTCAGATCATACGATCCAGACAAACCCGGCATAAATGGGCCATATGGAGGGCCACCTGCATTTAATTTAGCTGTGGAAAGTGTAGCCGGCTGATCATCTTCTTCCGCAAAAAAGGAAGCGGCTGCAGGAATTTTCATAACATTTCCTTGATTGCCCTCCATAGGCGTTTGTTCAGATAGGAGTTGTTCTGGGGAAGACACTATTTTTGGTGAGTTCACGCCATTTTCTGACATAACCATGCTTTTCTCATGATCGGAGTGCTGGGCTAATAGATCCTCAGGCTGTGCCCAAGCTGAGGAGACAAAAAAACACAAAAATAATAGGAGAAATTTAATCATACTATTCATCGAATCGACCTCGCTGATTTACATTATATCAACACATTATAGTACAATGGACTTATATACAGGCAGCCCTCTGAAAGCAATGAATATATCCTTCCCATTCTAAATGGATAGTGCCTTCATACATAAAATGTAGATTTGAAGAAAATGTTTAGAAACAACGCAATGCGCTTTCCATTTGAACCGATGCATCCGTCTTTGCATCTCGATATTTTACAATGATTGCGCAATGAAGATTTAAACCCAAATCCTGTGTCCAAGAAGATTTTGTGTACAGGCAAGAACAAGAAACCACAACAGCCCCTTCAGGAATTTACCCTCGATGAACCATGTCATGCACAACTCAATGCCCCGCAGAATTTTGCGTCACAACACGCAGCAGTCTAGATTCCAGCTCACGCAAAAGTGTTGCCTCACCCATATTTTTGCATCCAAGCTGTAATGGATTCATGAGCATGGATCAAAGGCGTCTTTGACGCCAAATCATCTTGATGCAGGGGCAAACGAACGGCAGGGGAAGAAATCAATCCAAGATGATGCATGAGCGCCTTAATAGGGATCGGATTGCTCGCAAGGCCAAAAACCTTGGTGCCATTCCACCATGTCAAAGGCTCAGGACAATTTCCTGGCAAGCAACCCTCAACGTAGGCTTTAACACCTTGAGGCCATACGTTCGAGGCGATTGAGACAAGCCCCATCGCGCCACAAGCTGCCATGGCAGGCATCATATGATCATCCCCACAAAAAACGTGGGCTTTGGGCGCAGCGATTTGATAATCCATCACGCTTTCTACCCCACCACCTGAATCTTTAATAGCCCACAGGTTGGGATGATCTTTCAGAAGATGCACCGTGTCAGGATGCAATCGCACCCCTGAGCGGGAGGGAATATTATACAGCATAACCGGCGCATCCGCACGGTCCATAAGGGCTTTAAACCATGCCGCCAGCCCTTTTATCCCAGGTTTTGTATAAACTGGGGGTGCCATTAAATAACCTGCCACAGGAAATGTTTTGCAAAAATCAATCCATGTTAACGCACCAGGAAGATCAATACTCGGCACACTCACCACCAATGGAATGGACAAGTTAAGACTAAAAGCAAAAGTAATCAGTTCTCGCCGTTCCACATCATTGATCAAAAGGCCCTCACCCGTACTGCCCAAAAGCACCACACCATTGCCACAAGCTTCCTGCTTCCTAAGCAATGCTTCAACTTCACTATAATTGATGGATGCCCCCACCTCATCAAAAGGTGTAATCAAAGCTGTCCATAATAAAGTGCTTTGTAACGACATAGTCCTTAACTTTCTATAAATTTCTGATGCAAATGGGTAACCACATCAGTGGCATGGGTGGCTGGAATTAAAAAGCTGATATTGGAAGCACTGGCGCCTTGGCAAATCAAGCGAATGGGCACATGGTCCATGGCGCCGATAACACTTTGGAGTGCTCCCACATGTTGGGATAAGTTAGGCCCTACTAAAGTCACTAAAGTCAGATTTTCTTCCACTGCCACATCTGCAAAGGCCTTTAATTCCTGTAACAACTCAGGGTTAGAAAAAGGATGATGACCGTGTGCATGGTTCAAAGAGCCATCAACCGTAAGGGCGACACTCACCTCACTGGTGGTGATCACATCAATACTCACTTTATGATTGGAAAGGATTGTAAAGATATTGGCTAAAAACCCATGCGCATTGAGCATATGCAAACTTTTTATGGTGAGCAAAATCTGATCTTTGCGCATGGCAATAGCCTGCACTGGAACCTTTTTGTCTAAGGGCTTTGGGGAAAGAGCCGTCACAAGGGTATGTCCTGCATTGGGCTCAAAGGTAGATCCGATCACAACGGGAATGTTGGCACGGAAGCAAGGTGACAGTGTGGCAGGGTGCAATATTTTCGCACCAAAGTTAGCCAACTCTGCCATTTCCTGAAACCCCAAATGCGGAATAAACTTTGCCCCTGTCACCCGATTAGGGTCCATGGTATACACTCCCCGCACGTCTGTATAAATATTGAGCTGTTCAGCTTTAAGCCCTTCTGCAAATAAAGCGGCGGTATAGTCACTTCCCCCACGTCCCACAGTGGTGGTTTTCCCCAGCACAGTGGCACCAATAAAGCCTTGCGTGATGATCAGCTCATGGCCTTGCAATTGTGATAACGCTGCTTTCATTTTTTCAGAAATTTGATCGGGGAAAGGCGTGGCTTTACCAAAATGGTCATCCGTGACAATGAAATGTCGTGCATCCCAAAACACAACGGGGTGCCCTTGCACCTTCAAGTAATGATACATTAAAGTGGTGGATAAACGCTCCCCAAATGACAGCACCTCATCGAACTGTGCGGGTGTTAAGGAGGAAGCCATGAAGGATTCAAGTCCCTCAAATAAGGCCTTCAAATCGCTGCCACTTAAATCCTCGATTTCCAGGTCATGGGCTATTTTTTTATGCTGAAGGCAAATGTCCTGAAAAAGATCCCCTCTGCGCGCGCTTTCCTGCGCAAAGGACACTAACTTGTTGGTAACGCCAGCAACAGCGCTGAGTATACAAATCCGAGTGTCCTCATCCCGCGTGAGAATCTGAGCCACTTGCATCATGGCTGCAGCAGCTCCTACACTTGTTCCGCCAAACTTTGAAACAATTTGCCTGCGTTGTGGATGAGACACGAAAATAACTTTCTCTTAAACCGACTTAAACCCTATGTGACTAAGAGTATAGGCAGGAAACTGCAGGAGCAATAAAAAATAACAGCCCCTGTTTTTTTGCGGATATATTAACCTGCAATTAACTTTTGCCCAGTTATTGTGAACATGCTCCATCTAAACACACACTAAATTAGGGGAGGTTCTCAAAGGACCTCCCCTGTTTTTTTGTTCAAAAGGTTGGTAACTCATCATGTCCTCACTTCGAAATGAAGGCTTTGAAAACTTGCCTTTTTGAGTGCATTTTGCTAGGGTGTAGACATGAAGGTTGTCATCCCCACGCGGATTAAGAAAAGGTCTAAGCTAGGATTGCAAAGTGATTCAGGGCCACAGGGGCTCACGCGTGCAAGTGTGATGCAGTCTGACCCTTTCGTGTCATACCGACCATTTTTATTGTCATCCCGGGCTTGACCCGGGATCTAATGCTAGGTCCTAAAGAGATGCTGAATCAAGTTCAGCATGACAGCTTTAAAAAGGTTGTCATCTTACAAAAAGGTTGTCATCCCCACGCGGATTAAGAAAAGGTCTAAGCCAGGATTGCAAAGTGATTCAGGGCCACAGAGGCTCACGCGTGTAAGTGTGATGCAGTCTTACCCTTTCGTGTCATCCCGGGCTTGACCTTCAACACGCAAAACATTGTGATATCACAAATACACATGGATATCACACCCTTCGCTGCAGAAAACAAGGAAACCATATGCAAAAAAATATTTTTTACAAAATGATATCATTTCGGCTCAAAGCCTTGTCTCGCAGGGAAAAAGATGTGATATCAGTGTGATATCCAGGATATCCATAGACAACAACATAAAAAGGAACGCTAAATTTAATCTACCACTCAAAGTCCCCTCACTGCCCCCCACGGCTACCGACAAAACCTGTTTTTCTATTGCGTAGATTCAAAAAAAACCTTAATACCACTATAGAAGGAATTTTATAAACATGGAACGTAAATTAGAATATGCTTATTTTTGCGCCAGCGACCGTGCAGACGTTAAAAGTTTGTGTGTACTTCTTCACGGCTTAGGCGCCAACGGTGAAGATTTGTTACCCATTGCAAAAATGTGGGGTAAGCATCTTCCCCATACTGCGTTTTTTTCGCCAAATGCTCCAGAGCCATTTTTGCCATTTGAAACAGGCTCCTATCGATGGTTTAACTTACAAACCTCCGACCCCATGATTTTAGAAAATGGGATGACCAAAAGCTGCGCCATTCTCAATGATTTTTTGGATGGTCTTTTGGCTCAATTTGGCCTCACAAATGATAAATTGATTTTAATGGGTTTTTCCCAAGGCGCTGCAATGGCTTTACATGTGGGTCTGCGCCGTGGCAACCCTGTGATGGGCTTTTCAGGGGGGATCTTTTTGAAAGAAGATCATCCAAATTTCAAGCAGGTGCCTGTTCTTTTGGTCCATGGCACTCATGATGAGGTCCTCCCCATTGAGCACATGCATCAAGCAATAGATTATCTTGTGGCCAATGGGATTACACCAAAAACCTTGACCTGCTCAGGGGCCGGTCATTGCATTGATGAAGCCGGTGTAAGTGCTGGCCTTACCTTCTTAAAAGAGACACTTTAGATTTCATAGGAGCGACAAAAATGACAATACCTCGGCGCACAAAAATTGCCCTCGTCGGCTCTGGCAACATTGGAGGCACACTGGCCATGTTGGCTGGTCTTCAAAATCTTGGTGATGTTGTTATGTTTGACATCACCGAAGGCATTCCTCAGGGAAAGTCTTTGGATATTCTTCAAAGTATGGCGACGCTCGGCCTTCGTTCTCATGTCAGTGGCGAAAACGACCTGAGTGTTATCGCAGGCGCAGATGTTGTGATTGTTACCGCAGGCTCCCCACGCAAACCCGGCATGAGCCGAGATGATTTACTTAACATTAATGCAACTGTCATGCGCACCTGCGGTGAAGGTATTAAAAGGCATTGTCCAAACGCATTTGTTATTGTGGTTACCAATCCTCTTGACGTTATGGTGGGCGTTTTACAAGAAGCTTCAGGCCTACCTCACGCCAAAGTCGTTGGAATGGCGGGAGTTTTAGATGCCAGCCGCTTCAAGGCCTTTTTGGCTGAAGCGCTGAATGTGAGCGTACAAGACGTGCAAGCGCTTGTCATGGGCGGCCATGGGGACACGATGGTGCCATTAATTCGTTACTGCAGCGTAGGCGGCATTCCTCTGCCTACTCTCATTGAAATGGGAATGATCTCTCAGAAAAAGGTGGATGAGATTGCGGATCGCACACAAAATGGTGGTGCTGAGGTCGTCAATCTGCTGAAAACAGGCTCTGCCTTTTATGCACCAGCCACCTCCGCGCTGGAAATGGCCCAAGCTTATCTGCATGATCAAAAGCGCCTTCTGCCCTGCGCAGCTTATCTTACAGGACAATATGGCATAAAAGACCTTTATGTGGGCGTGCCAGTGATTATCGGAGCACAGGGTGTTGAGAAAGTTGTAGAAGTGCCCTTAACAAGCGCTGAACGTGAGATGTTTGACCACTCGGTAGCCTCAGTCATCGGATTAAAGGATGCACTGGCCAAGATAGGATCTTAAACCCCCGTTACGCTGAATAAAGTCTACATTCACCCCGAGTGCGGCAAGACAAGTGTAATGAATAGACCAACAATGGAGTCATAAATAAAATGAATATACATGAGCATCAAGCCAAAGCACTGCTTGCCAACTACAAAGTCCCTGTACCCCGCGGCACTGTAGCCTTCACCGTCGATGAGGCCACAAAAGCAGCTCATGAATTAGGTGGCAGCCTGTGGGTGGTCAAAGCCCAAATTCATGCCGGCGGCCGCGGTAAAGGTGGCGGCGTCAAAGTGGTCAAATCCATTGACGCCGTGCGTGATGAAGCGCAGAAAATGCTCGGCATGACCTTAATCACCCATCAAACAGGACCAGAAGGCAAAGAGGTTCACAGGCTTTATGTGGAAGAAGGATGCGCCATCGCCCGCGAACTTTACCTCAGCTTGCTTGTGGACCGATCAACAGGCTGGCCTACTTTCATCGCGTCCACTCAAGGTGGCATGGATATTGAAGAAGTCGCTGAAAAAACCCCCGAAGCTATTGTGAAAGTGGCCATTGACCCTGCTCAGGGCCTCATGCCCTATCACACACGAAAAATTGGTTTTGCATTGGGCCTTGAGGGCACACAAATCAAGGCCTTAGGCAATGTGCTCCAAGGCATTTACACCATGATGATTGAAAAAGACACCGCTCTTTTAGAAATCAATCCGCTTGTCGTCACCCAATCAGGTGAGCTCATTGTTTTGGATGCCAAGGTGGGATTTGACCCCAACAGCCTTTTTCGCCACCCGGACATTGAAGCCCTGCGTGATGAGTCAGAGGAAAATGCCTCTGAGCGCGAAGCTGCCCAACATGAGCTGAATTATGTGAAGCTGGATGGAAACGTGGGCTGTATGGTTAATGGTGCGGGTCTGGCCATGGCCACAATGGATATTATTAAATTTTATGGCGGTGAGCCTGCAAACTTTTTAGATGTGGGGGGGGGCGCCACAAAAGAACGTGTCACAAAAGCCTTCAAAATTATTCTTTCTGATCCTGCTGTGAAAGGCATTTTGGTCAATATTTTCGGAGGTATTATGCGTTGCGATATTATTGCTGAAGGCGTGATTGCTGCCGCTAACGAAATCAAGCTATCTGTTCCTCTCGTGGTCCGCCTTGCGGGCACAAATGTGGAGCTGGGTAGAAAACTCCTCAATGAATCAGGCCTTGCCATCCAGGCCGCTGAGGACCTAGCCGATGCTGCTCAAAAAATTGTCGCTGCCGTGAAAGGAGCCGTTTAATGTCTGTACTTGTTAATCGCAACACGAAAGTCATTTGCCAAGGGTTTACGGGCAACCAAGGCACATTCCACTCTGAGCAAGCCATTGCTTACGGCACGCAAATGGTGGGCGGTGTCACTCCTGGTAAAGGTGGGTCTTCGCATTTAAGCCTCCCTGTTTTTGATACCGTTGCAGATGCAGTCGCCAAAACTGGCGCCAACGCATCCGTAATATATGTGCCTCCTGCTTTTGCAGCGGATGCCATTTTAGAGGCTGTCGATGCAGGTGTTCCTCTGATTGTATGTATTACAGAGGGTATCCCTGTTTTAGACATGGCACGGGTCAAGCGAGCCATGGTAGGAACGCACAGCCGTCTTATTGGTCCCAACTGCCCAGGTATCATAACCCCAGGCGAATGTAAGATCGGTATCATGCCTGGACACATTCATATGCCTGGAAAAATTGGTATCGTCTCTCGTTCAGGAACACTCACTTATGAGGCCGTGGCGCAAACCACAGCGGTAGGGCTTGGTCAATCCACATGCATTGGCATTGGCGGCGATCCTGTCAACGGCACAAACTTTATTGATTGCCTCGATATGTTCCTTAAAGATCCACAAACAGAAGCGATCGTGATGATTGGTGAAATTGGCGGAAATGCAGAGGAAGAAGCCGCAGATTTTTATGCGAAAAGCGCCATCAAGAAACCGATGGCCGGTCTCATTGCCGGGATATCTGCCCCACCAGGCCGACGCATGGGCCATGCAGGAGCGATTATCTCCGGTGGAGAAGGCGGCCCACAGGAAAAGATTGCAGCCATGAAAGCAGCGGGCATTGTCATGGCAGAATCTCCAGCAAAATTGGGAGAGACTATTCTAAAAGCGATGGGGAAATAATACCGCAGGAGGAAGAGTACCATTTCTAAGATACGCTTCCTCGACTGCCCTAAAAATATACTTCAAAAAGGTTTTATCATTGGCACATAAGCAACGCTCCTCAACTAAGGACACACCAAAGGGCGGCCATTACCTATATGGTCTGCATGCTGTTCGCGCAGCACTTTTTAATCCTCGCAGAAAATTAGTGCGACTTATGGTCACTGAGGAAAAATTACTGTCCACCCTTGCGGGTGCCGACGCCCTGCCTACTGTTCCCGTGGAGCTGGTGGACAAAAGCACACTCAACAAGCTCACAGGCCCCACTGCAGTACACCAAGGGGTATGCCTACAGGCTCACCCCTTGGAACAGCCCCACTTGGACGAAATAATTGCCACAAACTTGCCTTCCATGCGGCTGGCTATTCTGGATCAAGTCACAGACCCTCATAATGTGGGCGCCATCTTGCGGTCAGCAGCAGCATTCGGTATCGATGGGATCATCATGACGCAAGATCATGGCACAGGTCAGTCAGGCACGTTGGCCAAAGCGGCTTCGGGAGCCTTGGAACGCGTCCCTTTGATTACCGTGACAAACTTAGCCCGCACATTAGAAACCTTAAAATCAGAAGGATTTTGGTGTATTGGACTTGATGGGCAAGGGGAAGATGCCAGCACCACGCTTTCTGGCTATGGAAAGTTAGCTCTCATATTAGGAGCGGAGGGAGATGGTATGCGCCGTTTAACCCGTACGCATTGCGATCTGATGGTAAAAATCCCCACCATGGATAGTTTTTGCAGCCTTAATGTTTCCAATGCGGCAGCGGTTGCGTTTTTCTGCGCTCGTCCCAATTTATAAAAGTTACTTTTAGTTAACTCAGTAAACTTGCACATATTTCCAAAATATGCTACGTCACTTAATCAAAATGCATAACAGAAATTTAGAAATGGGCATCTGGATGAGCCAGGTGCACCTTAAAAAATTAACCATCTGACCCTCAACACCGATAAAACTCAGGAGTTTGGCGGCAGATTTATACCGAGCAGACCATGGATTGGGATAGATTAAAGACTTTTTATACCGTTGCTTCTCTAGGAAGCTTATCTGCTGCTGAACAAGTGCTGCACATCACGCAGTCTGCACTCAGCCGTCAAATCAGCCAACTTGAGCATGAAATGAAGATGCGCTTATTTGAAAGGCACTCTCGCGGACTCAAACTCACTGAAGCGGGAAATATGCTTTTCCCTACAGTAGAGCGTGTCTATCTTGAACTTATTGCTGCGCATGTCACCTTAACCGAGCGGCGTGACTTGGCAGAAGGCGATCTAACTGTCATCACGCAACGTGGCTTCGGTTCATTTTGGTTAATCCCCTATCTTGAAGAATTTAGGAAACGTTACCCCGCCATCAATCTTTCTTTGATTTCTGATGAGCATGCCGATACCAATCACACCCTTCAAGAAGGCGTCTATGTGCAAATTTCCACCTACAGTGCGCGCCCAGGGTCAGGCTTTATTTCTCATCATTTATGCAGCTATCGTCGATATTTCTTTGGTGGAAAAAATTATATTGCGCAGCATGGTGCACCGAGCTGTGTGGATGAAATTGATGGACACAGCCTCATAGGTTATAGCAAAAGCACCTTTTTACCTGATGAAGAGCGTGCAGTGAACGTTTTGCTCTACGCAGGACGACCCGCAAGTAAACCTCGCCGTTGTGACTTTTTGGTTGATGATGCCCATAGTAATCTCGTTGCCATGCAAAACAACCTTGGCTTAACAGCCACTCCCTTTTACTTAGCTCGGTCTGTTCCTGAAGCTGTTGAAATTGATATTAAAGGTATTCCAGCAGAGTATCTCATCCCGAATAGCAAATATCTTGTCTACCCTGAATATCTCAAAGATTTTGAACGTATTCGCGTATTTAAAGAGTTTACTCAAGAGAAGGCTGCACTACTACAGGCCTATGAACGGCCTATAAGCGCTTGAAAATGGTCGGAGCGGCGGGATTTGAACCCACGACCCTCACACCCCCAGCGTGATGCGCTACCAGACTGCGCTACGCTCCGAAACCATGACAGGTGAATATACTCAGCATTGCCCTCGCAAATCAACCTTAAAATCGCAGGGAAGCTCTTCCCTCTCCGTTTAGAATTTTAACATTAACTCTTTTTTTACGAACTCCTGCCACAATAGAGTTATGAATTTGTTTTAGTATTGATGTAAGGAATGGGAACAATGAAGAAAAATATCTTTTTAGCGCTGATTTGCGCCTTAAGTTTTGGCTTTGCCAGCCTCTCGAGCAGTATTGTTGAGGCTAAGCCACACAAGGGCCATCACAAAATGCATAAGAAGCATAAAAAAGGCGGTAAGAAACATAAAAAAGGCGGCAAGCACAAGAAGCATCGCAACCACCATAGAATGTAATATCAACATCATTGGTATATCAAAAATGCCTCCATTGGGAGGCATTTTTTTACCGCTTCCAAAATCCTGGCAGTAGAAGCGCCACAATTGTCATCATCTCTAAACGACCCATCAGCATACCGACCATCAGCGTCCACTTTGCAGGATCACTTAAGGTTGCAAAGGGCCCATTTCCCCCCAAATCAACACCAACACCCATCCCTGTGTTAGTAATGGCTGCAGCACTGACTGATAAGCTAACAATAGGGTCAATGCCACAAAAACTTAATGTCAATGCAATGACGCCATAGGTTAGCCCAAATAAACCAAAAAATGTAAAAACAGAACCCATGACATCATCACTCAAAACCTGATCATTATAATGGGGCAAAAAAACGCCGTGTGGACGCCGTAGCCTTGCCATCTGGGTCTTCAGAACAGTCCATAACACCTGGATGCGAAAAATCTTCAAACCACCTGTAGTAGAGCCTGTACATCCCCCAATGAAGCTAGCCATAAAAAGTAGCAGTGTACTAAAGCTGCCCCATACACCTGGGTTAGCCACTGTAAAGCCAGTGCTTGAAATAGAAGAAACCACCATAAATAAACTTTCCCGGCTCATCTGCAACAAAGGCTGATTCGGTGTATGATAAAATCGCCAGAAAATGAGGAATGTGGTCATCAGACCAATGATACTAAAAAACCAGCGAATTTGTGGGTTCGAAGTAAAAGCCCGCCAATCCCCTTGGAAAACCCGGATCATCAGCAGCAGCGTGCAGCTGCCCATAAGCATGGCCACAATCAAAATCATTTCTGCCAAAGGGTTAGCAAATCCAGAAATGGATGTGTCTAACGTAGAAAGCCCTCCTGTTGTCAAAGCTGTCATGGCATGGCAAACGGCATCCAGGGGCCCCAACCCTGCCCCCAGAAGGGCCAAGAAAAAAATAACTGTAAATAGCGCTTGAATCGACAAAATAGCTTTTGCAATTTGTGATACGCGGGGCAAATTGCGCTCAGACCGCTCAGAGGATTCCGATCGAAATAACTGCATGCCACCAATCCGCAACATGGGTAAAATCGTCAAAGCCATCACAATGATACCTATTCCCCCTAACCACTGCAAAATAGAACGCCAAAATAAAATCCCAGGCGTGGCCTTTGCTAAATTTTTAATAACAGTAGCGCCTGTTGTGGTAAGAGCAGACGTAGACTCAAATAAACTGTCCGTAAGTGTTTGCGGATGGCCACTTAACAAAAATGGTAAACTAGCAAAAACAATAACAAATACCCAACTAAGCCCCGTGAGTAAAAAGGCTTCACGCACACCCAAGGTAATTTTATCCAGCGAATGTTGATTGGCCAGCGTCATCATCACGCCAAAAAAAAGGGTAATGGCTGCCCCATAAACAAACCCCCCCCAATCATAAGATTCAAGATAAAGAACGACTGCAATGGGCACCAACATGGAAAGACCCAAGAAGATGAGTAAAAGCCCGATAATGTAAAAAACAGGGCGTAAAGTCATAACTTAAGCCTTAATTCATGACGATGGTTTGATAGGGGCTATCTAATGAAAAGGCCGGAATATCAATATCAAAACTCTCCCCCTTATGGGTTGCAGCATGATATAAGCCTGACATCAGACCGGATGGAGCACGCAAAGAGGCCCCGCTTGTATACTCAAAAATATCACCAGAATTAAGATGCGGCATTTGTCCCACAAGACCTGCACCATGCACTTCCTGAAAAACACCCTTCATATCAATGATATGCCATGTCCTAGCCAAAATTTGAAAACGCTCATGGCCTTGGTTTTCAATGGTGACATGATAGGCCCATACATAATGATCATCTGCGGGGCTTGATTGATCGTCTAAATAAACAGGCCTGACACTCACGTTGATACTTCGTGTCGTGAGGGCATACTCCCCCCCTTTTAGGATGCTTGAAGAAAAGGCGGAAGGGTCGTTAAACGAATATTCAGTGCTCATATTTTGGCCATTTTTGCTATTGGTTTACTCTGGAACTCACTTAATTAGAACATGAAATGCTTTATGCGTCCACCCCTACTCCTCATACAGGAAGAGCTTTATCTAATTTCATTTTTCTTGACACCCTTAACATCCCTAGAGGATTTTTTCCACCATTTCATAACAAAAGATCATATGACATTTTATGCGAGAAAAGCCTGGATATCCACTTCACTTCAGAACATCAGCATTCTTTTGTTAAAAAAATAACTAACTTTTAAAATGACGGCAGCCGGTGCCCTTTCTAGAGGTCAATAAGAGATATTTCATTTATTGTTGTTTCGGTGTCATCAATGGCATTGTTGAAGGCTGTTGAAGTGGGGTTGCAGGAGGGGCAAAGATTCCTCCTGTATTTAATCCTGCAGGCATACCCTCAGAAAGATTTTGCTGCGCCACATCTGGAGCCATATTGATGAGATCATCCTCTGGAACGTAAAGGGTAATATCAACACGCCTATCTTGACCATTAGGAACACCCTTTTTCCCCGTGGCCCCTGAATCTCCATGACCAAAAGTTCGAATCTTTTCACCAATCGCACCCCTTGCCACTACGGCGTCACGCATTTTATTGGCGCGCTGCTCAGAAATAATCAAATTTTTTGCTGATTTTCCCGTCCGGTCCGCATAGCCATCTACCGTCATTTTATAATCCTGCACCTGCTTAATCAGCATCATTAATTGATTGAGTACAGGTCCGGCTTGTTGCGGAACATCTGTTTGTCCAGGGCGATAATAAGTACGATAAGGCTGCGTGGGCAAAAGCATCGGACTTATTATAATATTTTTCTGTTCTGCCACTGCCACCGCTTGATAAAAGTTATTCCGGCAAAAGGCAATATTTTCTGGCTGACGATTTTCATCCTGCTCCTCAAGCCAACAATCATAACTTACCTGAGCTTGGGCAAGTTCATTGGCATTGTTTGCCTTAGGGGTACTTCCATTGATTGCAGCAAGAAGACGTGCCCGTGCTTGCTGCATTTCACCTTGGAGGCCCATTGGAATATGCCATTTCTCTAGATGCTCAGGCTCCACTTGCGCCCCCATCGCAGCATCTAGTCCCTTTTGTGCAAAGTAACTGGCACTTACTTTATCATAGTATGTCGTCTTTTCTCGAGAAGCAAAAATCAGGTATTCTTGTGCCAATGCAACGGTCAAAGGAGCCCCTATGGGCTGAGTACGTGATAATTTAGCCAGTGAATCCCCACATCCTTCCAAGGTGAAACTCAAAAGTACAAGGCCAACGAGATAAGCCCCTTGTTTTTTTGAAACCGACATCTCTTCCCTCCCGGCTTACATCTTCTAGGAATTATAATACTCCCACTGCACTTCCAGCCTACGTCTTATTCATTAATAACTTGTGAATATAAGCCCAGCATGAGACTCGAATAACCAATAAAAGAAGACGCGTGTAATGAAGTATGAGGAAGTTGTCGCCGAGAGTTTGGTCTAAAGGGCCACATTCAGCCAAGTCTTTGCCTCATTCAACCCCTCGAATCCCTTTTCTAAAATACACGCTAGGAAGTGAAACGAAGGTTTTGAAAAATTGATTTTTTGAGTGCATTTTGCTAAGCTATAGTTCTTAGAAACATTAAAAAAGGAACTTAAACCATGTCTCACGCGAATCCCATCATTCTACACCGTCATCCTGAACTTGATTCAGGATCTCAAGGC
>CANLAL010000026.1 GCA_947488045.1 Alphaproteobacteria bacterium
GAAAAGATTTTAAAAATTGAACTTAGAAAATCTTTTAAAGCACTCAAGGAAAAATTTTTAAACAAACCCTTTTGATAGGCGATTCCAGCGCATATTAATGCCAGAATGAGAGAGACATGCCGGTGAATCCATAAAAAGAACAGGGCCACTAACAGGAGCGCTACGAGGAGCCACACAATAGGGTTATCTTGAAAATGAGACAGAAGAGATTCGATCATGACTTATCCTTTCTCTAGGGTTAAATAAATTTTCTATCTAACGAATCCATCAGCC
Source organism: Alphaproteobacteria bacterium (assembly GCA_947488045.1). Classification (GTDB taxonomy): domain Bacteria; phylum Pseudomonadota; class Alphaproteobacteria; order 43-37; family 43-37; genus CANLAL01. The sequence continues at coordinate 274 of CANLAL010000026.1, forward strand.
AGTTGTTAAAAAGAATAAAGCTGTTGCTGGAGATTTTCCTCATGAAAAAAGCAAATCGATCTTAAGAGTACCTCCCTAAGTTTTTTAAGCTGAGATCGTTTTTCAATTTCGATCTTCAATGAGTCGAGCCACAACGCCAGGATCAGCTAATGTGGAAAGATCGCCTAAATCACTGGTTTGTCCTGCAGCGATTTTTCTCAAAATACGGCGCATGATTTTGCCGGATCGTGTTTTGGGCAGTGCGGATGTAATGTGAATAAAATCAGGCGTAGCGATAGGTCCAATAATTTTACGCACATGATTTTTGAGCGTTTGTAAAAGCTCAGGTGTGAGCACGCTGTGGACCTTAAGTGTCACATAGGCATAAATACCCTCGCCTTTAATTTCATGGGGAAAGCCCACTACCGCAGCTTCGGTTACGTCATTATGTCCAACCAAGGCATTTTCAATTTCAGCTGTACTCAGCCGATGGCCAGAAACATTGATCACGTCATCCATGCGCCCCGTGATCCACAGATCACCTTCATGATCCCGATAGGCCCCATCTCCTGAGTAATAATGTCCAGGGAAGGGTGCAAAATAAACCTCTTCAAATTTTTCGTGGTGGCCATAAAGTGTCCGTGCTTGCCCGGGCCAAGAGTGTTTGATACACAAGTGACCCGTATCACTACCTACCACAGGGCTTTGGTCTGCCTGCAAAATAATAGGCTCAATCCCTAGACAAGGATGCATCACAGCGCCAGGCTTAGGTGTATGGGCTGCTGGCAGTGGGCATAGCATAAACCCTCCCGTTTCCGTTTGCCACCAGGTATCTGCAATGGGGCAGTTTTTGTTGCCAACTTTTTCGTGATACCAATCCCAAGCTGCAGGGTTGATAGGCTCACCCACAGAGCCCAACATGCGCAGGCTTGCACGGGTGGTAGAGCGCAAGTGCTCATCACCTTGAGACATAAGCGCTCGAATGGCTGTGGGCGCCGTATAGAAAATCGTTACACCCAGTTCATCAATGATTTCCCAATATCGTGATGGGTCAGGATAGGTGGGGACACCCTCAAATATCACGACAGTGGATCCATTAGCGAGAGGGCCATAAACCACATAGCTATGCCCTGTGATCCAACCCACATCTGCCGTGCAAAAATAAATGTCATTGGGCTGTAAGTCAAAAATGACCTCATGGGTGAAGGCGGCATAGACCAGATAGCCTCCCGTGGTGTGCACGACGCCCTTGGGTGTGCCGGTTGATCCAGAAGTATAGAGAATAAAAAGAGGGTCTTCTGCGCTCATAGCCTCCGGGGGGCAATAGTCAGACTGGTCCTCCATGTGGTCTAACTCTACGGCATAATCCCGACCAAGTGTAAGGGGGGGGGTGCCTAAGGTGCTGCGCTTGAACATGATGCAGGTGGTCACGCTCGGGCATTGCTCAAGGGCTTCATCTGCGTGCGCTTTGAGATCAATGGCTTTGCCTGCACGAAAACTCACATCAGCCGTGATGAGAATTTTTGAATCACATCCTGTCATGCGCCCAGCCAATGCTTCTGAAGCAAAACCAGCGAATACCACGCTGTGAATGGCACCAATGCGCGCACAGGCCAGCATGGCGACCACGGCTTCCACGCTCATGGGCAGATAAACCGTCACACGATCCCCTTTTTTTACCTGATGTTTTTTAAGGAGATTGGAAAAGCGACAGACTTTTTCAAAAAGCTGTGCATAGGTGATGTGCTGGGCTGGGCCAGGCTCATCCGGCACAAAAATGAGGGCTGTTTTATGGGCCTGCATCTCCAAATGGCGATCCAGGCAATTGTCGCTTGCATTTAACGTGCCCTCTTCAAACCATTTAATGGAAACAGGGGGCGTGAAGGAAACGTTTTGAACGGTTTTAAAGGGGGTCATCCACCGAATACGTGTGGCCACTTGAGCCCAAAATGCATCCGTATGATCCAGCGCATATTGGGAAAGTGTTTCATATGTTGAGGCTTGGTTGAAGCCAAGACATGTTAATGCTGCGGGTAATGACATCGTGTATCCTCCTGTTAGCCTAAACAATCATTGGCTGAGTACTTTTGTCAAAGAAAATGATCTGTAAATAAGTTAACGAATGATGCGCGTGGCTTGTTTAATCAACTCAGAGGGGAGTGTGATCCCTGCCTGATGAGCCGCTTTTTCATTTAAGAACAGCTCTGTTTTTTCCGGAAAAGCCACGGCTATATCCCCCGCCTTTTCTCCCAGCAGGATACGTGCAATCATGTGGCCTGTTTGAACGCCAATATCATATTGATTGGGTCCAAGCGCTGCTGTTGCGCCTTGCGAAACAGCATCAGTATCACTCACGAATAGAGGAATTTTCGCCTCTTGGGTTGCTTTAAGAATGCTATTGAGGCTGCTTAAGGCTGTATTATCATTGCTGATGAAAAGAGCCTGTGCATTGCTGGCTAACTGGCGTGCGTTGGCTGGGGCATCACTTGTTTTGGAGAGGGTTTGTTTCACCAGCGTAATACCCTCTTGAGCGCAAAAATATTCAAGTTTCGAGACAATGCTAGCTGAGTTGGGCTCACCTGGATTGTAAAGAATTCCCAACCGTTTCAGGTTAGGGACAATTTTCTTGAAAAGATCAAGCTGTGGTTCAAGGGCTACAAAGTTGGACACCCCAGTGGTCATAGTCTCTGACGTGTCCAACGTAGTTACAAGCTTTGCGCCCACTGGGTCTGTGACGGTGCTAAACACGAGGCTGAACTTACCTTGGCGCGCATAAGGCGCCAAACTTTGGGCGCTTAAAGTGCCCACAGCGACACATACTTCCGGCGTTTTGCTGGCAAACAAAGTCGCGATTTGCGCTGCTAAACCCACGTTGCCTTGTGCACACTCAATTTTGGTTTCAAGATTTTTTCCCGCTTCAAAACCCTTTTCCTGAAGGCCATCTATAATGCCTTTCGTGGTGGCATCTAAAGCCGAGTGACGGGTGGTCTGACTAATATAAACTTTTTTGGATATGACTTGTGTCGGTAAGGTGAGCATCAAGCCAATTCCGCCCAGGAGGAAAGCCATCAAAATTAAAATACGTGTGCGGGGGTTCATGCGCTATCTCCTTTCATGCGATTGAGGATCAGTCGATATCCGTGATAGGGCTCATCTTTCAAAAATCGAGCGACTCTGCCAATGGTAGTGAGGCTGGCCCCCGTGCGCCCGTGTATCTCCCGATAGGAAAGCTCCTCCTGACTTAACAATTGGCACACACGCCACCGTTCAGTGAGCGCTTTAAGCTCTTGCGGCGTACATAAGTCCTTAAAAAAATTAAAGGCCTCATCTTTGTTTTTTAACAACAAAAGTGCATCAAAGAGATCTGATTTTTGAGTCATAACATTGCCAACCATTTTACTAGTGTGTTAGTAAGATAGTACAATAACTTTTTTGTGTCAACACGTTTGATGCTGGGGGGTATAAACGAGCTTCTGTAAAGATTGGTCGTGCCGAAAAGTGGGTCGTCCTTAATTTAAGTCCTTTAACTGGGAATTTTGCTTGCTTGAGCTTTTACCAATTTGTCCTTTGAAAAAATCCCCTAAAGCATCAAAGGGGACTCAACAATTTTAGCTGCAGTGTCATGAGTATTCAGCTGCTCTTGATCGTCCTCTTCAAAAATACCATTCAAATAATCTGCAAGTTTTTCAGCAAGCTGCCACCAAGAATTTAAACCATGAAGATGGATGTCAAAATATCGATAAATAAAACCAATTTTTTCATCGCTCGGCTCTTGGAGTGCCAAGGCAAGAGACCACGTGCGCTGCGTGGTTAACATCGTTGTTCCGATGGGAGAATAAAGGTGTTTTATTTGCCTGACGATTTTTGGAATCTCATTGATCAAATGGAGACTATCCTTGAGTAATTTTGAATGTTTCCGTGCTCCAATAAGGCTATCGCCTATAAAAAACTGTCTATCAAGCCAGACAATTTGAGACGCATTCTCTACTTTTTGCTCCGGCATCAACGGGTCGACGACAAACTGGATCCATGTGTATTCCTTAAAATAGGATTCAAAATTGCGAAGCTCCAGTATGTCAATGTCAAAATACAAACCTCCCATTTGAAATAAAATTTCTTGACGGGCCAAATTTGATGCAAATGCAAACATGCCTGCTTCAAGAAACTTCTCATAGAGCTTTCGCGTCACAAAGCCTTCTATGATTTCGCTTAGCTCATGAATGATCACAGGCGTGGAAAATTTTTTGATGGTAGCAATGGTGCGGGGTATGAGTGTTTGATCATTGCACCAAAAATGATGCGTGAAGTCTTTCCCATAAAATTGTAATGAAGAGTCAAAATTTTGTAAGCGTAGGTCAGGTACCTCCATTGGAAATTCAGGGCTGGCAAGCCATAGTCGATGGGTCATGGGCTCAATGGAAAAGGGCGTCTTTAAGTCATGATGTTGCAGTTTTTTTTGAATAAAAGTCTCATGATGTGGCTTAAACGCCTCCCACGTTTGGTCACACGTCAGGTTATAAAGACCGCTCACAGCGCAGTTATAATCCTGTTCTGATACATGTAATCTATGATCCGGGGACAGTTTTAGATTTTGTGATAAAGCGAGGGGATTCCGGTGTCCTTGATTCTTGACAAAAAATATCTTGCTAAGGTGGGTTTAAACTCAGATTGAGTGGTGATGCGCTTGTATGCATACGGATTGTGGGACTGGGCATGAGGCAAAAACAAAAATAAAGTGGTCAAGATCATCAAAAAAGTGGTGCTGCTTCTCATTGTGTAATCCTAATTTCTTTTCAACCTTATTAGGGTTTGAGGTCCATAAAATAGCGTGACGACCACTGCCAAAATTATTTTACCATAAAGATTGTTAAAGTGGTGTTTGAATCTTGCCATTTTTAAAGCGAAGATGGTGAAAGCCCTTCTGATGATTGACTAGAGATCCTGCTTTTTCATCGTTCAAATTTACCTAAAATCTTTTTCCATTATCTTTTTAAGATAAATAAAACGAAGGTTTTTAAAATTTGCTTTTTATAGGCGCGTTTTGCTAATGTTAAGTCATTAGAAACATTAAAAAAGGAATTTTAACCGTGCTTCAATTTCAATCACACCAATCATCAATCTTCCAGCAACTTACCAGTCATCCTGAACTTGTTTCAGGATCTCAACAGCCCTGTCATCCCCACGCGGATTAAGAAAAGGTCTAAGTCAGGATTGCAAAGTGATTCAGGGCCACAGGGGCTCACGCGTGTAAGTGTGATGAAGTCTGACCCTTTACGTGTCATCCCGGGCTTGATCCGGGATCTCAGGCTAGTTTTCCATGAGATCCTGAACTTGATTCAGGATGACAGAGTTGTAAGTATAAAAACCATGGATATCCAAAATGCACATGGATATCCATTCCAACCCCTGAGAAAATAAGGAAAGTATATGCAAAAAAAAATAAAATACGAAAATGATATCCATTGGCCCCTATGCCCCTCTAGCCAAGGAAAAAATGGGGATATCCCATGGATATCCAGGATATCCATGAACAGCAGCCAGAAGGAGAGCAAAATATGAACTATTTTAAAAAAATGAAAAATATCTATACATTTACAGTTAATTGAGAAAAAATGTCTTATGAAAATATGCAATATCATCACGGGCAGCATTGCTGCTTATAAACAGATCGACTTCATTCGTGCTTTGCAAAATCAAGGCCATGAAGTGGAGGTGATTTTAACACGCACTGCCCAGAACTTCGTCTCTCAAGCCGTTTTGGAAACGTTTTGTGCCGGTAAGGTTTGGCTTGACGATGTGATGGCAAGTGAGCCTGATGGTCAAATGCGCCATATCCGTTTAGCAAAGGAATCGGATGCGATTGTCGTTGCTCCAGCCACAGCAGATATCCTGGCCAAGATGGCCCATGGTCATGGGGATACGCTTGCACTCGCAACCTTATTGGCCACGCATAAGCCAGTGATGGTTGCTCCCGCCATGAACCCCACGATGTGGAATCATCCCGCCACACAGGACAATGTGGCAACCTTAAAAAATCGGGGTGTTGCCTTCATCGGTCCTGACCATGGCTTGGTGGCCTGTGGAGATGTGGGGGATGGAAAGTATGTGGATGAAGCTACATTTCTAGCCGCTTTTGCGCCTCCCGCGCATGGGGCATTGTTTGGAAAACGGGTGATGATCACTCTCGGCAGCACGCGAGAGCATTTGGACCCAGTGCGGTATCTGGGAAATATCTCATCAGGAGCAACGGGCGTGGCTTTGGCAAAAGCCCTGAAAGCCCAGGGAGCGGATGTGACACTTATCTGTGGCCATGTCACGATCGATCTCCCCATGGGGTTCCCCGTGGTCCATGCCCCCTCTGCACAGCAGATGTTTGAGGCAGCACAATCTCTCCTTCCGGCAGACATTTTCATTGGGTGTGCTGCAGTGTGTGATTATAGGCCTGAAGATTATAGTGACCATAAAATCAAGAAGGATGGACAAGGTCTAACCCTCTCTCTCGTTCCCAATCAGGACGTGATCGCAAGTATCGCTCGCCACCCAAAACGCCCCCACTGTGTAATAGGTTTTGCTTTGGAAAGTGAGCAAGGAATCGATCATGCGCAGGGTAAGTTGCAAGCTAAGAATCTTGATGGCATTGTGCTCAATCATGTTTGCTGCATGGGGACGTCAGAGAATCTCTACACGCTCATCTCTTCCACAGATCAAGCAGACTTGGGAATGTGCAGTCGAGATGCTTTTGCGCAAAGCTTTGTTTTCAAATTAATGGCTGGATTTTTTGATCCATCGTCTCTTTCGCACTCAATCTCAGCAGCATCACATTAGCAGAAAAAATTAGCCCCGCTCCAAGCCAATCCAAGGGCATGGGAACGGTGTTCCACAGGAGATAGCTTGCAATACCCATGAATATAATCCGAGCAAATTCAAAGGGGGCTAATAAGGAAAGTGAAGCTAATCTATAGGCAAAAAACAAAGCCACGATGTTTGCGATTCTCAAAGCAGAGACACCCGTCAATTGCAACATCGCGGTTATAGGTACAGGCTGCCACTGTATAAATGCCACAGGTGCAATAAGTACTGCTGAAAACCCAAAAGTATAAAGGGCCTGCACAAGAAAATGTTCTCCTTGATTGGCTTGTAGTTTGCATAAGCTGTTGTAACCCGCCCAACAGCAGGCGGAGATAATACTCAGTAAAATGCCTTTCATCACAAACGGAGAGTTAATATGTGGGACAAGGGATAACAAGGCGCCTAAAACGCATAGGAAAAATGCCACAAAAAGGAGGGGCTTCAGTTTTTCCCGAAAGAACACACGTGCTGCTATTAAGCAGAAAAAGGGCGTGGCATAGCTAAATGCCGTGGCCAGGTTAGGTGCAATGGTTTTGATGGCTTCAATCCAAGCCCACATACCCGCCAGACCTGTTAAAGCCCGGAGCGCATAGCTCCACCACAAGGTCTTCGTGAAGTGAGCACCAGGAGTGAGCCATACGCCCACCGACAATAAAATAGAAGCGACCCCACACACAATGAACATTTCTTGGGACGTTCCCAGTCCACACCCTGCCCAGAGAAGGGAGACCATGGTAAACAATGCCAAATTGGTAAGCTTGAAAATAATGCCCAGAACGGGATTTTGTTGGATCATTTTAAAACCTCAGGAATCATCTGGCGCCATTCATCCTCAGTCAAAAGGCTGACGCCCAATCGTTGAGCTTTTGTTGCTTTTGATCCTGCGTCTTCTCCCACAACGACAAAGTCTGTTTTGGCAGAGACTGATCCAGCTACTTTTGCGCCCACACGGGAGGCGATAGCTTTGGCTTGGTCGCGGCTAAGTGTTTGCAGTGTGCCCGTAAAGACAACGGTTTTTCCAGTCAAAGGCGTGGAAAAGGTTTCTTGTCGCGTTTCAGATAAGATCGTGAGCTCTTGTGAGAGCGCTCTAAGAAGATCTTGGTGGCCAGGGACTTTCATAAAGTCCAAAATGTCTTGAGCAATAGATGCGCCCACACCTTCAATACTTAATAGCTCTTGTAAGGAGGTGTCCTGAGCGAGTGCTGCAATCATGGCACTCTGCCAAGCATCAAAAGTTTGATAGAATGTAGCAATGTTTTTGGCCGTGGTTTGCCCTACTTGTGGGATCCCGAGAGCATACAAAAATCGAGAGAAGGGAATCGTACGACGTGTATTAATTGCATCAAAAAGATTTTTAGCAGAAAGAGCCCCCCATCCCATTTGGGCTCGTAAAGGAGTGAGTGATTGTGAATCGCGCTCTGCTAAGGTGAATATCTCCAGCGGGGAGGTGATCAGTTTTTTTTCATAGAAGTAATCAATGTTCTTTTTTCCCAATCCTTCAATATCAAAGGCATCGCGAGAGACAAAATGTTTGAGTTTTTGCATAGCTTGGGCAGGGCAGGTAAGTCCACCACTGCATTTGCGAGCCACTTCGTCGGCACGGACCGTCACGGGGCTTTGGCATACGGGACAACTGGTGGGAAAAACAAAGACTGGCACATGATTCGGCCTCGACTCCTTTAGCACTTCCACAATACGGGGGATCACATCACCGGCTCGCTCGATAATCACTTGATCTCCAATGCGGATGTCTTTACGTACAATCTCGTCTGCATTATGCAAAGTAGCCCGAGTGACGACAACACCACCTACGGTTATAGGGGCCAAATAGGCGACAGGTGTAAGAACGCCTGTACGGCCCACTTGTACTTGAATATCGAGTAAGCATGTTTGGGCTTGTTCGGCGGGAAATTTATGGGCGATGGCAAAACGGGGTGATCGTGAAATGAAGCCTAAGCGGCGTTGGGTTTCCAGATTATTGATTTTGTAAACGACGCCGTCTATGTCATACCCTAATGTAGCACGTTGATCCGCCATGCGATGATAGTAATTCATAAGTGGGGGAAGGTTTCGAGCAATAATATAATGGGGGTTAACAGTAAATCCCCACGTCTGAAGTTGTTCTAATAATTGACTGTGAGTTGTGATTGCTAAAGCCCAAGGATCACCACAGCCATAGGCAAAAAACTTCAGGCCTCTTGAAGCTGTGATTTGAGGGTCTAACTGACGTAAGCTCCCTGCAGCAGCATTGCGGGGATTAGCAAACAGATCTTCTCCTACTTGTTGACGTTTTTCATTAAGCGTGAAGAAGTCATCATGACTTAAATAAACCTCTCCACGAATTTCGATAAGTTCTGGATAAGGGGCAGGTAAACTCTGGGGAATATCTTTAAGAGTTTTGATGTTAGCTGTCACATCTTCGCCTGTGGTGCCGTCTCCTCGGGTGGTGCCAAGATTTAATCGACCTTTTACGTATCTGAGTGAGGCCGATAACCCATCAATTTTGGGTTCTGCAACCACTTCTGGGATATGTTGTGAAAGGCTCTTGCCTAGCAGGCGATAGGTACGTTCAAAAAAAGCCCACACATCTCCTTCGTCAAAAGCATTATCCAAAGAAAGCATGGGGTTCAGATGATCGATTTTTTGAAATTTTTCAGAAGGAGTCGCCCCTACTTGTTGAGAAGGACTTAAGGGGGTAATCCAATCAGGATGTTGTTGTTCTATGTGGATAAGCTCAGCTCTCAAGGCATCATACTCACCATCAGAAACCAAAGGGGCATCTTCTTGATAATAGGCTAAGTCATAGGTTTTAATAAGTGCAACAAGCTCATGATACCGAGTGGGATTATTTAATGGTGCAAAAAGGTCTTTCATCAAGAGGCGCTACCCTGCCATCTGCAATAATTGTTGCGCAGCTGCACGAGCTTGAACGGTTACATCACTCCCTGAAAGCATACGCGCAATCTCCTCCAGCCGTTGATCGTAACTCAAGCGTGTGGCCTGCGTTACTGTTTGAACGTGATCGGTTGATTTACTGATATGCCAGTGGTCGCGACCAAAGGCAGCCACTTGTGGGCTATGTGTGACCACCAAGACTTGAGACCCTACATGACTGGCGAGGCGTTTTAGTCGCTCGCCAACAGCGCTAGCTGTGGCTCCACCAATACCACTATCCACCTCGTCAAAAACAAAACTCATCTGTGGATAGGCACTGGCAAGGGCAAGTTTAAGAGCGAGATAAAGTCTTGAGCGTTCACCACCAGAGGCAATAGCATGAATAGCGCCAAGAGATGAGCTTGCATTGGTCTGCACCATGAATAAAACTTCATCCATTCCATGTTCGGCCCATTTTTCTTCCGGCGAAGGGTTAACTTGTATAATAAATTTTGCTTCAGGTAGGCGCAGATCAGGCAACTCCTTCATGACCAACTCTTGAATATACGTGGCTGCATTATATCTGGCTTTTCTAAGCTGGGCTGCTTTGTTTTCATAAGAATTTTTGGATGCAAGCATCTGCTCTGTGAGGCGATCAAGATAGGCTTCATCGCCCTCTAAAGCAGCGACTTTTTGTCGATATTCCTCAATGACTGACGGTAATTCAATTTCAGCAATGTGGAATTTCCTGCATAGGGAGCGGATGGCAAAAAGTCGGCTCTCAATGGCCTCTAAAGAAGATGCCCCTTGGCTTAAGTCATGACGTTGGCTTTGAAAGGTGTGATTGAGATCGCTGATTTCTGCATAAGCCGATTCTAGCTGACGTGAAAGAGGCTCAAAGCTAGGAAGCAGACCTGCGAGTTTTGTTAAGATACGGCTGACCTCTGTAAGGGATGGTATAGCTTTACTTTCCATTGAGGAGAGCATTTCCTGGAGGCCTTCCATCACTTTCCCTTGATGGCTCATCTGTGCCCGTTGACCTTCAAGAGCTTCCAATTCACCAACTTTAAAGTTAAGTGTTTCCATTTCGCTAATAGCTTGCTTCCAGAAAGGGAGCTGAGCGAGACCTTGGGATTGCAGAGCTTTATGATTATGCAAAGCCTTTAAGGATTCCTGCCAAGTCACATAAGCCGCTTTCACCTCTAGGGTTAGGTCTTTGTCATTTATGAACGGATCTAAAGCCTGCCGATAATCACTAGCCGTGGAGAGAGCATCAAATTGACCGTGAATATCCAACAAAGCATGAGAAACAGAGCGCAGCAGTTGAATGGTTACGGGTTGATCGTTAAGGAAAGCGCGGCTGCTTTTATCCCGGCTAACCACGCGCCGTAGCACAATCTGATTTTGATCGCAGGTCAGTCCTGCTTGTCCGATGTGTCGGACAGCTAAAGGGCTTATGTTTGTAAAGACCGCCGTCACACTGGCACTATCAGCCCCCATGCGAATGAGCCCATTATCAGCTCGCTCTCCCAAAGCCAAGGTTAACGCATCTAATAGAATGGATTTTCCAGCACCTGTTTCGCCTGTGAGCACAGTCAAACCCTCAGAAAAGTCCAAATCCAGAGATTGGATGAGTACAATATTGCGGATGGAAAGATGCTCAAGCATGTCAGCTTCATAATCCCAAGGGGTTAAGAGACGGGTTTTTCTAAGGTCACCAGCTCAGGCGCGTGTTTGCTTACAAAATCATAAGCATCCTTATACCAGGGGCTCGCGGGATAGTTATGCCCTAAGACTGCTGCAGCAGCTAAAGCTTCCTCTTTCAATCCAACAATGATGTAGCATTCAGTCAATCGATAGAGGGCTTCTTCAATGGCAGCAGTATCATGATAATGTTCCACGACTTTACGGAAGCGAGGAACGGCAGCAAGTGGAGCACTTGTTTTGAGGTAATAACGGCCAACATCAAGATTTTTACCAGCCAGGTGATCTCGGACCAAAGCCATTTTCATGCGTGCATCTTTAGAGTAATCTGTGTCTGGATAACGGCGAGTCAACTCACCCAAAGCTTTTTCTGCCTTTTGAGTCATAAGCTGATCATGATCAATGGATGAAATTCGATCGTAATAATTCATCGCAATCATGTAGTAGGCGTAGGCAATATCCTCATGCCCGGGATGAAGCTGAATAAAGCTTTCAAGGGACCCAATCGCTTTGTCATATTCACGTAGTTGAAAATTGGCGTAAGCAGACATAAGCATGGATTTAGCTGCCCATAGCGAGTAAGGATGCTGACGCTCCACTTCGTCAAAACTTTTAACAGCCTTTTTAAATTTGTTATCTGCCATATGGTCCATAGCTTCGTTATACAAATCCCCAACGGAACGTTCCACATAGACGTCTTCTTTCTTTTGGCATCCATTGAGGGCCAGGGCCATTCCAATACAGGCAATCCAACCACATGAAAATTGCTTCACAACCACCATCCATTTTTAAGTGACTCAGTTAGCCTAGTCATAGCACACTCACATCCTGCATGTACAGAGAGGGCGGCACATAAGTTCTTACAAGTTCGCGCTTGGGCCGCCGCGACTGATTGTTTGAATCTAAAAATTGAGTCATTATTTATTTTCCTTTTTCGTTGCCCCTGATGGGATATCCTGGATATCCATGGGATATCCCGATTTTTTCCTTGTGTAGCAAGGCATACAGGCCAATGGATATCATTTTCGTATTTTATTTTTTTTTGCATATACTTTCCTTTCATTCTGCGGGTTTAGGATGGATATCCATGTGCATTAGGGATATCCATGAATTTTGAGTGTTTAAGGTCAAGGTTAGATCCCGGATCAAGCCCGGGATGACAGTAAAAAAGCCCGGGATGACACGAAAGGGTCAGACTGCATCACACTTGCACGCGTGAGCCTCTGTGGCCCTGAATCACTTTGCAATCCTGGCTTAGACCTTTTCTTAATCCGCGTGGGGATGACAACCTTTTGTAAGAGGACTTTTCTTGAGATCCCGGATCAAGTCCGGGATGACAACCAGTAATCAGATGACACGCAGTCATCACGTGAAAGCATCGCTGTCATTCCGGGCTTTGACCCGGAATCTTGTGCCGACTTTCCATGAGATCCTGAATCAAGTTCAGGATGACGATTGCATGGGGGAAGAATGGCTTTTAATGGTTGAATGGGAAGCATGATTAAAATTCCTTTTTTTAATGTTTCTGATGAGCACACTTTAGCAAAATGCACTCAAAAAATCAATTTTTCAAAACCTTCGTTTGGATTTTCTCTTTTATCTGAAAGACCAACTTTGCGTAAATACAACAGCAAGCCATGATTATGGAACACTTCTTAAGAAAAAATTGGTTCAATATTAACATTTCATAAAGGGAGATTTGTTAGTTTAAAAAGGTTCATTAGAATGAGATGGGAGAACACTATGATGAGGCGCTCGAGAAGAAATACCCTTCTTGGCTTAACAACTTTGGGGCTTGCGTTGAACGCATCCGGGTTGCGAGCAGAGGGCGAAACGTATAAAATGCCTGATCTGTTAATGGCTGGGAATTCTGGAAAATCTTCAGGTGGCCAAACTGCCATAGCTGATGGGCAGTCTCAGGGTAGTTTTTTTGATCGCCATTCATGGCTTTCTTTTGGCGCTAAATGCGCAGGTGGAATCGCGGCAACGGCTGCGCTTACCACTTATGGTGTTCCAATTTGGTTGGCTTCCCCCCTTGTGATGAATTCTCCTCAGCTGATTCAATCGCTAATGAATGGGAAGTTGGCTAAAGACATGGCCACTACCTATATGACAGATGGTGTGGTTGAAGCTGCTAAAAAAGCGACCCGGTGGTGGGCGCCTCGTGTACTGGAAAGTACCACAGGAAAAGTGGCCGCAGCTGTAGCGACTCCTTTAGTTTCTTTATTAGCTTGTAAAACTATGGTTGATGCAAGCGTTTCATCTGCCAAAGCCATGTTTGGTTACGCAAAAAAGCACCCCTTCAAAGCCGCGTTGGGTGCAAGTGTTGCTTCTGTCGCTGTTTATTATGGAGCGCCTTTGATTAAAGAAGCCATCGTGCGTTTAGGTGATGATGTTCTGAGTGCAACGCGCGCTGTGATTGACCATGGGTCTGGGGCGATTAAAGGGTCCTATGTTAAGTTTAATCCATTCACGGATGAAATCCTCGGAGAAGCAGTCAAATTTAAAACAGCAGGCGTGAGTTTGTCAAAAACAATGGTAAAAGCTGCTGATGGAACACTTAGATTGGATGACGCGACCATGGGAGAAGGTATTACTGCTATTAAAAAATTTGTTGAGCAAGCAAAGGAGGCAGGTGTTTCTACTGTTAACATTACAGGATCTGCCACTGCGTGGGCACGTTCAGGGGCAGAGAACATTCAAGAGTATATTAATGCAGTGAAAGAACAAACGGGGGTTCAATTGAATATTTTGGACCAGGTCGATGAAGGGAAAATGGGTCTTGTTGCCGCAGCTGCTAAAGGGGTAAATGTATCTGAGGAAGTTATTCTTGATACAGGCGGAGGAAGTCTTCAGTTGACAAAGGGTCCAACAGTTTATGGCACAGAAACAGCCTCAGCAACTTTTGGTTCTCATGTGGAAAAATTCATGGGAAAACCTTTGAACGCAATGAAATGGACAAAGGATGTTTTCAGTCGTTTGGTTGAAGAGGCAAAAGCCAAAACATTAGCCTCAAATACCGCAGGCACAGGCGATATACTTTCTCTATTAAAAGAGTCCATTGCTAAAAAGAGTGGCGGCGTAAAGGGAATTGGCAATGTTTATAATGGAATGTTGCAGTTTATTAAACATTTGGCCCCAGAAACCAGTCAATTAACTTTAGCCGACCTTGAGTATGCCATGGGAAAACTTGAGGGCTTGACAACCGATGAGGTGGGGCAACTTGTGGAGCAAGCAGGTCTTGATAAAAGGTTTGCTGGAAATGTAGCAGCAAACCTTCCGCTTGTGACTGGTATTATGAAAGCCTTTGATCTTAAGTTTATTGACGTGGTGAACGCAGATAGTGGTATGGGTGTCTTTTTGTATGGTCCCTTATGGAAGGATGGAATAACAAATTCCACCGTTGGCGTAGCAAAAACTGTGTTGAATTCTGTTTTACGAGTCCCGCATTTGAAGCAGCAAAAGTCTGCTGTAGAATAATCACAACCAGCCGTTATCTTGTGGGCCAAGAGAACTCAATTCAGAAGGCAAAGTGAGGACGGGGTAGTAAAGGGGCCTTAAAAAAGCGATGGAGAGGGATATAAGAAAAGCCTGTAAAGCCCCACTAGATAAAATTATCTATATGTTTTTCAGTTCATTCGCTTCGAGTGTATTTTTTCCTTTTTATAGTTAATGATTACCCTTGCCAACGTGGCAGAGAAAAGGTTAAAAAGAGGGACCTTTAAAGGAAAGCCTCATGATCAGGTGGTCACTGAAAAACGCGATTCTTGGTTTCATAGGTCTAGGGGTTGTTCTGAGCGTATTGAGTCTACACTCAGATGCTGAAATGATTGTATCAACGAAAGAGCCTGTTTCAATGGAAAAAAGTCGGCGTCGCGGCTTACTTATTGTTCTCTCCTCTCCCTCTGGAGCAGGTAAATCCTCCTTGGCCAAAGCCTTCAATGATATTGATGGGCAAACCCAAATGTCCATCTCCGCAACCACAAGACCGAAACGTCCAGCAGAAATTGAAGGTGTTCATTATCATTTTATTGATGACACTACTTTTGAGGCCATGCATGGCCGGGGAGAGTTTATTGAGGTAGCCCAGATGTATGGTAAAAAATATGGGACACCAAAGGCACCCATTCAAAATGCCATGAATCATGGTGTGGATATGATTTTTGATATTGATACCCTTGGGGCCCGTCAGATTGCTGCAGCCATGGAAGGTGATTTGGTAAAAGTATTTATTCTGCCCCCTTCTGTGGATGAGTTGGAGCGACGCCTACGCACACGCTCACAAGATTCAGAGGAATCCATTAAAATCCGTTTGGCCAATGCTGCAGTGGAAATGAGCTATTGGAGAGAGTATGATTATGTTATCGTCAATCGTGATTTAGGGGAAAGCCTAAAGACATTACAAACAATCATCGCTGCAGAGCGTTTAAAAAGGCATCGGCAAAAAGATCTTCCCCTAGCCGTAGAAGAGTTAATAACCGTGTGCCGCGCCCGCAGTTGATTGAGGATTCATTGACAAGGAAGATGACATGAAGCGCGTTCGTTTTGCTCCCTCTCCCACCGGTCTACTGCATATTGGCAATGCGCGGGCTGCTGTACTCAATTGGCTTTTTGCCAAAAAGTTTGGTGCCTCTTTTTTATTGCGGATGGATGATACAGATCGTGAGCGCTCTCAGGCTATCTATGGGGAACAGATTCACCAAGATCTTGCGTGGCTTGGAATTGTGCCCGATGCGTTTGCAAAACAATCCGATCGATTTGTTCGCTATGGTCAGGTGACAGAAGCATTGAAAGCTTCTGGTCGCCTTTATCCATGTTATGAAACGCCTGATGAGCTTGAATTTAAGCGCAAACTTCAGCTGGGTCGGGGGGCTCCTCCGAGTTATGACCGCAGTGCACTTTCATTGACTAAAGAAGAAAAGGCAGCTTTGGAAGCCCAAGGCTTGAAGCCTCACTGGCGCTTTTTACTCGAAGACAGTGAAATTTCTTGGCAGGATGGCATTCGGGGTCTCGTGACTTTTCAGGCCAAAAACTTAAGTGACCCTGTTTTAGTAAAGGCAGATGGTCTGCCTGTGTATACGCTGGCTTCTGTTGTGGATGATATTGACTTTGGGGTGACAGATATTATTCGCGGCGAAGATCACGTGACCAATTCTGCTGTCCAGCTCCAATTGTTTGGGGCCATTGGAGCGAATGTTAAAAATATTCGCATGGCTCATTTTTCATTGGTTTCAGATGCAAGGGGTGCTGGCTTTTCGAAGAGAGAAGGAAGCCTTAGTTTAAAGACTCTGGCTGAGCAGGGGGTTTGTTCCATGACCATTGTGAGCTTGATGGCTCAATTGGGCACGTGCCATGATATTCACCCCACATGGAATATGAATGAGCTCGTGGAAGGATTTGATTTTTCAAATTTTTCAAGATCTTCGCCTAAATTTGATCCTGATGATTTGCCAAAATTGAATCAAATTTTACTCCACCATATGCCCTATGAGGTGGCCTGTCAGGCCTTTCCTCAGGAGATGGAGGGAGTTTCTGATGCCCTGTGGATGGCCATTAGAGGGAACCTGGACAAAGTGGTGGATGTTAAGCTTTGGCGGACTATTATATATGATTCACTTGATGTTCAGCTGGAGGGTATTAATACAGAGGTCATTACTGCAGCTCTGGAACTTTTCCCCCAGGAGCAGCCTTTTGATGAGAATACGTGGCGTGAATGGACGCAAAATATTTCTGCCAAAGTGGGCTTGAAAGGTAAAGCGTTGTATTTACCTATGCGTCAAGTGCTTACGGGAGTGGATCATGGTCCTGAGATGCGCTGGTTGCTTCC
>CANLAL010000027.1 GCA_947488045.1 Alphaproteobacteria bacterium
CCATCCGAAAAAGAATTAGGTATATTATCAAATTTTATTTATCAACCCAATAAAATAGTGTTGCATCGTGATGTCAGCTTTATGCCAAAGCGCAAAGGGGCTTGGGCCAGCTGGGTTTACTTATCAGATCATCAAGACGATAATAATTCCCATATATCATTAAGTTATTGGATGAATAATTTACAACCTTTAAAAACGCATACTCCCATTATAGCAACTCTGAATCCAACAAGAAAACCTCTAGAAAATCTTATATATGATGAATATTGGTTCGAGCATCCTGTATTTGATTCAGGAGCGATCAAAAGCCAAGAAAAAATTAATGATATCCAAGGAAAGAATCGTTTTTGGTTTTGCGGAGCTTATCAAAGATATGGATTTCATGAAGATGGTTTGTGGAGTGCTGTGAATATTGCAGAAAAAATGGGGATCAAGCCGTCATGGATATAAAACCTCATATATTTAATGCTAAAGTTATGCATAGCCGTCTTTTTCCTAAAGAAAACAAATTTATTTATAACGTATATTATTTAGCTTTACCTTTACCAGCCCCAAAAATTCAAAGAACGTTTCTTAGATTTGACCCAAAAGATTTAGGATTTCGAGACGGAAGCGATCCTGGAATCTTTGCAAAAAAAGTACTGTCGAATTATGGTTTCGATAAAAAGATAGAAAATATTATGCTCATCACAATGCCCAGAGTTTTTGGATATGTATTTAATCCTGTTAGTTTTTATTTTTGTTTTGATCACAAGAAAAAACTTCTAGCGGTTATAGCAGAGGTGCATAACACCTTTGGTGAACAACATACTTATTTTTGCGCTAACCAAGACTACTCATCAATTGATGAAACTCAGTGCTTAGTTGCAGAGAAAGTGTTTCACGTTTCTCCGTTTTTGCCACGCGATGGTAGTTATCATTTCCAATTTTCTCTAAAGGAGGAAAGACTTGGCATTCGGATAGACTATTTTGATTCCAAAAACAATAAACAGCTTTTGACATCTTTAGTGGGTACTTTAATACCACTTAACAATTTATCGTTGAACAAATTTTTTATGACTCATCCTTTTATAACGCTTAAGACAATCTTACTGATCCACCTTCAGGCGTTGAAATTATTATATAAAAAGGTTTCTTTTTTTAGAAAACCAAAACAATACAAAGACAAACTAAGCGCCACACTGAACATAAAAAATGAAAGCATCGAATAAAAAATAATTTGGGGAATAACAATATGATAGAACATCAAATAATTAAAAAATTTCTTAATAGCTTTCATCAAATTCATTATGGAAGCATTCATATCTCTATGCCTGACGGTAAAATTTACGATTTCGTCGGAAAAGAAAAAGGTCCTAAAGCAGACTTAGCGATTCATGATCCCAGAGCAATTGGTCAATTAATAACAAAAGGCGACATTGGATTTGCAGAAAGCTATCGTGACAAATGGTGCGATAGTAAAGATTTAGTTTCATTGTTTGTATTCGGGTTAAAAAACGAACAGGTTTTGGAAGAATACATACACGGTAGTTTCCTGGGCCGTATTGCTGCCCATATAGGATATTTGTTTAATCGCAATACTCTGAAAGGAAGTAAAAAAAATATTCATGCTCATTATGATATAGGAAATGATTTTTATAAACTTTGGCTTGATCCGAGCATGACCTATTCTTCTGCTATTTTTGAAGATAAAGGTGAGAGTTTAATATCTGCTCAGCATCATAAATATGATAGAATTATCGACAATATTCATCGTTCAGGCAAATTATTAGAAATTGGTTGTGGTTGGGGAGGATTTGCAGAACGAGCCCTTTTAAAAGGTGATTATGATCTAAAAGGTCTTACTATTTCTGAACAGCAATATAGTTATGCAAAAAATCGACTTCAAGGAAATGCTGATGTAGCTATTGAAGATTATAGAATTCAAAAAGGAAAATATGATCAAATTGTATCAATAGAAATGTTTGAAGCTGTGGGGGAAAAATTTTGGGACACATACTTCTCCAAAATCAAATCTCTATTAGCTGAAAAAGGCAAGGCTATTATTCAAACAATTACCATTAATGAATGCTATTTTGAACGATATCGTAAAAGCGGTGATGCCATCCGTACATTTATTTTTCCAGGCGGCATGTTGCCATCAACAGATAGATTCGTTGCAGCCAGTTTTAAAGCTGACCTTGTTGTAACAAACAAATTTTCCTTTGGTGAGCATTACGCACTTACAATGAAGCATTGGCTTGCAGCGTTTGAGAAAAACATTGAGCAAATAAAATTTTTGGGATTTGATGAAAAATTCCTTCGTATTTGGCGTTTTTATTTGACGTTTTGTATTGCCAGTTTTCAATCGGGGAGAACAAATGTCATGCAGATAACTCTCGAGCATGCGAGGTAAGCATAATGGCTCAAAAAGAAAAGGTAGAGCTTTCATCGTTAATTCAATATGCTTTTCTTGCCTTACCTTTGGGATTTTCAGGATTTCCACTTTATATTTTAGCTCCTGATTTTTATGCCATCAATTACGGCATTACATTGTCAACCCTCGGGTTTTGCCTTTTATTCATACGAATTTTTGATGCTTTTCTAGACCCTATGATTGGTATAATAAGCGATCGATACAGGCATCACACTATTTTAAACATGGGGGTGTCAGCCTGCATTCTTGTATTAAGCATTCATATCCTTTTTAACGTTACACTCTTCTCTCCTTTCTTTCGCTTTGTGGCATGCATGACGATTTCTGTCACAGCCTATAGCGTATTAACGATTAATCTTAACGCAATGGGCGGTTTATGGTGCCACCAAGAAAAGCATCAGCTAAAAATATCAGCTATTAGAGAAATTTTTTCTATTATTGGTCTTCTTTTTGCGGTTTCAATGCCAAGTTTCCTAGAAAAGATAAATCATAAAGATACAGCTTATGAATGGTTTGTGTTGATACTGTTGGCACTTATGATGCTTGGATTTATTCATTTTTATTATTGGCATCGAAGGTACTCCCAGAAAACTCATGGTACTATGGCTGTATTATCCTTTAGTTTTTCTGATCTTTCTTATGATTTAAAAAAATTCTTTTGTATTTATTTTCTCAGCATGTTTGCATCATCGATTCCAGCAGTCCTCGTCATTTTTTTTGTGCGAGATTTGCTCGGCGTTGAGGGCTATACAGGGTTTTTCTTACTTATTTATTTTTTCTTTGCTGCTGTTTTCATGCCATTTTGGACTTATGTGAGCAAAAAAAGGGGGAAATACGGAGCGTGGTTTCTTTCTATGTTACTGGCTAGTTTTAGTTTTATATGGGCATTTTTTTTAATGGAAGGTGACGTGTGGCAATATACGGTGATCTGTTTTGTATCTGGTATAGCCTTGGGTGGGGACCTTGTTTTTCCACCGGCTATAGTTGCTGATCATATTCATCAATCAAAATCTCAAAAGACCGCATCCACTTACTACGGTATATTAAATCTACTGTCTAAATCATCATTAGCTTTTGCTACTGCTTTGTCATTTTTTATTCTTGACTATGCCGACTTTAAAGTAGGAGCAAAAAATCTTAATGCCAGCCTTATGGGATTAAGTATTACATACGCTTTAATTCCCTGTATCATCAAAATAACCGCAGCTTTTTTTGTGTGGAAAATATTTATTAAATCTAACCGGGGAAAGTTTAATGAAAATATTTAAATTTATCGCATTGTTAATTGCAATTTTATCAATAGTTATTTTTATATATGGCAGTTTTATGAAGAATTATATTGATTATTATCAAGGCAAAGACCCTAAAATGAATATTAAAGAATATTTTAACGGCCCCATAAAAGCATGGGGAATTGTTCAAGATTGGCGAGGGCGTGTTGTCAGACAATTTGATATAAAAATGGTTGGCACATGGGATGGAGACATAGGAACACTAAGGGAACAATTTTATTATTATGATGGACAAACACAAGAACGTATTTGGACAATTAAAAAATTAGATAATGGAGATTATGAAGGAGCGGCTTCTGATATTATTGGAACAGCAATCGGCAGAGAAAAAGGAAATACGGCACAGTGGGCATACATAATGGATTTAGAGGTCGATCAAAGAATGTTTCGTATCAAATTTGATGATTGGATGTGGCTTATGAATGATGGTGTATTGATTAATCGATCTTATTTAAAAAAGTTCGGAATGACGGTAGCTGAATTGACAATTTTTATGAAGAAGGAGTGACAGTATTGAAAAGTAAGACATACAATAATAAAATTATTTGGATAATAGGTGCTAGCAGCGGCATAGGAGAGGCCCTGTCCAAAGAATTGGCTTCAAAAGGCGCTATTATTTGTCTTTCAGCCCGTCGGGCACAAGAATTAGAGAAGCTGAAACGCTCTTTGGCAGGCGCAGAACATGGGGCCTTTCCTTTAGATGTTTGTGATTCAGAAGCTGTGATTAAAACTGCTAACACCATCCATACCCATTATGGCCGTATAGATAGTATTATTTTTCTTGCAGCAGCCTATAAACCTATGTGGATTGAAACGCTTAATATTCCCGATGTCCGCCAAATAATCGAAACGAATCTGCTAAGTGCCTTTTATGTGCTTCATGCAGTTATTCCTTTATTAAAAAGTCAGTCTTATGGCCAGATTGCTTTGTGTGGAAGTGTGGCAGGATACATCGGTCTGCCTGGAGGTCAACCTTATAGTGCAACAAAGGCTGCTATCATTAATCTTGCGGAGAGTCTTCGTTCTGAATTGCCACAAACCATTGATGTGAAAATTATTAACCCAGGATTTGTTAAAACAGACCTTACCGCAAAAAATAATTTCGAAATGCCTATGATTATTACCCCAGAAAAAGCAGCTACTTTTATTGCAGATGGCTTGCTGAAAAAAAATTTTGAGATTCATTTCCCTAAAAAATTTACATTCTTTCTGAAGCTCATACAATGTTTACCCTATTGTTTATCTACAAAAATATCAGCACAATTGAAAGTTAGGAAGAAAGCATAATGTTAACTTTAAAGAATGTTGCTGTTATAGGTTCTTCAGGAGGTATTGGGCAAGCTTTTGTGGATGTTTTGTCCCTTCAGTATCCCCATGCTCACCTATATCCATTTTCTCGCACGGGAAAGTATCAAATTGATTATGCAAGCGAAGATTCCATTGCTGAAGCTGCGCACACCGCCTCTAATTCAGGCCCACTTGATCTTGTCATTGTTACTAACGGCATGCTGCATAGCAAAGAAATTATGCCAGAAAAATCCCTTAAAGAGCTATCAAGAGAAAAATTTCATCATTTATTTGAGGCCAACACAATTGTCCCCTCATTGATTGCAAAACATTTTTTGCCTCACCTAAATCGTGATAATATCTCTATATTTGCAGCACTTTCTGCTCGTGTAGGCAGCATATCTGACAATCAATTGGGAGGGTGGTATGCTTACCGAGCCTCAAAAGCCGCTCTCAATATGATTATAAAAAACGCGGCCATTGAAATCGGTAGACGTAATAAAAATGCGATCATCGTGGGCCTACACCCCGGAACTGTAGACACGGATTTATCGAGACCTTTTCACAAAAATGTACCTATGGATCAATTATTGACACCTCATCAATCTGTAACAAAACTCTTAGAAGTGCTGGCATCATTAACATTTTCTCAAAGTGGGAAATGTTTCGCTTGGAATGGAGAGGAGATCTTGCCATGAATGAAACGGATGCCAACGAAATTGTAGCTATGGCATGGTGCGACAAAACCTCCTTTGATGTTATTCACAAAACAATGGGATTGTCTGAAAAAGAAGTGATCACACTTATGCGAAGAACCCTTAAACCATCAAGTTTTCGCTTATGGAGGAAACGCGTTTCAGGACGCCTGTTAAAACACAGCAAAAAAAACGAGCACCCTCAATGAATATTGTTTGGTTTAAACGTGATTTACGGCTCCAAGACCATGAACCTCTTTTAAACGCAGCTCATTTAGGTAAAACCCTTCCACTTTATATCATTGAGCCAAAACTATGGGAGCAACCCGACATCTCCCAAAGGCATTGGTGTTTTATTCATGATAGCTTGAGAGAGCTTGATGAGTCACTGTCATCCTATGGTGGAAGACTAATTGTACGTATTGGAAGCGCACTATCGATTTTTGAGGATCTTCGTCAAAAATTGGGAAATTTTTCACTGTGGTCCCATGAAGAAACGGGAAATACTTGGACCTTTAGACGCGATATTGCTTTAGCAAGATGGTGTAGAGAAAATGGTATTACTTGGCATGAATTCCCCTCAAATGGTGTTGTGCGTCGTCTTAAAAATAGAGACGATTGGTCTCAATTAAGAAATGAACGCATGCAAAATGCTATCATTCTTCCCCCCACACAAATTTCTTTTTACCAAGGAATCATAAGTGATGCCTTACCTTCAAAAGATCATCATATCTTTGGTAACAATAGTGAAGGAAGAGCCCAAATAGGAGGTCGATCAGAAGGTTTAAAAATACTTCAGTCGTTTTTAAAAGAACGGGCCCGAAAATATATGCTTACCATTTCTAAACCCGGAGTTTCTGCACGTCATTGCTCTCGCTTGAGTACCCATATTGCCTATGGAACTCTTTCAGTACGTGAAATTGAGCAGGCAACAAAGGAAAAAATTAGAACTTTGCAAGGAATCAAGGATGATGATGCTAGGCATTTAATATATAATCTGTCAGCCTTTTTATCACGATTAGCATGGCGCTGTCATTTTGTACAAAAGCTTGAGCAACAACCAGAAATTGAAACCCAATGTATGCACCCTGCCTTTGAAGGAATGCGAGAGTCACATTTTCGAGAAGACTACTTTGAAGCCTGGAAAAATGGCAAAACAGGCTATCCTCTCATAGATGCGTGTATGCGCAGCCTTATTCAAAACGGCTGGATTACTTTTCGTATGAGGGCGATGCTGGTATCCTTTGCCAGCTATCATTTATGGCTTGACTGGCGACAAACAGCTCCTTACTTAGCACAGCTCTTTACAGATTATGAACCGGGCATTCATTATTCACAGTTTCAAATGCAATCGGGCGTTACGGGTATTAATGTCATTAGAATATACAATCCAATCAAACAATCATTAGATCATGATCCGGAAGGAAAGTTTATTTTACGGTATGTTCCAGAGTTAAAAGATGTTCCGAAATCTTTTATTCATGAGCCATGGAGGTTTCCAAATACTTCTGCGCACTACCCAGCTCCCATCGTGGATCATAAAGAAGCCATGCACCATGCACGTGAACAGATTTCTGAGCGACGAAAAGTGTCTGGTTTTAAGGAAAGCGCAAAGGCTACGCATAAAAAACTGGGCAGTCGGCAGTCACCTATAAAGAAGCTCAAAGCTTCAGTAAAAAACAACGAACAAATGACGTTTGATTTTTAGTGGCGAGGAAAATGATGAAAATTTTATTAACTATTTTTATTATAGGAATTATGATGATGAACGCTGACAGTGCCATTTCTTCCGAGAAAAAGAATGAGAAAACGGCCTATGATTTTTCTTTTATATCTCTTGAGGGAAATAAAAAACTTAGTCTTGGAGATTTCAAGGGCAAAGTCATATTGATTGTGAACACCGCTTCCAAATGTGGTTTTACATCTCAATACGGTGAGCTTGAAAAAATTTATGAAGAATATAAAGACAAGGGACTCACCATTATTGGTGTGCCCAGCAATGATTTTGGCAACCAAGAGCCTGGAAGCAATGGGGAGATCGCAACTTTTTGTCAAATAAATTACGGGGTCACATTTCCTTTGGCTCAAAAAGAAAAAGTTTCAGGGGGTAATGCCCATCCTTTTTATATATGGGCAAAAGAGACATTGGGTTTTGGAACGGCCCCCAAATGGAATTTCCACAAGTATCTGATCAATAGAGAGGGGAAACTCATTGATTATTTTCACTCAACCACATCCCCAAAAAGTAGTCGCCTAAAAACAGCTATTGAGAAGGCTTTGGATAGCAATAATAGGATAGCTCCTCAATGAAGACACTGCGCCTGATTTTTTGGGATCAATTATCCCTTTCAATCTCTTCATTAAAAGATATTGGCCCCCACGATACCATTTTAATGTGCGAATTACGGGATGAAGTGACGCGCATTAAACATCACCCTAAAAAAATTGCCCTATGGTTTGCAGCCATGCGGCATTTTGCTCAAGAGTTAAAAAATCAGGACATAAATGTTCACTATGTTGAATTTACTGATTCTTTCAACACTCATAGTCTCACGCAAGAAGTCAGACGGGCCGTTCATAGTCTTTCCATTAAGAAAATTATTGTCACCGAGCCCGGAGAATATCACTTTCAAAAAACGATTAAATCATGGGAAAAATCTTTGGATGTTGATTTGGAAATTCGCATTGATAATCGTTTTTTGTGCGAAATAGATGAATTTAAAAAATGGGCTTACCTAAAAAAAGAACTTAGAATGGAGTACTTTTATCGGAATATGCGAAAAAAGTATAATATCTTAATGGAGCCAAACGGCCAGCCCACAGGGGGTCTTTGGAACTACGACAAGGAAAATCGTAAACCTCCCTCCTCCGATATCATGCCTGTCCAACGCATAAGTCACAAAAAATCGGACATTCTAAAAAATGTTTTAACGTTAGTGCGCCATAATTTTGATCATCATTTTGGTGATTTAGATCCGTTTTACTATGCCATTACCCGTGATCAAGCCATGATGGAGCTGGATCATTTTATTGATCGACTTTTACCATGCTTTGGAGATTATCAAGATGCCATGGTCAAAGGGAACGCCTACCTCTACCACTCTCTTCTTTCTTCATACATTAATATTGGCCTATTGCTCCCTCTTGAAGTGTGCCAAAAAGCTGAATTAGCTTATAGAAAGGGAAAAGTGTCTCTCAATTCAGCCGAGGGTTTTATTCGGCAAATTCTTGGATGGAGAGAGTTTATCCGGGGGATTTATTGGCTTAAAATGCCTGAGTATGGCGAGCTCAATGCTCTTGAGGCTAAGCACCCCCTGCCCAATTTTTATTGGGGAGAGAAAACGCATATGAGTTGCATGGAAGAAGCCATTTCCCATACAAAAGTTCATGCCTACTCCCATCATATTCAACGCCTTATGGTTACAGGAAATTTTGCACTTCTTGCAGGATTAGATGTCAAAGAAGTCCAAGAGTGGTATTTAGCCGTATATAGCGATGCTTATGAATGGGTTGAAATGCCTAACACTTTGGGCATGTCTCTTTTTGGAGATGGTGGAATTGTTGCGAGTAAGCCTTACGCCGCAAGTGGTCAATACATTAAGAAAATGAGCAATTTTTGTAAACAATGTTACTATGATGTAAAAAATATGACGGGTCCCAAAGCCTGTCCATTTAATGCGTTGTATTGGAATTTTTTACAACATCATCGGGAGTCATTCGCAAAAAATCCTCGCCTTTCTTTTATGTATGCCACATGGGATAAGTTTGAGACCTCCAAAAAAGAAGCCATCACTGCCAGAGCTTCTAATATTTTCAAAGAAATGGAGGAAGGAAATCTTTAATGCCACAAAACATTAAAAAACAAAACCTTCCTCAAAAAATATGCATCGTTTGCAAACGTCCCTTTACCTGGAGAAAAAAATGGGAAAAAGTTTGGGACGCCGTTAAATTTTGCTCCCATAAATGTCAAAAGAATAAAAAACCTTCCATGAAAGCTGAGGATGTCCCATGAAGAAAATTGCTATTATTGGAGCAGGTTTATCAGGCGTTACCTTGGGTAAAAAACTTTCACAAAAAGCTGATGTTTGTGTGTTCGAAAAAGGGAGAGGTCTTGGTGGGCGCATGGCCACTAGATACGCAGATCCTTTTATTTTTGATCATGGTGCTCCGTATTGGAAAGTCGAAACACAAGAGTTTCAAGAGTTTCTTACACCATTGATGGGATCAGTCGTTGCAGAGTGGAAGGGGGAAGTTATCTCGTTAGAGAAAAATAACCCCGAGATAAAAAACACATCTAGATCATCATACTTTGTTGCGACACCTCATATGAATAGTTTATGCAAACACCTTGCCATAGGTTTAAATATCAAAACTCAGTGTGAAGTCAGGAGCATAAAATCTATTCAAGAGAAGAAATGGCGTCTTATAAGCTCTAGCGATGAAGATCTTGGACTTTATGATATAGTCATCTCAACGGCCCCTGCCCCTCAAACCCTCAAGCTTTTTGGAGATGCTCTTCCGAAAACTCATGAGTTATCTAAAGCAACATTTGATAGTTGTTTTTCTTTGATGATTGGCATCAATCAGCCATGGGATAGAAATTGGATCGCTGCAAATATTCATCATAGCCCCATAAAATGGATTGGTGTGAATTCTACAAAACCTGCGCGAAATCATGATCTTACTTGCCTTGTCATTCATTCTGACTCTCAATGGACGAAAGCTAATCTGCATAGAGATATAAAGGAGGTTCAAGATATCCTTTTAAAGGAGTTAGAAACTTTAATCACCCTTGATATCAAAAATCTTTCATATGTATCAATACATCGTTGGCTATATTCCATCGTTCACCCATTAAACAATGACCGTTACTATATTGATCTTGATCTTGGTCTTTGTGCTGTTGGTGATTGGTGCCAAATGTCGGACATTGAAGCCGTGTGGTTAAAGGCTCAAAAAGTCGCTGATTTTGTGGGTTCAAAAATTTAGTATTAATTCTATTGCTAACGAAAACCACCTCTCTTTCATGATTTGGATTTTGGGGCTCATAGAAATTGGAGGAGCACTTGGCTCTTTTATGGAGCCAGAGATTAGCACTTGGTTAAGCGCACTAAATCCTTCAATCCTAGTCCTGCCGAATTATACACTCCCTGTTTCATGGAGTATATAATTCCACCCAGGCATTATAGGAAAATCTCAGGTTAAAGTGCGCCTTCAATCCATGTTTTAATGCTGCTTTTTGGCTGGGCACCCGTAATGACAGAGGCTTGCTTTCCATCCTTAAACAGCATGAGGGTAGGGATTGAGCGAATACCCAAAGAACTGGGGGCTTCAGGATGATCGTCAATATTCATTTTGACGATATTCACTTGACTCGCCATCTCAGCACTCAACTCTTCCAAAGCAGGAGCAATCATGCGGCAAGGACCGCACCAAGGCGCCCAAAAATCAACGACAACGGGCTTTGAAGAACCCAAAACATCTGTTGCGAATGTGCTATCGGTAACTTCTTTCATTCTTATCCTCATCTTTTTAAAAAAACAATCGTGTGCAAAGACTAGAACATTCACATTTCATTGTCATCTTGAATTCGCAAAGCCACTCATCAGTGAGAAACTATCCAAAATTATGCTGCAACGGCCATGTAACGCTCGATGTATTCCAAAAACCGCCCTACAGAAATGGGCTTTGATAAATAAGCTGTGCAACCCGCCCCTAAAATACGTTCTTCATCCCCATGCATGGCAAAAGCAGTAATAGCAATCACGGGTAAGTTTTTGAACTGAGGGTTTCCCCGTATTGTTTTAATGATATCAAAGCCTGAAATTTCCGGCAGCTGGATATCTAAAATCACCAAATCAGGAGCAAAAGTGCAACACAGTTCATATGCATCTAAACCTGTGGCTGATTGCTGTGTTTCATATCCATTAGCCATGAGAACATCATTAAACAACTTCATGTTCAAAATATTATCTTCAACAATCAGGATTTTCTTTGGCATTTTAAGGGCACCCCTGCTTTTTAACGAGCCTTATTTTTCTAACATCCAATTCAGAATACTCCAAAAAATGAGTTGACGCTACCGCCCTTTCTCCGCTTTATGAAAGATGGATTTGATAATGGACTTGGACATCATGGCATATGCCCCTTCCCATCCGCCAACGGAAACAGCGCCCACGCCAGTCATGGCCCAGTATTTGGCTCTTAAAAAGCAACATCCTGACTGCCTGCTTTTTTTTCGGATGGGTGATTTTTATGAACTGTTTTATGAAGATGCCATCACAGCTGCACGCGCTTTAGATATCACCCTCACACGCCGCGGAAAAACAGAAGGAACAGATATTCCCATGTGTGGCGTTCCTTTTCATGCAGCTGAAAATTATCTTGCGCGGTTGATTCGCCAAGGCTTTCGCGTGGCCATTAGTGAACAGATGAATGAACCCCCCACAAAAAAAGGGGGGAAAGTTTTGATGAAAAGAGAAGTTGTACGGGTGATTACACCGGGCACAATCACTGAAGAAACACTTCTAGATGCTAAGAAGAACAATTATCTCATCAGTCTCTATAAGCACGCCACTAAAACGCTTGAAATGTGCGTATGTGATGTTTCAACGGGTTCCTTTTGGGTCGAGTCTGTAAGTCTTGATGACCTACGCTGCACTTTAGATCGCCTTAACCCCAGCGAAATTCTTATACAAGAAGGATTTTCTCAAAACCAAACGCTCTGCGCATCCATTGCGCCTTACCGCGTAAAGTTTGTGGTTTTGTCCGATAGCTCATTTCACCCTTCCCAGGCCATCGCGCATATCAAACGCGTGTTTCAAATCACACAAGTGGAAGGCTTAGACACCTTTATGCAGGAAGATTTAGCAGCTATGGGCGCTATGCTCGATTACATCCTGCTGACTCAAAAAGGACAAATTCCTCGGTTAGATCGTCCTAAAAAAAGATCCAACCAAACGGGGCTTGAAATAGACCCCGCCACACGCCGAAATTTTGAACTTACCCAAACCATTACAGGTCAACACAAAGGCAGCCTTTTGCATTTGATGGACCGCACCTGCACTAACGGTGGCGGCCGGCTACTTGCCAATTATATGAATGCGCCCTTGGCCCAAGCACAGATCATCAATGAACGTTTAGATGCTGTTGAATGGTTTGTAAAAAATAAGGATGGCCTTGAAAGTCTGCGCAATACATTAAAACATACCAATGATATAGAACGGGCATTTTCCAGGCTCAAACTCGGTCGAGGCGGCCCTCGGGATCTGAAAGCCATTGCTCAAACTGTGCAGCGTGCCGCCCAAATTCACCACACCTACCACACACTTTCTATTCCACCTCTATTAACCACAAGCATAGAATCTTTCTGCTTACACAATCCTTTAATTATTGTGCTTGAGCAAGCTCTGGATGCTGATCTTCCTCTCCTCACCCGTGACGGGGGATTTATCCGCAGTGGTTATCATGGCCCGCTGGATGAAGCGCGTCACGTGCGCGATCATGGGCGCGGGCTTATTGCTCAACTTCAAGGGCAATACGCACAAGAATTAGGCGTATCTGGCCTAAAAATTAAGCATAACAACATTTTGGGCTATTACATTGAGCTGACAGCCATTCATGCAAGCAAAGCGCCTGACCATTTCATTCACCGTCAAACCATGGCAGGCGCAATGCGCTTTACCACAGTTGAACTTTCTGAACTTGAAACCAAAATGATTACAGCGGCGGATGAGGCCCTTCAGCTAGAGCTTGTGCTATTTAATAACTTGCTTGAGCGTATTTTTGAACAAGAAGAGTCGCTCATACAAACAGCTCATGGACTGGCTCAATTGGATGTTTTTGCAGGATTGGCAACACTTGCACAGGAGCAGAATTATGCGCGGCCTCATATTCATGAAGGCCGGGGCCTGCGTATTGAAGGGGGACGCCATCCTGTTGTAGACGCCACCTCCTCTTCCTCTTTTATCGCCAACGACTGCATACTCGAAGATGATCAAAACATTTGGCTCATGACAGGTCCCAACATGGCGGGTAAAAGTACCTTTCTGCGGCAAAACGGTTTGATCGTGATCATGGCGCAGTTGGGGTCCTTTGTACCGGCAAAATCTGCCCACATGGGCGTTGTAGACAAATTATTTAGCCGTGTGGGTGCCAGCGACGATTTGGCCAGTGGCCGCTCCACCTTCATGGTAGAAATGGTGGAAACAGCAACGATCCTTAATCAGGCAACTTCACGATCCCTGGTTATTTTGGATGAAGTGGGGCGTGGTACCTCCACCTTCGATGGGATGTCCATTGCTTGGGCTGTGATCGAGCATTTGGGACTCAATATCAAGCCATTATGCCTTTTTGCCACCCATTACCATGAGCTCACAACGCTTCAAGTCCCTGGCCTGGTCTGCTACACCATGCGCATCAAAGAATGGGAAGGGCAAATTTTCTTTCTCCATGAAGTCATTCCTGGTCAAGCAGATCGCTCCTATGGGCTGCATGTGGCTGCATTAGCAGGCCTGCCACCCCCTGTCATAGAACGGGCACAAGAGGTTTTATCAAACTTAGAGGCCGAAAAGCAAAACCATCATGAACCAAACTTGCCACAGAGCCCAAGTCACACTAAGGGTGACAATGTGGGGAATCAGGATAATCGCGAAACAAGGAAAAATGACGCGCTGACTCAAATGCTCCTTGATGTGGACGTAGACACACTCACACCACGGGAAGCCCTTGAAACCCTTTATACAATGAAGGAAAAGTTGTCATGAGTGTGCTCAAATCCACTGCCGTTGTAGGGGCTTTCACACTGCTCAGTCGCATTACTGGCTTTGTGCGTGATGCTTTCATGTTGGCCCTTTTAGGGGCAAGCCCTCTGCTGGATGCCTTCATCATTGCCTTCAAATTCCCAAACTTTTTTCGGAGAATTTCCGCAGAAGGCGCTTTTAGCGCTGCTTTCATTCCCCTTTACGCAGGAATATCCGCCACACAATCACAACAAACAGCCCAGGATTTTGCGCGCCAAGCTTTTACCATCATGGGGCTTTTACTGTTGGGTTTTGTCTGCGCGTTTGAATTGTTTACGCCAGCATTAATGAAAGTCTTCGCCCCGGGTTTTAAAGATACACCCGAGCGGTTGGAAATGGCAATTTCCTTCACCCGCATCACCTTCCCCTACATTCTGCTGATTTCCCTTTCTTCCCTTATGGGTGGCGTCTTAAATACATTGGGTAAGTTTGCCGCATGGTCTGCTGCGCCATTGCTCCTCAACATTCTTATGATTGCCAGCTTACTTTTGCTTAGCCCCTTTGTGAGCAATCAAGGGACGGCCCTTTCTTGGGGGGTGCTCAGTGCAGGGATCGCTCAGTTTTTGTTACTCTGGCTGGTGCTTGCTAGGGTCCAAAGCCCCCTTTACCCCATACGTCCCCGCATCACGCGAGGCATCAAAACCTTATTTTCAAAAATGCTGCCCGGGATCATTGGTGCAGGAGTCTTTCAAATCAATGTGTTTGTGGATATTTGGATTGGGTCATTTTTGGCTGTGGGTTCCCTCACCTATCTTCATGCAGCGGATCGCCTCAATCAACTCCCCTTAAGCGTCATTGGCATCGCCATCAGCACAGCTTTCCTACCCACCCTATCCAAACTCTTCCAAACGCAGCAGCATGAAAAAGCACAAGCTCAATTTACCCAAGCCTTATCATATGCCTTAATCCTCACTCTTCCTGCGGCGTGCGCCTTATTCATTTTGGCACACCCCATCGCTAAGGTTTTATTTGAACGCGGGGCCTTCACTTCAGCAGATACGCTGGCCACGGCTCATACGCTGCAAGCCTTTGTGGTCGGCCTTCCCGCTTATGTATTGGCGAAGGTGTTAAGCACAGGCTTTTTTGCCCGGCAAAATACAATCACTCCCGTGCGTATTGGCTGTATGTGTGTGGGCGTTAACTTTACCTTGAACATTTTTTTCATGTTTCAAACCTCCCTTGGATATGTGGGAATCGCATTGGCCACTGCCTTGTCATCCTGGGTAAACGTGCTCTTTTTGTCCATCCGGCTGAATAAAGACCATATCCATGTCTTCACGCGGCCTATAGGTTTGGTGGTGGGGAAAATCATCGGGGCATGTGCCACCATGCTGCTTGTTCTTCAGTTGGCTTTGGCTCCCCTAAAGCCCTTGGTGTTCCACCATCAAGGTATATGGCCATGGGCATTGCTCTTTGCACTTGTAGCTCTGGGGCTGCTGAGTTATTTTGTCTGCGCCCACCTCATTAAACTGCTTGATCTTAAAACCATCTATCAACGGGCAAGAGGGAGAAGAAAATAATGAACCAGCGCGTCTTATCTGGCATTCAGCCCACAGGCAGCATCCATTTGGGAAACTACTTAGGCGCAATTAAAAACTGGGTGGCGTTTCAAAAAGACCACGACAGTCTTTTTTGCATCGTCAATCTTCACGCGCTCACCACAGGATTTGGAAGTCCCGCTCAACTGCGTGAGCATGTGCGCCTCACGGCGGCCTGCTATATCGCCTGTGGAATTGACCCCAACACGTCTGCTATTTTCGCCCAAAGCCAAGTAACGGGCCACAGCGAGCTTGCCTGGTTGTTAGGGTGCCTTACCCCCTTGGGCTGGCTCAATCGGATGACGCAGTTTAAAGACAAAGCGGGCAAGCATAAGGAACAAGCCAGCCTCGGGCTATATGGTTACCCCGTGCTTATGGCCGCTGACATTCTGCTTTATAAAGCCACACACGTGCCCGTGGGTGCTGATCAAAAGCAACATTTGGAACTTGCGCGGGATATTGCCGGCGCTTTTAATGCCCAGGTGGGAAAGGATTATTTTCCATTGCCTGAGCCCTGCATCATGGGCACAAGTACACGGGTCATGAGCCTGCGCGATGGCACGCAAAAGATGAGTAAATCTGACCCGTCGGAAGCGTCCCGCATTCACATGACCGATGACGCAGATACAATTGCGCAAAAAATTCGCAAAGCAAAAACAGATTCAGCACTTATTCCCGCCACATGGGATGAGCTGGAAGGCCGGCCTGAGGCCCAAAATTTGGTCCAAATGCTCAGCACTTTAGAAAATCAAACACCCCAACAAATTTTAAACACGTACGCGGGGCAAAATTTTGCGCCCTTTAAAGCCCGTTTAATTGAGGTTTTGCAGGAAACCCTAAATCCCATTAGTGGAAAAATTCATGAGCTGATGACGCAAGATCAAGCGTTTTTAGAAACCTGCCTTGCGCAAGGGGCAGAAAAAGCCCGCACCCTTGCAACAAAACATATGCACGAAATTCATGGGCTGATTGGCCTTTAATCACCCCTTCTCTTACTCAAATGGCTTTGA
>CANLAL010000028.1 GCA_947488045.1 Alphaproteobacteria bacterium
CGATGGCCAGAACGCAAAAGTGCAGCAGCGTCTGTCACCATGCCTGTGTGTATCCACACATCCCCCTCAGCGTGCCAAATGGGGGATTGGGGTGTGCCAGGTAGGGCGGCCAAAGCGGGAAAGAATCGGATAAGATTTGTTGATTTCAGGAAATCTAAACCCAAGGACGGCTTTTTTCCTTTAAGTAAAAGCTTTTCAAATTCTCCAAAAAATCGTTCTGGCGAGAGGGGGCTTAGGTCCATTGTTGAACACAGGGCAATGAGTGAGGGATGGGGGCTCATTAAAAATCGTGCTGAAAACTGAGCCACACGCAGAGCCCTTAAAGGGTCTTCGGTAAATGTCTTTTCATCGGTAGCTCTTAAAATGCCCGCTTCTAAATCTTGTCGCCCCTTGTAAGGATCAATAAATTGCCCTGTTAGCGGGTCTAATCCAATGCTATTGATGGTCAAATCTCGCCTTTTAAAGGCCTCATCAAAAGACAGCTGAGGGTCAAAGGTCACCTGAATATCTTTATGTCCAGGTCCTGTGGAATGATCCAGCCGTGGAATGGAAACATCAATGTTGTGAGCCATCAAACGGTAAATACCGTAAATTTTCCCTACAAAAATTACGGGCCCAAAGGTCTCTAGAACGGATTGAACCGTTTCAGGGGATAGATAGTAAACTTCCAAATCCCAATCTTGAATAGGTTGTTTCAAGAGAAGATCTCTGACGCAGCCCCCCACGCATACGGCCTTACCGCCCACAGCCGTGATGGCTTGAGCCAATTGAATGATGAGAGGGGGAAGGGTCATACGAGGGCAACTCCTTAGTTTTCACAACTTTACATGCTTAAAAGAGGGTTGACCAGCTCGAGATTTTGTCCATGATAGCCCTGAGTCTCAATTGAAGGTATGATGTTATGGGGCAAAATACACTGACCCACTGCAAAAATACTGACTTAAAAGAAAAGAACTCTAAAAGGCAGGTATCATGTTTCTAAAATATATCTTTCACATGCGGCGTATTTTTATAGTCACCAGTCTTCTTATTTTGATGGTGACAGATTTATCTTTTTCCAACTCAGATATGGTTAATTCTTGGGCGGGCGGAGGCGTTCTTTCCAATTGTCCGCCGGGGTTGATTGTTGAGGAAATAGAGATGCAAGTGAGCGCAACTAAGATCAGTTGCCGAAAAGTAATTTACAATGAAACAGGAGAAGATATTTCGATAAAGGCCGCTTTTCAAGTCCCCCATGCCCCTATCCGGGAGCAGGGACATCAAAGCTATTGGGATGAAGATGTCATTGAAGCCAAAGAATACAATCATGATCGGTCAGGTTCATGGACATTGGATAAAACAGATCTCTCAAAAGTGCCATTTCTAAATTTTAGTGTGCAAGTTGACGATCAAGAGGTGAAAACGACACGCAGGGTCACTGCCACAAAAGATGGTGCAGATATTACAGCGCTTAT
The DNA here is from genome assembly GCA_947488045.1 of Alphaproteobacteria bacterium. Taxonomy (GTDB): domain Bacteria; phylum Pseudomonadota; class Alphaproteobacteria; order 43-37; family 43-37; genus CANLAL01. Next base: position 1,455 of record CANLAL010000028.1, read on the forward strand.
TAAGAAAAATAATTTGCCCATCAGCCCAGATGTGGCTGCTTGCCGTAATCTGCCCCTCATTAACTTTGATCCGACTGAATGCAGGGCTAGGGTAAGCAGGCTTAAACGCTTGCATATTGCGGATAGTTATGGTCAGCCCTTATGGGAAAAAGAAGTAAGATTTGAATGGGATCAAACCTTTCCTGCTGGTAAAAGAGTGACGGTAGACTATAGTTACCACCCGGCAACAGGCTTTTTATCTGTTCATTTTGATGACGAGCGTCCACCGTTGGAATCTTTGGCGGTTGGCCTTCTTCACACAGGGTGCTTTTTATCAGGCACATCACTCAATGAAACCACAGGCTTAGAATATGATATTACAAATTGGTTGTTGAAAAAGTTTTCAGATGACCTGCAAATGCCAGAAAAAAATAAAGGAACTTATTTATATCAAGTGGGCTATTTATTGACCAGTGAAAGTAAAAGCCCTATTAAATCTTTCAAAATGATCGTTGAGCATCCAGAAGGTGGAACTGTTCAATCCAATCAATTGTGGCCTGAAATGCTTTTTCGTCGAATCTCTCCTACTTTGGTGGAAGTCTCTCGTAATAACTTTTTACCTAAAACAAATATTTCCGTGCTCATTGCCTCTCCCACTCTGATTAAAGATGTGTTTTAAATAAACAAAATCAGATTTACACAAGGTGTTAGCAGTGCGTAATTTTTTTCTTATATCCTTTTTATTGTGTGTTACACATTGCCTTGCATTTGCCTATCTTGAAAGGAATCCTATGTCCCAATGCTCCTCTGTTTTCCCGCAGCCTCCTATGGCGGATGCGGTTACTTTTTCTCATGAAACTCATGGCCATAAAAGGTCTGATCCTTACGCGTGGTTGCGCAATCCGGGCTATCCCGAACCTGTGGACGATCCAAAAATTATGGCCTATTTGGAGGCGGAGAATGCTTATACGAAAGCCTATGAAGATACATTAGTGCCTTTAACTCAAACCATCTTTGAAGAATTGAAAGGTCGCATGAAGGAAAATGATGCTTCTGCACCTTATCAGGATGGTCCTTACTGGTACTATTCAAAGTTTGAAGAAGGATCTCAGTATCCTATATATTGCCGTAAAAAAGGTACGTTAGCTGCGCCGGAAGAAATCATTTTGAATGTTCCTACTTTGGCCCAAGGCCATGATTACTTCAAAGTTGGAGATCTTTCCATTAGTTCAGATCATCGTTTGTTGGCCTATAGTGTGGATACGAATGGCTCTGAGCGCTTTACCCTCTTTATCCATGATCTATCCAATCCCCAGGCTATTTTTGAAACCATCCCCAATGTGTTTGGAAGCGTCGTTTGGGATCATTCAAGCCAATATATTTTCTATACTTATGTGGATGACAGTTGGCGTTACAATAAAATTTATCGGCATGTATTGGGTCAAAAGGCAGATCAAGATACTTTAGTTTATGAAGAGCAGGATATTGGTTACTTTGTGAGCGTGAGCCAAACTCAGGATGAGCGCTACATTCTCATTAACTCCCATGGTCATGAAGAAAACGAAATTTATGCTTTACCTAAAGCGACACCTTTGGCGCCATTGACCCTTTTGCGTAAACGTCAACCCAAGGTGGAATATGATGTGGATCATTGGAACAATGGCTGGGTAGGCGTGATCAATGATACAGGCCCTAATGGGCGCTTAATTCAAACGTCTGCAGATCATTTTGATCAAGATCATGAGCTGGTGGCCCACTCAAATGAACGCTATTTAGTGGGCGTGGTGGCTTTCAAAGATCGTTTGGTTCTTACCGGTCGAGAAGCGGGTCTGCCTGCTGTTTTTACCTACACAGACCAAACGGGTCTTCAGAAACTCACTTTTGAAGACGCTGCTTATGAGGTGGCTTTGGGAACCAATGCACAATATGAGGCCTCAACACTGCGTTTGGGTTATTCTGCTATGGGAAAACCCCTCCGCGTTATGGATTATGATTTTACATCCCAAACCTATGACGTGAAGAAAATTCAAGAGATTCCTTCAGGTTTTGATCCAAACTTATATGTGACAGAGCGTGTATTTTCCACAAGCCGCGATGGCACAAAAGTTCCCATCTCACTCATTTATCGTAAAGGGGCGCGGGATCATGGCCCAGCGCCCTTGCTCCTGTATGGCTATGGATCTTATGGTTACAGTATGCCTGCCAGTTTTTCTTCCAGTCGCCTCAGCTTATTGGATCGAGGGGTGATCTATGCCATTGCCCATATTCGGGGAGGCAGTGAAATGGGGAAAAAGTGGTACGAAGATGGAAAATTTTTAAATAAGAAAAACACTTTCAATGACTTTGTGGATGTGGCCCATCACTTGATTCATATGGGATATACGCAAGCAGGAAAAATTGCTATTTGGGGGGGAAGTGCAGGGGGGCTTTTGATGGGCGCTGCGGTCAATCAAGCGCCTGAGCTTTATGCTTCTGTCATTGCAGAAGTGCCTTTTGTAGATACGCTCACAACTATGCTGGATACCAGCTTGCCGCTCACAGTTCCAGAATACAAAGAATGGGGTAACCCTCAGGAAAAGGAGTACTACGAGTATATCCTGAGTTATTCACCCTATGACAATGTTGTGGCGTGTCAATATCCTGCCATTTTTGCGCATGGGGGTTTAAATGATCCCCGAGTCACCTATTGGGAAAGTGCCAAGTGGGTGGCCAAGCTGCGGGCTGCAAAAAAGCAAGCGGGGTGTAACAGCCTCCTGCTCCTTAAAACGGATATGGGCAAGGGTCATGGTGGGGCATCAGGCCGTTATGATTCGCTTCAGGAGCTAGCAGAAAAGTATACTTTTGTTTTGGATCAGTTTGGGATGGCGGAGCATTAGTGCCCTGAGGTTTTTATTCTTGACCTTAATTGGTCATTAGCTAATGTTCTTCGATTGAACCGTAAGGATTTCCCTGTCATGAAAAAAATCATCCATATTATCGCTCTGGTGTCTATGATGCTTGGTTCTTGCTCCCTTTATGCACATACACAACCGCCTATAGAAAAAAATGAATTCCATCGGCTAGAGTATGAAAAAATGCAGCCCGATGTGCTCTATAAAACCCAAGGGGCTATTACAGACAAAGACTCTGCTCTAGATTACCTAAGGCGTGAGCGAGATCAGGCGCGGGGTCGATATACATTTCATCATCTGCCGGTTGTTTTAGCAGTGACCGTGCCCATTATTTATTTATTGCCTATGAAAGCCACTATAGCTGCGACAGCAGCAGCTGCCAGCAAAGGGGTGTTTCCTCCACATTCTTGGGTTACACTTTTAGGTTTCCCTGCTGTGTGGGAATTTGAAATTCCCAAAAGAGTTCAGAACTTAATGTCTCTTTGGGGGGCACCTTGGGTTTTTTCCGGTTGTGAAAACTTTGGGTACTGGTTTAATCCTGCTCATATATGTGACCCCATTCTCAAGCCTGATATTTTGACGGACTTAGAGATCGCACTGATTCTGCAATGGGATCGTTTTGAGCTCAGCAAGCAATTACAACTGGCCAATATGATCTTCAATCTGCGTAAGGGACAAGTGTATGATACCACGGTGGCATTTGATGCCTTAAGCAATGCATTGAAGTTACCCACTTATCCCACTGCAACCGACTTTGCCCCGTTATGGTTAGCCAAAACCTTAAAGGGCATTGATCTTAAGAACATTGAACAACTTCAAACTCTGGGTATCATTTATGAAACAGAGAACACCCAGGAAAAAGGGTCTAAAATGTCCCTATTCTTTTTGGGGACTCCTGGTGGGGGCAAATCAGAAAGTGCTGTGAAGTTTGCCTTAAGCCTTGGTCTTTATCCTTGTCGCACAAGTATTGACAACCTTTGGGGTAATGATGAAAAAATGGGCTCCGTTGCCGAATGCATGGTCAAGGCTGGCTCCACAACTTTGGCGTTGATTTTTGAGGAGGTTGACCGTGGCTTGGAACCTAAAAAAGAAAAGGAACTGCTTCATTTAAGTGATCCCATGCTTACAAAACATATGGATGACTTTATGAAGGTGGACATCCCTTTGGACCGCCTCCTCATCATCTATGCCGTGAATAATGCCATTAAGAACGAGGCTTTTGAAGATCGCGTCACAACACTTCATTTTACGGGGTTTTCGGATGACTATCGTGATCAAGCTTCTGAAGCTGTTTTGCAGGCTGATTTAAGGGGTGCAACAATCCTTTCCACGGCTTTCAATGCCACTAAAGCAGACTCCTGGGTAGATATTGATGCGAAGTATGGGAATTTATCTTCTACTGATGTCGTGCCTGTTTATAATTCTTTGGTTGCAGATATAAAAGCTATGGAACAAAACGGTACCATCCCCACAGGCAGTATGCGTCCGTATGTCAAAGCCAGGGCTCAAGCCAAAAACATCATACGCTTACAGCAATATAAGGCAAGACATGAAACCTGCGATGCTCAAGACTGTTCTTAAAGTGTAGCCTTGCATGCTTGAAGTGTATTGTACATTAAGCAGGCCACTGTCATGGGTCCTACGCCGCCAGGAACAGGGGTGAGGTATCCGGCAGTGGCTTGAACAGAAAGGGCTACATCTCCTGCCAAACGGCACAAGCCATCTTCTTCTACGCGACTGATGCCCACATCAATGATAAAGGCCCCCGGTTTGATAGTTTTAACCAAGTCAGGTTTGCCCACAGCGCTAATGATCATATCCGCTTGAGCTGTGAGTTGATCCAAGTGAACCGTTTGGGAGTGGGCCACGGTGACTGTGGCGCCCCGTTGACCCAAAAGCAACGATAAGGGAAGCCCCACAATATTAGACCTGCCAATCATCAGCACTGTTTTGCCTATGACATCGTAACCCACATGATCGATGATTCGCAGGCAGCCCTGAGGTGTGCAAGGAACAAAACGAGGGTGGCCTGCTGCAAGCAGACCTAAATTTTGACTGGTGAGCCCATCCACATCCTTGTGAGGAGCGATGGCTTCCAACAAAGCAAATCGATCTAAATGGGGCGGCAAAGGCATTTGAAGTAAAATGCCCCGGACTTTTGCATCTTGATTCAAGGAGGAAATGGTCTCATACAATTCCTGAAAAGTTACAATTGCAGGAAAATGCATCACCCGGCTTTCCATCCCTAAGGCCATTGCCATGTCACGTTTACGGCCCACGTATACCTGAGTGGCTGGGTCATCTCCCACATAAATAACAGCCAAACAAGGCGTGGAAGGTAAAGTCGCCACTTCCTGATGCACGTGTGTGCAGAGCTGTTGGCTTAAGGCTCGGCCATCAATGAGGCGCATGGTCATTAGATAAACTTTAGGATGATTCGAGCCAGCATTTCTTGTAGCAACCAAATGATCATGAGGAGGGCCATGGGGGTTAAGTCTAATCCGCCCACAGAAGGGACCACTTTGCGGAGCTGGTAAAGAGCCGGCTCGGTGATCTTAAACAAAAAGGCAGAGATGATAAAAACAAATCGATTGTAGCCATTAATAATATTAAATGCATTTAGCCATGTGAGGATGACCGCACCTAAAACAGCCCATCCATAAAGGCTCAGCAAAGCCATCAAGAGTTTTAAAAACGGGACAAATACAATATCCATGGGTTCGGGTTACCTTATGTCAACGATGATATCCCCACACTATAGGCAACCTTAAAGGCTGGCAAGGGGGAGGAAATGCTTAGTCATTTTTTAGCTGATGCCATAAAGCCTTTGGATATTTGGCCATGAAGGCAGTGTGATCCTTTTGTTCCTGAACGGTGAGCGGAAAGACCCTCACAGGCCAGAGTTTTTTTGGAGCGGTCTCTTCACCCAGAATCTCAGATTTCCCTGTTATATTCTCGCCGTTGTTCATAAACACCATACCGTGTTGCTTTCCACCTTTTAGCTCAAGATAAACTTCTGCGAGCAGTTGAGCGTCTAAGAGCGCGCCATGTTTTTCCCGGGCGGCTAAATCAATCTTAAAGCGTCTGCACAAAGCGTCCAAATTCACTTGAGCGCCAGGAAAAGCTTTGCGGGCTAAAGGGATGGTGTCAATAATAGGGTGTTTATTTAATGCGGGAAAGCCAGCATGGCGCAGTTCATAATTAAGAAACTTCATGTCAAACCCAGCGTTATGGATCACCAAGGGTGATGTCTCGATAAAATCCAAAAATGGTCCTGCAATGGATTCAAAAAGTCCGAATGCACTCAAGAACTCAACGGATAGGCCGTGAACCTTAAATGCTTCAGCTGGCATATCCCGCTGGGGGTTCAAATAGTGATGGAAATGCCGGCCAGTGGGCATATGGTTTTTCAATTCAACACAAGCAATTTCCACAATCTTATGACCTGAGTTGGGATCTAGACCTGTGGTTTCCGTATCTAAAACAATTTCGCGCATGGATTGGCTTTCAGTGTAATGATTGAAGGAAGGCTATCATAGGGGCTACTTCTTGTTCAAGTTGCTTGATGTTGACACTCGTATCTAAAACAAAATCTGCGCGCTCTTTTTTAATCGCATCCGGTGATTGGCGGTCTGCGAGGGCTTGAAAGCGACTTAAAGTCATACTCTTTCGAGCCAACACACGCTCTTGCCGTAAATGATGAGGGGCTGTTGCCACTAAAATTTTATCCACAGGAAAGTTTTCAGGTGCTGTTTCAAAATAAAGGGGGATCTCCAAAGCAATCAAAGGCGTACCCAATGTAACGTGTTCAGCCGAAAAATTTAAAAGCGCTTGATACACACGGGGATGCAAAATGGCTTCCACTTGGTCGAGATGGTGAGGGTGATCAAATACGTGAGCTAAATAACGATCGCGATCTAACCGGTTATCCACAACCACTTGAGGGAACTGTTTTCCAATGGCCGTGATGACCCCATGATCTTGGGTTAAAAGTTTATGCACGATGTCATCTGCGCTTAAAGTGGGGACACCCTGGGCATTGAACATGCCCAAAAGTGTGGTTTTACCTGCACCTGCAGACCCTGTAATGACGAGGCGGCATGTCATCCCTTAAAACGATCACGTGCATTGGAAAGTTGCCCCAATAGCTGCGTCATCTGCTCCTGACGCTCCTTGAGCTCTTCCACAATCTCCACCGGAGCTTTTTCTAAAAACTGTGCATTAGAAAGTTTATGGGAAATTCCACTGAGTTCTTTGCTCGTTTTTTCCATTTCCTTAGTCAAGCGCAATACCTCTTTATCCACATCCAGCACATCACCTAAGGGAATGTAAAGGGCACCATGGCCATAGGGCACTACCAAAGATCCCCGTGTTGTGGGAATGTTCAAGTGATTCACGATCTCTAAACTTTCCAATCGTGCCAGGCGCATAATGATGGGGTGAAACTGTTTTAAGTAAGTTTCGTCTACAGTATTGGATGTATGGTAAGTAATTTTCAGCTTAATCCCCTGGCTAATCCCCAATGCACTCAAAGCAGAACGCAGTTGCTCAATAAATCCAATACTCCAACTGACGGCGTGCGCATCGGGAAGGGATGTAGGCTCAGTCGGGAAATAAGTGCTAGTAAATAAGAGAGCGGGTTTTTTAAGGCCACTGGCTTCGTGCAGTTTGGCATAAAGCTCTTCCGTGACAAAGGGAGCGAAGGGGTTGAGTAAATGCAAATATCTCTCCAATGCCCAAGCGGTTGTTTTTTGAGTCTCCGCTTTAAGGGAAGGGCTGTCGTTACCCTCCTGAATGAGGGGTTTTGAAAACTCCACATACCAGTCACAGAAAGTCCCCCATACACTTTGATAGATTGCTCCTGCGGCCTCATTAAAGCGATATTCCTCAAGTGCCTTTGTCACCTGGGCCTCAAGGTTTAATACTTGGGTCACAATCCAACTATTCACAGGGTGGATAATGCGACTCACATTAAAGTCTGGATCAAGTTTGCATTCATTCATGAGGGAAAAGCGTGATGCATTCCATAACTTTGTGATGAAGAATTTTGCCCCTTCAACCCGAGTTGTGGAAAATTTAATGTCCCGACCTGGCGCTGCTTGCAAGGATAAAGCCAATCGCATGGCATCAGCGCCATAGGTATCCATGAGCGGGATAGGGTCAATGACATTACCCTTAGACTTTGACATTTTTTGGCCTTTTTCATCTTTGACCAAAGCGTGGATATACACATCTTTAAAGGGGACATCGCCCATGATGTAAAGGCCCATCATCATCATTCGCGCTACCCAGAAAAAGATGATGTCGTGACCTGTTACTAGAACACTGCTGGGATAATGATCGTTCAGTTCTACAGTTTTATCAGGCCAACCTAAGGTGACAAAAGGCCATAAAGCGGATGAAAACCATGTGTCCAGTACGTCATTATCTTGGCTCAAAGGGGCAGGGTTTCCATAAAAAGAATTTGCCTTTTCTTGGGCGATTTCTTGTGATTCGGCTACAAAAACTTGCCCATCAGGGCCATACCAGGCATTGATACGGTGGCCCCACCAGATTTGTCTCGAAATGCACCAGGGTTGAATGTTGCGCATCCATTCAAAAAAGGTGGAAGACCAAAAACCAGGAACAAATTCTGTTTTTCCTGATTCAACAGCTGCAATCGCTCTTTCTGCCAATATATCTGCGCGTACATACCATTGGTCCATAAGTCTTGATTCCAAGGGCATGTCTGAGCGATCCCCATAAGGCACGGTATGCGTAACCATCTGGGTCTCCACCAAGTGCCCAGCTTCCTCTAAAGCCTTAGCCACCAAGGGTCTTGCTTTCAGCCGATCAACACCGTGGAAAGCTGCAGGCACAAGATCTGTCTCTAATCGACCCTGGCCATCCATAATGCTGAGCATCTCAAGCTTATGGCGCTTACCCACCTCAAAATCGTTGGAATCATGACCAGGTGTGATTTTTACTGCGCCTGTTCCTTTTTCAGGGTCCGAATACGCATCGGCAATGATGGGAATCGTGCGATTGGTTAAGGGCAGATGAACGTGCTTTCCCACGAGATGTGCGTAGCGTTCATCTTCCGGATTAACAGCAATGGCAACATCCGCAAAGAGAGTTTCTGGACGGGTGGTCGCGATAGTTATGCGGATGTCAGGATCTTCTACCAAAGAATAGGCCACAAAATAGAAAGGATCAGTGGCTGTTTTGTGGGTTACTTCAAGATCTGAAATGGCGCTCTGTAGTTTCAAGTCCCAGTGTACGAGGCGCTTATCCTTATATATTAAACCATCTTCATAGAGGAGGGTGAACACCTTACGAACAGCTGCGCACACAGGTTCGTCCATGGTGAAGCAGCTGCGTTCCCAAGAGGCGGAAGCGCCCAAACGTTTGAGCTGGCTGTCAATCATGCTTCCTGAATGATCTTTCCATTCCCAAACCTTTTCTAGAAATACTTCACGACCCAATGTATGGCGAGAGATCCCTTGGGCATCCAATTGACGCTCCACCACCATCTGGGTGGCAATGCCTGCGTGATCTGTGCCGGGTTGCCAAAGTACCCGTGCGCCCTTTTTGCGATGATGGCGCACTAAAATATCCTGCAAGGTAAAGGTCAACGCATGCCCCATATGCAAGGATCCCGTCACATTGGGCGGGGGCATGATAATGGTATAAATAGGCCCTGATCCTTGAGAGTCATAAGCAAAAGTCTGCTCTTGATCCCACTGACGTGTCAGGGCTTGCTCAACGGCTTGGTGTGAAAAGAATTTTTCTAACATGGGGGTCCGGCTTTTATAATAGTTTATGATTTCCGAAGGTGGAACATTTATTCCGTAGGGTGGGTGAGCTTGCGAATTTCTTCGTTGACCAAACGTTCCACCACATCTGGAAGATTTTTCTCCATCCATTTTTTCAACATTTTGACCACGAGTGTTTCATAGTTGTTCTCAAGCCAATTGGTGATAAAAGGCTTGACCATATCACGCACCAAGCTTTCTAAAGTTGTTTCTTGGCGCAATTCATTTACCAAGTTTTCTACTTGCCGCTCCTGCTGAGCTTGATTGAGCTTCATAAGTTGTTGAGTCACCGTGTCGACTACTTTGTCAGACATGAGGCCGTGGGAGTTTTGTCCTTGAGCAGGCCGAGACGATGGTGTGTCTGTGACTTTTGGTGATGCGGTTTGAACAAGCCGTACGTCTGTTACATGACCATCATCAGCAACAACTTGAGTGAGGTCATACACATTGTCAGCGGTGGCCGTGCTAGCGCTTGCCATATCAGTGGGGTGATCTTCTGTAACAATGCGTCTTATAGAAGCCAGAATTTCTTCCATGGAAAGATCTTGGCTCTGACCTTCTGCAGTGGCTGGGCGTCCTATTTCAGATTTGCTTGTCATGTTGTGTCTCCCCTGGTGTGTATAACACGGTTTCTTGAGGTGTTTGCATGGATGCCTCTGTTTCCTTAAGTTTCAAATGATCAGCCGTCAATTGCCCTGTAAGTGAAAGTAATTGATAAGCACTCATAAACTCTTGCTGTTTGGCTGAAATGAGCTGATATTCAGCATCGAGCAAATCTTTTTCTGCTTGGTACACGTCAAATAGAGACTTAATTCCAAAGTCATACTCTTGACGTAGGCCTTCCTTCACAAAAGTTGCAGCTTTTACACCTGTGGTTAGGCTTTCCACCTGAGACATGGAGGCTTTCCATCCGGCCCAAGTCGATCGAATGGATTGCATTAACTCCTGTTGTGTGGCCCGGCGACGCTTCTTTTTTGCTTCGAGATTGTTCACCGCTTCCTTCAAGCCTGCATACTCGTTTCCCTGTTGAAACAAAGGAATGCGTAGCTCTGCAGTGAGTGATCTATTGAGGCGATTGGTGTTGCGATTGATCCGGTCATTGTCACTACTGCTTCTTTTGTCATGAGCGATGGAAGCACTGACATCCACAGAAGGCAAAAAGGCGGACTTAGATACAGTATTTTGAGCGTCAGCTTCATCTACAGCGCGATCTGCTTGAATGAGATTGGGGTTGGCGACATAAGCTCGTGCCACAACATCATCCATTTGAGTGGGCATAGCTACCAGCATATTCGGCTCCGCCAAGGCATCATAAATAAGGCCGGTCGTATTCTCAAATGTGGCAACCGCGCCAGAAAGTTCTGATTGAGACTGCGCCAGCTTTGCATTGGCTTTTTGATATTCTGCCGTTGCTCTTTCCACATCCGCTTGTGATGCTACGCCAAAACGCAATTTCTCAAGAGTTGCCTCTAAGGTTTCTTTAAATACACGTTCAGCTTTTTGACTCACTTTAAGGTTCGCTTCTTTGGCCCATATCTCCAAATAAGCCTTTACACCTTCCAGGAGTACTTTTTGCTCTTCCGCCACATACTCTGCCTGTTTTTGAGCAACCCGTGCGTTGGCCATCTTAAATTTTGCGTAAGATTCACCGCCCTTAAAGACGTTCTGGGTGATTTGTAAACTGCGCTGGTTTTGATTTTCATTGCGATTCTCAAATGGCTCTGTTTTGTCTTTCACAGTGGTTTTAGAGCGTGATCCTTTGAGTTCGACGTTGGGCAAAAATCCTGCAAAGCGACGTATATTGTCGGCTTTAGCGGCCTCAAGCTCACTGCGCTTGGCATCCAAAACAGGATTTTTCTCATGTGTTGAGTCGAGGGCATGTCTTAAAGTTGTTGTTGCAAAAGAGATCTGTGGGGCAATCAAGGAGGCAACACAGACACTGGAAATGAGAAATTTCTTCACCCTATTTTCGACTCCATCGTTCAAAACATAAAACCCACATGCTCATGAAACGCCTTAAGGCGGGGCGCACTGCCTTCATGATATTTTTTTGAGATAGTAACCTGCTTGCCGGTTTTTTGCCAGAGCGTAATCATGCCCGAATTTGATTCAAAATAACAAACGGCGGCCAGATATCCTCCCTCCACCAGCTGACGCCTCAATGTGATGGGTATGGTATCAATGGCACCTTCAATCAAAATGGCTTGAAAAGGCCCCTCTGTGACAAGGCCATCGGAAAAAGAGCCATGGTGTATGGTGGCCAAAATATTCTCCTGGGCCAGGTTTGCCTGCACTTGCTGAGCCTGGGAGGGGGATGAAGCAAGGGCATAAACCTGTGCCCCCATTCGGGCAAGCAATGCGGTGCCATATCCAGTGCCACAATTGACATGAAGCACTTTATCCCCAGGCTGAATATCCAATGCCTGAATGAGGCGGGCTAAAACCAAGGGTTCCAGCAAAAATGTCTCTGGATTGATTTGCAAGGAATGATCACAATAAGCCATTTCCTGTAGAGAAGGGGGAAGAAATTTTTCACGATTAACTTGTTCAATGGCCGATAAAAGCAAGGGATTTGACACACCATTGGGACGTAACTGTCCGAGGGTCATATTCGATCGAGCGTGGAGAAAGTTCATATTCGTCAACCATCTAAAATCAATTGAAGGCCAATATAGAGTGAATTTTTCCTCAGATCAAGACAGCCCTTGACCCTGGCTTATTCCCAGGAGTATAAAACTTCTGAAGGCCGGGTGGCAGAGTGGTGATGCAGAGGACTGCAAATCCTTGTACGCTGGTTCGATTCCGGTCCCGGCCTCCACAGTTTCAACGCTGAAAATGACAGGTTAGATTGATAAAAGCGTTGACTTTGTGAATTTTCACGCTATTCCTAATTCTAGTTGCGTTATTCCCCGATAGCTCAGTTGGTAGAGCAAGTGACTGTTAATCACTGGGTCGCTGGTTCGAGTCCAGCTCGGGGAGCCATCCTTTTTCAATGGCAAGCAATGAGGGCATTCGTTTAAGTGGGTCACAAGAAGAGCCCGCAGGGTTCCATTTTAATTGAACAAAAGGGGTGTACCATGAAAGATCGAGCGAAGGTTGTACTTGCTGGTATGGCAGGTAATGCGCTAGAATTCTACGATTTTACCCTCTTTGGGTTTTTTGCACCCCTGATTGCTCGTAGCTTCTTTCCCAACACAGACTCCAACTCAGTCACAGCCTTACTTCTGGCCCTAACTGTTTATGCTGTGGGGTTTTTGATGCGCCCGCTGGGCGCCATTCTTTTCGGTCACATTGGTGATAAATATGGGCGTAAAAAGGCTCTAGCTTTATCCGTAACGCTTATGGCCATTCCCACCACATTGATAGGTCTTTTGCCCACTTATGCCACCATTGGTATTTTTGCACCGATTGTTTTAACTTTATGCCGGTTAATGCAAGGGTTATGTACAGGTGGCGCTTACAATGGTGCTGCTATTTTCGTGATTGAACATCAAAAAGATCGCCGTGGTTTTGCAGGCGGTCTCATCACTTCATCTTGTGCTATCGGATCTCTGCTGGGTGCCTTGGTGGGTTATGTGTGTACACACAATGACTATATTTTTGGTTTTGAAAGCTGGCGCCTGCCTTTTATTTTGGGAATGGTGATTGGCCTTGTGGGCGCTTATATCCGTCGTAAATTAGATGAGAGCCCCGTTTACGTTCAGGCTATGGCTAAAAAAGAGCTCGAGGAAAAAACGACACCTGTTCAAAAAGTTCCCCTTATGGTGGCACTGGTAAAGCATTGGCGTTCTGTACTTTGTATTATGGGTATGGCGTGGCTCAATGGGGTGATGTATTACGCAGCCTTTAACTATATGTCCATATATCTCAAGGAAGAGCATCATTGGCCAGTGCATGATACCTTGCCCATGTCCTCAATCGCCTTATTGGTTTATGCGCTTTTGACCCCGGTCGCCGGCGCAATTTCTGATCGTCGTGGGGCTATTGGTCTCATGCGGCCCACAGCTATTGCTGTCTTTTTATTGGCAATTCCTATTTTTCTGCTCATCAGTACGGGGCAATTGTGGCTGATCATTTTAGCCCAAGTTTGCTATGCCGTGCTGGCTGCATTTTTCTCTGGCCCGTTGAACTTTTTCATGCAATCTCTCTTTCCCGTGGAAGATCGCTACAGCGGTATTTCGTTTAGTTATAGTTTGGGTATGGCCATTTTTGGAGGTTCAACGCTTCTGATTATGGAAACGTTGCGTCTTCATGTGGATTATGTGTTTTCTCCAGCTTTGTGGTTGACAGTAAGTGCCCTGGGTGCCAGTGCAGTTTTGACCTTTTTGTATCCGAAGATTAAACAAAACGCCCAATAATTTTATCGTTTGCATGTGAAGGTTAAAAAATATGGCACAAAAAAAACTCAATCACCTTTGGCAACGGGGCCGGGATTTTCTGGGTGTGGAACATGCCATCATGGGTGGGGCGATGACCTGGGTTTCAGAGAGAAATCTCGTTGCCGCTCTTTCTAATGCAGGTTGTTTTGGCGTTTTAGCCAGCGGTTCCACAACACCAGAAACGTTGAGTGAAGAAATTAGAGGGGTCCGTACCTTAACCTCAAAACCTTTTGGTGTAAACTTGATCACCATGCATCCTCGTTTGAATGAGCTCCTCCAAGTGTGTCTAGACGAAGGCGTGGGGCACATCGTTTTGGCAGGGGGTCTTCCTCGGGCCCAAACCATTGGGGCCATTAAAGAGGCGGGCCGAAAAGTTATCTGTTTTGCGCCGGCCTTGGGTATTGCCAAAAAACTTATTAAGGATGGCGTTGATGCCTTGGTCATCGAAGGCATGGAAGCAGGGGGTCATATTGGACCTGTCTCAACCAGTGTATTGGCTCAAGAAATTTTACCTCATGTCACGCAGGTGCCGGTTTTTGTAGCGGGTGGCATTGGTCGTGGTGATGCCATTGTATCCTATTTAGAAATGGGGGCAGCAGGTGTTCAGTTGGGTACCCGGTTTGTCTGCACCTATGAATCAGTGGCCCATGAAAACTTTAAAAAAGCCTTCATCAATGCCAATGCCAGAGATGCTGTCCCTTCTGTACAGTTGGACCCACGTTTTCCCGTTATTCCTGTGCGTGCCATTAACAACCAAGCCACCCAGGCCTTTATGGAAACTCAAAAGGGCGTTATTGAAGAGTTTAAATCCGGTGCTGTTACCCAGCAGGAAGCTCAATTGAAAATCGAACATTTTTGGGCGGGCGCCTTAAGACGTGCGGTGGTAGACGGTGATGTTGTGACGGGCTCCCTTATGGCTGGCCAAAGCGTCGGTATGGTCGCACAGGAACAATCAATTGCTGATGTGGTGGGCGAGTTGCTCACCCAGGCCCATGCCGCAATCAAACATCACGAAAAAGTTTATCAGATATCCTAGGTTATTTCGGTGTTTTGTGAAGTCAGAAGCCCGAATCCAAAGGCCTTTATGGGGATTTCCATTCTCATTAATAAGGTTTTTTCTGACTTAGCCGTTGCTCATAAGTCATTCATGTAAGTGTTTCTCCCAAGCATTCACGAAAAAATGAAACGAAGGTTTTGAAAAATTGATTTTTTGAGTGCATTTTGCTAAGCTATAGTTCTTAGAAACATTAAAAAAGGAACTTAAACCATGTCTCACGCGAATCCCATCATTCTACACCGTCATCCTGAACTTGATTCAGGATCTCAAGGC
>CANLAL010000029.1 GCA_947488045.1 Alphaproteobacteria bacterium
GCCCACTCTTGTTGAGATCCTGAAACAAGTTCAGGATGACGGTTACAAAAAAGCTGTCATTGAAGGGCTTTGACTCGAAATCTTCTGCCCACTCTTGTTGAGATCCTGAAACAAGTTCAGGATGACGGTATAAAGGGGGGACTCTCAATGAGATCCTGAAACGAGTTCAGGATGGCGGTAGGCAGGAAGAATGACAATTGAATGATTGAGAATGCAGCATGCGTAAAATTCCTTTTTTATGTTTTTGATGCTTCTACCCTAGCAAAATGCACGCCAGGAAATCAATTTTTAAAAACCTTCGTTTCGATTCTGCGGAAAACCATATGTCATCAGGCTTTAAAACTTCCTGATCACAACTATCACCAGTCAACCCAGCAAAAATTCAAACGCAGTAATCTTTATCAGCTAAAAATCCAGGCGCGCCTTTGATAAGAGCGGCTCATCTCCCCTTTCTGTGAAAGGAGAGACGCATGAGATCTATTTTTTAGTTTGTTCACGCTTCGTGCTACTCCAAAAGGGGGCGGGCATACTAAATTCAGCCGGCAAGGCTTGCTGTGCAATGATTGTGGTGTTCTCATCCTCTGGATTTGGCTGGAGATCGGCTGCCGCCCCAGGTGCTTGGTGTTGAGGCAATGGAGCGGCAGCTGCCCCCATACCTTGATGCAGCTCAGGCTGATCTGGACCACCTGCACCCCCTTGAGTTAGAAGCTGTTGAACGATCTCCAGAAGGCGCTGATATAAACATACAATCTGCTGGACATTAATGAAAATCTCCTGCTCTAGTGCCTCAAGAGTCTCGGCTGTCTCTAAATCAGAAAGAGTATCTCCTCTTTGATGCCGGCTCTTGGGCTGTTCTTGCCGCATGATTAATTCTTCATGAGCGGATATTTGCTGTGTTTCAATGTTACACCTCGCCTCATGTAAGTCTGTTGTGCGCTGTTGGTATGTTTTCCATTTGCCTAACAAAGGGTTATTGAGTTCCAATCGACAATTACTAAGGTACTTAGTGTAATTCCTTCACATGAGAATGATACCATTCATTCTCCTCACGCAATTGAGCCATTTTTTCCTGAGGTGTTAAACTGTACCATCCATCTTGGCCATCCTCTGGACCTTCTGACATATCTGAGGGTTCGGCCTCAGTTCGCCCCCTTTCTTGAGTGCTTTGAACTATTGGGCCATCCTCTGGATCTTCTGATATATCTGAGGATTCGGGTGGCCCGGCATTTTGAGTACTTTTATCGTTAAGCCAAGCTATCATACGCTCCCAACGGACCTTATCTTCCTGACTATCATCAAGATTTTGTTGAGCTTCATGCTGCACCTCGGGTTGTGCCTCAGTGGCGCCTTGTAAGGACTGCTTTTCTCCACTTTTTCCTTCATCTGCAAATTGATCAGGAAACGGTGGAGGCGGTGGGGGAGGTGCCCCATACGCCGTTGCTTGGGTCAAGATAAGGGATGATAGGAAAAAGCATTTTAAAAAACGAGAGGACATGGTGATGACTTTCTCTCCGATGAAAATATTTTCCCAGAAAGCACATTTTTATGCGCGTTTTCAAGAGGATAATTTTAAAAAAGATTATGTTATGGTTTCAGGCCCATAACATACAGAGAAAAGGGAAGTGATTGAGTCACTGTGTTATTTGATAGAATCACTATGAAGATTTTTTAAGGAAAAACCCATCATAAGGCAGCGGGAAAAAAGTGGCTAAACCAATCGATCCAGGAAGGCTTGCGCACGCACAGTAGCCGGCATTTTGAAAAAGGCTTTTGGCGTGGTATCCTCCAAAATCCGGCCTTGATCCATAAAGAGCAACCGACTGGCTACAGCTTGGGCAAAGCGCATTTCATGGGTGACGACAACCATGGTCATAGATTTTTGGGCCAGCTCACGCATCACATCCAAAACCTCTTTTACCATTTCAGGATCCAGGGAGGATGTGGGCTCGTCAAAAAGCATCACATCCGGCTTCATGGCCAGAGCCCGCGCAATGGCCACCCGCTGTTTTTGCCCACCTGACAATTGGAGAGGGTAAGCTTGGGGCTTATCTTTTAGCCCCACCCGATCCAACAAGGCGAAAGCCTCAGCCTCAGCCTGCTCTGTGGTCAAGCCCAACACCTGAACGGGGCCATAGGTGAGATTTTCCAACACAGACATATGGGGGAACAAGTGGAAATTTTGAAACACCATACCGATCCGTTTGCGAATGGCTTGCTTCACTTTTTCTTGAGGGCCTTGCACCGCATGGTAGACGGCATCCCCCACCCTTACGCTGCCATGACTCGGCAATTCTAAAAGATTGATGGAGCGGAGTAAGGTGGATTTTCCAGACCCAGAAGGGCCAATCAACACCACGATTTCCTGAGGTTTTACCTTTAGGTTAACGTCATGCAGAACCGTTAATGGACCGAAGGATTTTGAAATATATTTAAGCTCAATCATGGAGTGGCCAACTTTCTTTCCAAAACCTTAGCCAAGCTGGTCAAGGCCAAGACAAGGATATAATAACAACACCCCGCCACGAGGAGTGGTTCAAAATAAAGGTATTTTTCTGCAGCCACCAAGTTGGCCCTACGCATGAGGTCCGTGCCCCCAATCACAGAAACCAAGGCTGACTCTTTCAAAAGATCCACAATTTCATTGACCAGAGAAGGCAGCACATTGCGGGTGGCTTGGGGCAGAATGATATCCCTCATGATTTTATACTGGGGGATGTTCAGGCTTAAGGCTGCTTCCCGTTGACCTTTATCCACACCTGCGATGCCCGCCTTCAAAATTTCTGAAATATAGGCACCTGAATTTAAGGAAAAGGTGAGAATTCCGGCCATAAAGGGGGATAGAGTGAGCCCTGTTAGAGTGGGCAAGGCATAATAGATCATCCCCAACTGAAGCAACAATGGGGTCCCCCGGAAGATGGAGGTATAACCGGCAGCAAACCACTGTAAAGTCAAGGACTTTCCTACTTTACACAAAGCCAGTAGAGCGCCTAAGACCAGCCCCCCACATACGGAAATGAGCGTATACTGTAGGGTGACCAAAACCCCTTCTAAAATAAAGGGGATAGACGGCGCAATCAGGTCAAAATGAAACATCCCTTACTCTTTCGTCAACCATTTGGCCTTAAGTTTATCCATTTCACCGGACTTTTCCAAGCGCTCAATGGCTTGATTGATCGCATCTTTATGAACAGACCCCTTTGGCAAAACGATGGACAGGGTTTGAGTGGTCACTTCATCATCCAGAACAATGGCTTGAAGGCCTGCATGCGCTTTGGCAAAGGCTGCACCCGCAGTTTGGTCCAACAGCGCGGCCTGGATGCGGCCATTTTTCACTTCTTCCACCATTTCAGTGACCTTATTGTAAAGCTTGATATCCATCTCAGGTATTTCTTTTTTCAAGATGTCCGCCACCTGGGCAAAAGTGGTTCCCATCTGAACGCCCACGATTTTACCTTTCAAATCTTGCACGGAGCTGATCCCAGCTTGACTATCCACCACCAATGCACCGGCCGTTTTCAAATAGGGTTTCGAAAAATCAACGGCCTGGCTACGCTCCGGGCTGGCAGAAAACTGGGCGACGGCAAAATCAGCTTTTCCCGCTTGAACGGTGGGAATGAGCGCACTAAAATCTTGTTGGATAATTTCCAGAGGCAGCTTGAGCTCCGCAGCGATGAGATGAGCCAGATCAATATCGAGCCCCACCACATCCCGTGTGGCCGAATCAAAACTTTCAAAGGGAGGGTTATCCGGAGAGGTGGTCATCACCAGCTTTTGAGGATCACGCGTTTGTGGGTTTGGGGCTTGCGAATCATCATCACATCCACTGAGAAACCCCAACATACAGGCTAAAAGAGCGATTTTATTGTTTTTCATTATTGTGTTCCTTTAATTTCTGAAACGCTTAAGCTTGCCTAAATGCCGCCACATCATTGCTCCAATAGCGGTAAGTCGCCTCAACAATAAGCCCTAAAGCCACAAGAGAAAGCAATGCCTGTTTAGGGTAAAGACGAGCCCCCATATAAATAACCTGAGCCCCTTGCGCAATCTGCGCCCGATACCACAATATACCTATTGTTGCTGCTGTTGCCACCACAGCCGTGGCTGGGTCACCATTTCTTGTAGCCGCGTCTATAGCGAATTTACCCACTGCAAATGCAGCTTTTTTTGGTGCGCTACAGCAGCAGGCAGCAGTTGGGCTACCACAAGGACCTTGTCCGTCCAACACTGCACGCAATGGACTGCTCCCTACCATGGCAATCAGACTCAAACCGGCAACAATTTTTTTCATAATGATTGATTCCCCTCAAGGACCCTTGAGAGGGCCCTCATGTTAATGACTCATGAGCCACTCATACACCCGAACAATTTGCCGACGTTCGGCTAAACTGGGTGCGTGGCCCACATCGTCCACTTCATAAATATCAATATGAGGCTGACGCTTCTTCATTTCCTGAAGGGTGTCTGCTTCTAATACTTGAGAGTTTTTACCGCGGATCACAAACACAGGGCAAGTGATTTTATCCCATAGGGCCCATAAATCCACATCTAAGGCGGGAACTCCGGGAACGTTTTGCGCCACCGCTGGGTCACATAATAGCGTGAAAGTTCCATCAGCTTGCTGCTGGGTACTGTACCGGGTGATATGGTCCCAATAATCTGGCTTATCGTGGGAGACAAATTGGGCATAGCGCGTCTTGAAAAATTCTCTCGCCTCTTCAAATGTGGCAAAGGTCGGGTTCGAAGCCGCATATTCACGAATACCTGCCAGCGCTGAAGCACCTACAAACGGCCCCACATCATTGAGGATCAAACGCTTGATAGGGGAGTTGGGCATGGCCGCCATCATCAATCCAATAAGCCCACCCATGGAAGTGCCCAACCAGTCCACAGTGGCCACATCTAACCGCGCAATCAAGGCGGTGCAATCATTAATGTATTGCGCAAAATTGTATCCTAATGGCGATTGGAGCCGATCACTTTTCCCCCGACCCACCATATCCGGGCACACGATGGTGTGGGTATCTGAAAGGGCTTGTGCCAAGAAATCAAAGTCCCGACTATTGCGCGTCAACCCATGGACACACACCAATGTGCGAGGCGAGGGAAGCAAGCCAGACCAACGTGTGTAGGCTATATTATGAAAACCCTCAGGACTAACGCCTTGAACTGTATTTTGCTGCATTGGATTTTACTCGAATGAATTTAAGTTGATATAATAACAAAACTATCTCCATCGGACAAGGGTGGGCTTGCATTTGGTTGAGGGGTAAGACTTAAGCAATCCAGGCTATAAATCTTGGGTATTATCCAAATCTTATTTTTGTACCACACCATAAATCAAACACTTGGGCAAAAAATTCCCAAAACTTTAGATGATATTATCTTTTTATCAACTTATTTGATGTATAAATAAACATAATTAAAAAAGGAACCCCTAGAAATGGACAGAATGTATCTGAACATATGGCGATGCTTTTCCCTGAAAAACATACGTAAAACCTTTGAACGGGTTGCCCTGCTTGCTTTCTTTATGCCCGTCGCCCTTGCTGAAACGCCAGGTATCAGCAGCTCCGATGAGAGCTGGGATGCAATGGCCTTATCCACTGTGGCAGAAACCTCACAGAAATCAGGAAATAATGTGATGGCGGCCAAGGCCAGTGAAAAAGCGGCCCTACTCTATCTTACTTTAAACGATAATACTGCTGCAGGAAACGCTCAAACCACTGCTGGGAAAGCCTATGCGGCGCTTGGAATGCACGCAAAGGCAGCACAAAATTATAAAGAGGCAGCCATAAGCTTTGGCGTTGGATTTAAACCCAGCGCCACCATTGATGCCCACTTGGCTGCAGCCACATCACACAAAATATCCGGCGATTTTAGCAAAGCAGCCGAATCGTACAGCTGCGCCGCGCGGGCCCAGGCAACATGGTCAAAATACCATGAGGCAGGAGAATCATTTCATCTAGCCGCACATGCACATCAAACTGCAGGCCATAAATCACAGGCCATTAAAGCTTATCAGGCCAGCGCAACAGCTTATAGCCAAGCGGGTGATTCCATCGCCGCTGAAGGCAGCCGTTTGGCAGCCAATAACTTAGAACAAAATATTGAAATGGCTTTGGCACGATAATTTTTGAAGAATCACTTTTCTCCTTTGTAAGGGCGCGTCTTATTTTTCCCTCATGCGTAAGAAGGAACTATGAGTTTGCCTTATGAAACAAAAGGGCATCAAAGGTGCATCTTATCATTTTTATTGAATAAAGTATGCTTTTCAATTTATAGTTTTATCATAAGTTTTAATGGGAATTTTTACGATGGACTTGATTCCTGAGAGCATAAACACTTGCTGCAAAAGTAAAGTGGGTACCCCTATAAATTTTAGCAGCAAAAAGCAAATCGATGCCCCACTTCCTGCTCTTTCCAACGCCACCGTCAGCAAAAAAGTGGTGGCCTTGGCTGGCTGACTCTCTGTAAAAGAGGCATCGACCCAGGCCAAAATGTATAAAAAGTGACTATCGGGGGGTCAAAAAAACTTCGCCCTGAACATGCTGACCGCATTTCAGGCGGTGCTTTCATGAGGTCCTGGGCAAGCCAAAGCTGAACAAGACAGTTCAGACCGCCTCACACGCGACACCCATTCTATGCATTAAATTCCTGCATGCATATGAACTATTAATTTGCAATTCAGAGCATTAACACATAAAACAAAAACTAAATAACTGAACATACTATGCATTGAGACCTCAAAAGGAACTTTATGGATCTGCTGCACATCATTTCAGGGAACATCTTATCCCCAGCCATACTCTTTTTTGGACTGGGAACCATCGCTGGGTTGTTAAAATCTGACCTTGAGGTCCCCGATAGCATTAGTCACTATTTATCACTTTATTTAATGATGGCCATTGGTTTTAAGGGTGGCGTTGCGATTGCCAATACCCATGAGTTTACCCCTCAAATTTTGACGGCCATAGGTGCAGGACTTCTCGTAAGTTTGCTACTGCCCTTTCTCGCTTATGGCATCTTAAGAAAGACCACGACTCTTGATCGGCCAACTGCTGCTGCAGTTGCAGCACACTACGGTTCAATAAGCATGGTAACCTTTGCAACCGCCACCGCTTTTTTGAACAACAATAACATCACTTATGCTGGATATGTTGTCGCGATTTTGGCCCTTATGGAGGCGCCTGCCATTCTTTCTGGCCTATTCATCGCTCACCGCGCTTCAAATAAAGAAAAACGCTTAAGCCGTGAGATCTTCACAAATGGTTCAATTCTGCTGTTATTTGGTGCGTTCTGCATTGGATGGATTATGGGGCAACCTGGCATGGACAAAGTATCAGGTTTCTTAGACACCCCATTTGAGGGGATTCTTTGCTTATTTCTTTTGGATATGGGGCTATTGGTTGCAAAAAACTTGCACCATCTAAAAAGCCTCACGTGGAAGGTCGTGCTATTTGGCATTTATATGCCAATGATCGGCGGTAGTATTGGACTTGTCATCAGCTATTTGATTGGCCTTGATGTTGGTACCGCCACATTGTTTTCCATTCTTTGTGGGAGCGCATCCTACATCGCCGTTCCTGCGGCCATGCGTCTTGCCCTGCCAGAGGCAAATGCTGCTGTTTATGTACCATTAAGTCTCGCCATTACCTTCCCCTTGAACGTCACACTGGCCATTCCGCTCTACTTTGCCTTAGCGTCAAGCCCATTCTTTCGCAATTAACCAATAATGCATCGATCTTATCAAGAAGGGGAAGCGGCACCCGTGCATGAATAAAAAAACTAAGCTTTAGCTGCCCATGCTTCCCACCGTCATCGTCATGAAAAGTGCCACAACCATGACTCTCCCACCCTCTGTAAAGGAAGGAAGGCCCCATTCCCATGGTTCTGAGGTGGATGTTTTATTGAAATGGGACCACGTCTCTTCCCACTCCATCGTTGGCATTTGTTCATTTGCTTTTGACACGTTTGTAGCCTGGACTTTCTTTATGGCACTTGGGGCCTGTTTAGCCGTAGACTTTGAAGCAGTGCCCTTATCCCCAATAGCCATTTTCCCAAGCGGAAGATCTTCCGGATTAACCACTGCAACGGTTGCTTTGGGCTTCGCCTTGGGCTTGGCATCCGGAATGTGTATCTTTTTCCTTAAAACCGTAATGGCTTCCTGGTTAAAAGTTTTTGCGCTAGGCGTAAAATTGTAAGACCCATTGAGAAGATATTCATATTGATAGGTTTCACCATCGGCTTCTTTTTGTGTATAGACCACCTTTACCCACTTGGGGTGGTATTCGCAAAAGTCGCCTGAAACCTTAAATTCCTTCGTAAACCCGCCCTTAGTATACCACGTGGCATTCACATCTTTTAATGTGGCTTGAACCGTGGTTATGGCATTCTTGGTCGCCTGAGATGTGGATGCCTTTTCCAATTGAGAAACATCCCCTTTTACGGTGACCACACCGGGAAATTTATGCCCCACAGCCGCAATGGCTTGGGCAATCGTGTTATCTTCAAAATACCCCATACTCACCTTTACCGATGTATAGGTGCGGTTAGGGTCGTTCAGATCAAAGAGACGCATAATATAACGATAGCATTCATTAACCCCTGGTGATGTTATAACTGGATTTGAAAACATTCGGCGTGAGGTATTATCTTTCCCTAAGCATGTCAAATAAGGCTCCTCCACCTGCCAATCTTCCCCTGCTACCGCCACATCTGCAGCCCGATGAAGCACGGTTAAAGCTTCCGCTTTGTCGCGCCAGGCCATAACGGTAAAATTATAAGATCCATTGAGGATGTAATCATGTGTTTGGCCACCCTGTTCATGCCGCACACGTAGAAATTTCTGGTGTAGTTTGATTTTGGGATCTTGAGGCGTGACCATCAAGCAGTCTTCACATATCTGGGCTATCTTAACCTTGACCTTTTCTAGATTGGCTTTGATCACCTCAAGCTGCACTTCAAGGGCTTCTTTTTCGTTTTGTGTGGCCTCTTTCAACTGTTCTTTTATTTTTGTCTGCTCTTGCCGGAAACCATCAGCCTTCACTTTTAGCCTTTGTTTTTGAGACTGTGCTGCTTGCTTAAGTTTCGCTTCTTCCTCCTTTAGATAAGCAAACACCATCTTTCCACAAAATTTTTCCAACGTTCCTTTATAACTATTTAAGAGAATTTTGACCTTTGCACCCGCTTGGGCAATCTCCACCAAGCGCCTTGCTATGGCCATATCTCCAAATTGATCCATATGGACAAGGATGCTATTATAAACACGGCCATCCACAGCTTTGATATGATCCCAAATGGTTGCAAAGCAATTGTTCTTAAAGGCTGAGGAGATGAATCCCTTACCTTCAAATATGTTCGCCCACTCGCCATTGTCCAACGAATCACATCCATCTTTACGAAAGACAGCAACAGGTTTACACATCATGCTCGGTTCAATCACTTCCCAGTTTTGGGCGGTTAAAGTCGGGGTAAAAATAAAAGAAAGAATAAGTATGACGCGAGAAAGCAATGTCATGATCACAGCTCCATTCAAGAATGAGGCTATTATATAGTTAGACTTGGAGCGACATCAATTGATTTGTGCACCTATCAGAAAACACTAGTTAGATGCTTTAATTTGCAGTGGGCGATTTAATATTATTACGCTGCCCGTTGTAAATTGAGCGATGCCCACACACACCGAAGCGCATGAACCAAATGGTCGATCATTTCATCCGTATGATGGGGCGTAACAGTAATACGCAGCCGCTCAGTGCCCACAGGAACTGTGGGATAATTGATGGGCTGAATGTAAATGCCATGCTCATTTAAAAGCAACTGACTGGCTTTTTTACAGGCATGCGCATCACCGATAATAACAGGAATGATGTGGCTAGGGCTGTCAAAAAAACCGATTCCTCCCGTGCTTAAGGCCTGTTTTACAGTCCGCACACGCTCTTGGTGAAGATCACGTTCTTGGGTAGAGTGCATCAAGTGGGTGACGCTGGCCAAAGCACCCGCACAAATGCTGGGTGGCAAAGCTGTGGTGAAAATGAACCCTGACGCAAAGCTGCGCACAAAGTCAATCACCCGCGCAGAACCCGCTAAATATCCGCCCATAAGCCCATAAGCCTTACCGAATGTTCCTTCCACAAGGGTAGGCCTGTGTGCCAAGCCTTGCATTTGACAAACCCCTGCCCCGGTATGGCCATAGAGACCCACTGCATGGACTTCATCAATATATGTGAGCGCTCCATACCTATCCGCCAAGTCACAGATGGCTTCAATAGGGGCAAAGTCACCATCCATGGAGTAAATTGATTGAAACACAATAAGTTTGGGCCGGTGGATATCTTGCTCTTTTAAAAGAGCTTCTAAAGCAGCCACATCGTTATGAGGGAAAATCTTTTTCTCTGCGCCACTGGACCGAATGCCGTGGATGATAGACGCATGATTGCTGGCATCGGACAGCACCAGACAATTGGGTAGCCGGCTCGCAAGAGTAGATAACGCTGCCTCGTTGGCCACATAAGCGGAAGAAAAAAGGAGCGCGGATTCTTTTTCGTGAAGCTGAGCCAATGTTTGTTCCAACATCACATGCACATGATTTGTGCCACCAATATTACGGGTCCCACCTGCACCTGCACCTGCATGGTCCAAGGCATGATGCATGGCTTTGAGAACCTCAGGATGTTGACCCATGCCTAAATAATCGTTACTACACCAGGAAATAACAGGCTTAACACCGTCAGGGCCATGATAAAATACTTCTGGAAAATGACCCACCCGTCGTTCCAGGTCCGCAAAGACGCGGTACTTTCCCTCTACCTTCAGCTGGTTTAGGGCAGTTTCAAAGAAGGTTTCGTAATTCATCCTTCGTGCTTTCCCACTCTTGTCACGCTATACACGGGCGACACGGCCACATGCAAATTATCCATGACGACACATCTTACCCCATGGTATA
This sequence comes from Alphaproteobacteria bacterium, assembly GCA_947488045.1. GTDB lineage: Bacteria > Pseudomonadota > Alphaproteobacteria > 43-37 > 43-37 > CANLAL01. The sequence continues at coordinate 10,946 of CANLAL010000029.1, forward strand.
AACATTTTGTCACAAAAATGCGAGAAAATTAAGATGGAGCCTTCCAGTCCCCTGCCACCTTTTACGGTTTCCCAGCTCTCAAGCCTGCTTAAGCAGACTATTGAGAACACTTTTGGAATGGTCCGGCTGCGCGGCGAAGTCTCTGGCGCCAAAATGCACACCTCTGGTCACCTTTATTTTCGCCTGAAAGATACAGATGCCGTGATTGATGCCGTGGCCTGGCGTGGCAGCCAATCCAAATGGCCCATGCGCTTGGCCGATGGCATGGATGTCATTTGCATGGGACGCCTGACCACATATCCCGGTGCTTCACGTTATCAAATCGTGGTGGAGATGGTGGAGCTGGCCGGCCAAGGCGCTTTGCTTCAGCTACTAGAAGAGCGCAAACGCAAGCTTGCGGCTGAAGGGCTTTTTGACCCTGCCCGCAAGCAGTTGCTCCCCTTTTTGCCCCGCGTGATTGGGGTGGTCACTTCACCCACGGGCGCAGTGATTCGCGATATTTTGCACCGCATTAAAGACCGTTTTCCCTGCCATGTGATCGTGTGGCCTGTGGCCGTACAAGGCCAAGGGGCTGCGGAGCAAATCGCGGCGGCCATCAATGGGTTTGCCCGCATGGCCCAAGCGCCGGATGTCTTGATTGTGGCCCGCGGTGGCGGGAGCTTGGAAGACTTATGGGCTTTCAATGAAGAATGCGTGGTGCGCGCACTGGCCAATTGCCCCATTCCCACCATTAGCGCAGTGGGGCATGAAACAGACGTGACCTTAGCCGATTTTGCAGCAGACCGCCGGGCACCGACCCCCACAGCGGCGGCTGAAATGGCTGTGCCAGTGCGCGTGGAACTCCAAGCGCGCGTAGCTCTAAATGCCGCGCAGCTACGTCGTAGTTTTTTAGCCTTTATTGACCGCAAATCTCAAGAAACAAGCATGCGATCAGATCGACTCAAAATTATCACCCGACTGGTGGAAGAAAAAATGCTTCGTTTAGGGGATTGGGCTGAACGCCTACCCATCAGTTTGATGCAGCTGATTCAAGGGGCAAGTCATCGTGTGGGAACCCTTTCCAGCCGGCTCATTCACCCTCGGCAATTGGTGAGGCAACTCGAGCAAAGCTTAAGCTTACTCTCTCATAAACTCATCGCCGCTTTAAAAGAATCCAACCTCACCCAAAAAAGCCATGCGTTGACTCTTGTAGGTTCATTGTTAGAAAGCCTTTCCCATAAGCGTGTTTTGGAGCGAGGATACGCCCATGTAACCACACAAACAGGGCTTACCCTCACCGGAAAGCAAGGTTGTTTAAAACAGCCTCAAGTCACCCTTAATTTTCATGATGGTGGCGTCAATGCTCGGGTGCTGGGCAGCTTTTCTGAAGGAGTACGCAAGCCTACCACAGCTAAACCCGAGGGCCAAGGGGAGCTGTTTTAGCCCCACGGTTAGGCGCGCGCGTTAACGTAAGGTTTCATTTTATATAAACCCACTTAAACTCTATTAGATTCAGTTGACGAAAACGCCCAAATATGATTAAAGCTATGAGTACCACATATAATTTTCAACATGGTATCTTACGTGAAAAAAAGACCGCTCTCGCCCCATCTGCAAATTTACAAGCCCCAGATTACGTCTGTGCTCTCTATTACCCATCGCATGACGGGTATTGCTCTTGCCTTAGGGTTTGTGGGCATTGCTTTTTGGCTTTTTGCAGTGATTTTAGGCGATGAGTATTATCATCCCTTTTTATATTTTTTCAGCACCAGCATTGGTAAATTAGCTCTTATTGGATGGACATGGGCCCTTTTCTATCACATGTGTAATGGCGTGCGCCATCTGGCGTGGGATGCAGGATATGGATTTGCCCTTAAAACTGTGACGTGGTCTGGCTGGCTGGTAGTGGCTGCCTCACTGATCTTCACTCTTGTGGCTTGGTGGTTTGGCGCCTGTTGTGGCTGTTATTCCTGCCACTGCCCCGCAACCACGGGAGTAACCCCATGACCTTCTCCACAAAAGGCCCTGTTGGGCGTGCCAAAGGTCTAGGTTCAGCCCATGAAGGCACCACCCATTGGTGGCTTCAACGGGTGACTGCTGTCGCCTTACTTCCGTTGACACTTTGGTTTGTCATAAGTATTGCAGCTGTAGCCGGAAAAGAACGGGAAGTTGTCATCAGTTGGTTTGGCGATCCGCTTTCTGCCATAGCCCTAAGCACACTTATGGTCGCTGGAATCTATCATGCCGTATTAGGCATTCAGGTTGTCATCGAAGATTATGTATCCTGTGAGTGGCGCAAACTGCTTTTCATCTGGATAGTCCGTTTCTTAGGGTTCTTCCTCAGTGCTTTGGCTGTTGTTTCGACCTTAGTCATGGTCCTGATTCGTTTTATGGGGACCGATTAGAACCATGGAAAAATACACCATCACGGATCATACATTTGACGTTATTGTTGTGGGCGCTGGCGGCGCAGGCTTACGTGCCGCATTGGGCATGTCTGCAGCCGGGTATAACACCGCTTGCATCAGCAAGGTTTTTCCAACACGCAGCCATACCGTGGCCGCACAAGGGGGCATCAGTGCGGCCCTTGGCAACATGGGCGATGGTGATCATTGGAAATACCATATGTATGACAGCATTAAAGGGTCCGACTGGCTCGGTGACCAAGACGCGATTGAATATATGTGCCGGAATGCAGCAGATGCGGTGATTGAATTAGAGCATTATGGCGTTCCTTTTTCACGCACCCCTGACGGAAAAATCTATCAACGACCTTTCGGTGGACATACCATTGAACAGGGTAAGTCCATGGCCAAGCGTGCGTGTGCTGCTGCGGATAGAACAGGTCACGCCATTTTACATACCCTTTATCAACAGTGCCTAAAATACAAAACCACATTCTTTGTGGAGTATTTTGCCTTGGACCTTATCATGAATGATGAGGGGCGTTGTGTAGGGCTCATGACCTGGGATTTAGCCACAGGAACATTCCATCGTTTCCGCGCCAACGCTGTGGTTTTGGCCACCGGTGGATACGGGCGAACATTTTTCTCCTGCACATCTGCACACACCTGCACGGGTGATGGCAATGCCATGGCATTGCGTGTGGGCCTTCCACTCCAAGACATGGAGTTTATTCAGTTTCATCCCACTGGGATATACGGGGCTGGGTGCCTGATTACTGAGGGCGCCCGCGGCGAGGGGGGGTATTTAACCAATTCATCAGGCGAACGCTTTATGGAACGGTATGCCCCCTCTGCCAAGGATTTGGCATCGCGCGATGTGGTGAGCCGCGCGATGACCATAGAAATCAATGAGGGGCGCGGTGTTGGCCCTCATCAGGACCACATCTTGTTACACTTGGAGCATATCGCGCCAGAGGTTTTGGCTGAGCGCCTTCCTGGAATATCTGAAACGGCAAAAATCTTTGCCGGAGTGGATGTAACAAAGCAGCCCATTCCTGTAATTCCCACAGTGCACTATAATATGGGGGGAATTCCCACCAATTATCATGGGGAAGTTTTGCGCCCCACAAAAGAGGATCCTGATTTTGTTGTACCCGGGCTTTTTGCCATTGGCGAAGCAGCCTGTGTTTCCGTTCATGGCGCCAACCGCTTAGGCACGAACTCTCTACTGGATTTGATTGTGTTTGGCCGCGCAGCTGCCTTACGTCTGGGTCAGCTTTATGAGCCAGGCAGCCCCACACCAACACTTCCCAAAGATGCGGGCCTCGCCACGTTGGAACGTTTGAACAATCTACGCCAGGCTAACGGCCCTCTGAAGACAAGTGAAATTCGACTGGAGCTTCAAAAAATCATGCAACGTCATTGCGCTGTATTTAGAAACAAAGATATTTTGACTGAAGGTGTCAAAAAAATGGATGAGATTGAACAATCCATGTCCCAGATTTCTCTCAGTGATCGCTCTCTCATTTGGAACTCCGATTTGGTGGAAGCTTTAGAGCTGCAGAACCTGATGCTTCAAGCCAAAGTTACAATTCAGTCTGCCCTTCACCGTGAGGAAAGTCGTGGCGCCCATGCCCGTGAAGATTTCCCCGACCGAGACGATGAAAAATGGCTCCATCACTCCATCACATGGTATGAGGGCACAGGTGCTGTAAAACTAGGCAAACGGCCCGTACATCTCTACACACTCACCGATGAGGTGGATGTGGTCCCCTTGCAAAAACGTGTCTATTAGGAGGCGTCATGGTTGAATTTACCCTCCCCCGTAATTCTAAAGTTCAAAAAGGGAAACATCACGCAGCAGCGCCCACCGCCACACGGGTCAAAACTCTCCAGGTTTACCGGTGGAGCCCTGATGATGATCAAAACCCACGGGTAGATACTTTTCAAATTGACTTGGACCAGTGTGGCCCCATGGTCTTGGATGCGCTCATTAAGATTAAGAATGAGATCGATCCCACTTTGACATTCCGCCGTTCATGCCGTGAAGGTATCTGCGGCAGCTGCGCCATGAACATCGATGGGACCAATACCTTGGCCTGTCTCAAGCCTTTGGATGAGCTGCCTGATACTGGCAAAGTTTATCCCCTGCCTCATATGGATGTGGTAAAAGACCTCGTACCAGACCTCACCCACGCCTATGCTCAATATGCCTCCATCAAACCATGGCTTCAATCGGAATCCCCTACGGAAAAAGGCCAGGAACGTCTTCAAAGCGTGGAAGATCGGGCACAGTTGGATGGCAAGTGGGAATGCATTTTATGCTTTTCTTGCACCACAAGCTGCCCCAGCTATTGGTGGAGCGGCGAAAAGTATTTGGGACCTGCTGTATTGCTTCAAGCCTCTCGGTGGATTTCTGACAGCCGGGATGATGCCACAGGGGAACGCTTGGATGATTTGGAAGACCCTTTCCGCCTCTTCCGTTGCCACACCATCATGAACTGTACCAAGACTTGCCCCAAGGGCCTTAACCCTGCGGAAGCCATTGGTGAAATTAAAAGGAAAATGGTGGAACGTAGAACGTGACGGTCCATCGTTTTTATGGTCCTTTGCTTCAAGGCATCCTATGACCTTACATTCCCCCCTCTTGAAAACGTATAAGAAGCGGTGCCAATCCGGTGAGCTAACGTGGGACGCACAGCAAAATCATACTTTGAAACAATTGGCTCCCTTATTTAAAGATCTTCACCAATCTAACATTTTCCGCCTTTTTGGATTTTTGAATCCTTTCTCTTCTTCCACAAAAAAATCACAAGGGGCCTACATTTATGGGGAAGCGGGCCGTGGAAAAACCGTTCTTATGGATCTCTTTTTTACCTGCACCACACGCCCCAAAAAGCGGGCTCATTTCCATGAGTTCATGCAAGAGATTCACCATGCCCGCCACACC
>CANLAL010000030.1 GCA_947488045.1 Alphaproteobacteria bacterium
CTTGCGCGGAATTGGCCTCGAATCCAAAAAGTGCCTTATTATTAATAAAAATGAAGTCGTAAAATGCGCAGATGAGCAGGGGCTCTTTATTTATGGGCTTGACTAAAGAAAGGCACGAAAAAATGCTTAATGGGAAGAAAATTTTTATTAGCGCGGGTGAACCATCCGCTGATTTTCTTGGCGGTCAACTAATTAAACAGCTTAAAATCCTTGATCATACTGTCTCCATCATGGGGATCGGTGGAATACACATGCAGCAACAGGGGTTGAAAAGCCTTTTCCCCATGGCTCAGTTATCTCTTATGGGTCTTTTTGAGGTATTGCCGCATTTATTTTCAATTCATAAGCTTCTGAATGAAACGGTTGAAGCCATTGAACGAGAAAAACCTGATGTAGTAGTGACCATTGATGCCCCTGGCTTTAATTTTGTATTGGCCAAGCGACTACGTAAGCGTTTAGGGGCTCAAATCAAACTCGTCCATTACGTGGCACCTTCCGTTTGGGCATGGAAGCCAAAGCGTGCACAAAAGATCGCAAAACTTTATGATCATTTACTCACCTTATTCCCCATGGAGCCTCCTTACTTTGAAAAGTATGGCCTGGCCACCACATTCATTGGGCACCCTCTAATTGAGTTAGGAATCAAAAACATTGCGTTTGCTCCCTTTCGGCACGCCCATAATATCCCTGATCATTCCCCTATTTTATGCGTATTACCAGGAAGCCGAAAGGCCGAGGTTGAAAGACTTTTGCTGATCTTCAAAGAAACGATAGCGCGTCTTGCTCTCAAAGAACCTGATTTAAGAGTCGTCGTCCCAACTCTTCCTCAATTTCATCATATTTTAGAAAAAGCGACAGCATCCTGGGCAGTGCCCACACTTGTTACATCAGATGTAACTGAGAAATATCAAGCCATGCGCTCTGGTCGTGTTGCATTGGCTGCATCAGGAACAGTGGCTTTAGAGCTTGCCATGGCTAAAATACCTATGGTGATTACCTATAAAATGAATGCATTGACCGTATGGATCGCTAAACGTCTCATAAAAGTGCCCTATGTATGTTTAGTTAACATTCTATTGGGGCGTCGTTCAGTCCCTGAGCTTCTCCAAGGAGACTGCCGACCTTCACGTTTATCAGAAGTTTTATCTTATCTAATGGAAGATACCCCCTGTCGCCGTGAGCAAAAAAACGACCTTACAGAAATGGTCGCTATGCTCACAACGGGTGAGAGTCCCAGTTTATTGGCTGCGCGCATTATAATGGAGCAAGGCATATGAAAATGCGCGTCTTACATGTCATGTCTGGAGACGTTTTAGGGGGAGCCGAGATGGCTTTTACAGATCTCATCCGCGCACTGCAAGAAGAAGGCATAGAACAACGTGCTATTATTCGCACCCATCCTGAACGTGCAGAAAAACTACTTTCAATGGGTGTTCCCGTTCTTCAACTTCCATTTCGGAGAAGATTAGATTTTAAAACCCCCAATGCAATTGCAAAATTTGCCAAGGAATTTGAACCTAAAATTGTACAATGTTGGATGGAACGAGCTGCCTCAATGACCCCAAAGGGAGATTATGTGAAGGTAGGCTGGCTTGGGGGCTACTATAAGCCAAAATATTTTAAAGACTGCGATCATTTAGTGGGGGTCACTAAGGATGTGTCTGAGCATTTGTTTCGGAAAGGCTTACCAACCGTTCCTACAGCTACTATTCCTACTTTTTGTGAAATTGATGCAAATGCTAAAGCTTTAGATCGGGCTCAATTCAACACACCAGAAAAGGTTCCATTGATCTTAGCGCTAGGGCGGCTTCATTCAGATAAAGCTTTAGATACCTTATTGAGGGCTTTGGCCCTTGTACCAGGTCCTTATTTGTGGATTGCAGGGGATGGGCCGTTGCGTCAACAGCTCATGCAGTTAACTCAAAATTTGGGTCTTGCAGAGCGTGTACGTTTCCTTGGTTGGCGTAAGGATCGGGATGCATTGCTGAAAACCTCTGATATATGTGCATTTCCATCTCGGGTAGAAGGCTTTGGTACGGTGATGATTGAAGCATGGGCAAATCACGTGCCCTTAGTTACAGCATCAAGCCCGGGGCCCAAGGCCCATGTACGTCATCGGGAAAATGGATTGATCGTTGACATTGATGATGTGGAAGCTTTAGCTGCAGCTCTCCATGAAGCTATGAACAATAAACCCCTTGTGAAGCATATAACCAAGACAGCTTTTCATGATTACCAATCGCAATTTACCAAAAATGCAGTGGCAAAAGCCTATTTAAAGTTTTACAGAGGTCTTATCTCACACGTGGACGGCTCTTCTTGAGGCTCTGATACCTTGATCCCTTCTGCATACCCATCCATAAGCGCTTTGACGACCATAATCGTGTCGGTATCATGGCGCTGTTGCGGTTTAGACGGTTGAATCACAGCGCCATTCTGAGAAAAATATGAAAGGTAACCTTTTTCAAAAGCTTTCTCAAAAACAGCGTGATGCACTGGGTTTATAGAAGAAGGAAAAAAGACAATGCCTCTTTCAGGCCGCACATAAAGTGGAACTTGTGTGAGAAAGGAGACTGACTCGCCAGGAATCAAAAAATAATTATTTTTTCCTTGGGTTGCGAGATAGAGGAGGGGGTTATAAACAGATTTTCCAACGATAGAGGTGCCAGAGGGCAAAAATTCAAATGGATAAAAGTGATGCTTTATCTTGGATTGTTTCATTAATTCAAGAAAATGCTTGCTGACATCATCTATATCTCCCCTGTATGTGCACTTCACAGATCCCGTTCTTAAGTCATACTTTCCCGTTCGAGGGCCATTATGAATCAAAACTCCATGCACTTTTCCCAAACGAGCCCAAAGTTCTTGCATACGTAAAAAAAGATCAGTCGCCGATTCTGGGGTAAAATAGGCCATCTTGCCATCTGTGTCCGGAGCATCGCCCGGCAGCATCACAATAATCCATTTGTGATCTAATGCTGGTTTATCTGAGATATTCCAGTTCTTGTAAGCAAGTTCCAGTTCTTGCAGTGTAGGATTAGCAGTGGGCACACCAAAAATAGGTGTCACATGGGGCGCATTAGGTTTAACAGGAGCCACGCTTAATGCAGCTTCTGGAATAATTAAATGCGTAATAGGTAATTCATTCATCCCCCCCATCATTTGATGAATACCAAAAGCAAGATAAATGTTTGAATTTAAAAAATTCATTTGATGAAGTTGGGTTAAAGCTTTGAGCCCAGCCTCTCCAGCAGCATAGACCAAACAAGGGATCTCAGCATACTTTGTAGCTGCCGTAAAATGATTTGTAAGATCAGGGTCAGCCGTATCAAGGTCGATCCGCTCCACAGGCTGTAGAGAGCCAAGCGTCTTAAAAACCTGATTTACATGGCCAGTATCGCCCACATGCAGTGCGCTATATAAAAAAATAATGTGACGAAACATGGGTCACTCTATATAAAAATGGAATTGGTGGGCGCTACAGGATTCGAACCTGTGACCACCTGATTAAAAGTCAGATGCTCTACCAACTGAGCTAAGCGCCCGCCACAAGTGGCACAATAGGCAATTTATAGGCCTTTGGTCAATATACAATTATGTATCCATGAGCAAAATACTTTAATGCACGTTTTCCTTAGCCACGTGAAGATAACCTTAAGGAATGGATTTTATCACTTATACGTTCAAAGGACGCAGTGCTCATTTGGGTCTTGTGATATTTAGTAAAACACTGTTTTACCATTCAGAATTTTTTCAAAATCTTATATTTTTGATGAATATAAAATCAAGTAAAGTTTCATAAAAATGCTCAACCCAAAAAATATTAGGCCGCAAAATTTTTAATGATAAAATATTGATCTAATTGAATAAGATATCATGTCCAGCAAGGGTTTTAGCCTAATATATAGTCTATTTACAGGCACATAGATTTCCGATAGACTCATAAGATTGATATGCGTGATAAGCGCATTGAAAATCAAATTTTTAAAAGCCAAAAAACAAAATAAAACATACAACAGGAGGAATCTATGAATTTCAAATCAACGGTAATGGCATTATCATGCCTTACGATGGCAAGCTCAAGCCTACAGGCAGATTCCAGTTTGCCAACACTCACGCCCACCAATGCATTTCCCTACGTGCTTTCAAAGCTATCAGGAAACGTTGTACAATTGCAAGGCAGCTATACAAATGTTGTCAATCAATACGTCGTTTTGAACAACTATTACAATGAATGTAATAACACCGTGGTCACTGCACTTGCAAACATCACAGCAACTTTAGACAGTATTACGATCCCAGTCAGTGCGGGTAATAGCAGTGGCAGTGGTAGCAGTGGCGGTGGCATTGGCACAATTACTGCAACACTAGCCGCACTTAAGGATGTGATTGGGTCCCTTGACATTGAAATCACTGATGTATGGACCATTTTGCAAGGCGCAGTAGTTTCAGGATTGGTGTATAATAGAAATGCAAGTTTGACGAGTGGAGTGCAAAATCTTACTGATGCTGGCCACGCCCTCACAGTTCAGGTGAACAATAGTGATACTGCATTGAGTATTATTGCCACCAATACACCTGAAGCATATGGCTATATATACAACAGCGCTGGCGGCCCAGATCACATTTCCAGTAACATTAATAGCTTAGTCTCACAGCTTCTTAGCAATTGGAACCGTTCAAATGCCACATCTACGGGTGAGCTCAACGAATGTAATGATGCTCTAACTGCTTGCAAATCTGGGTGTGGTGGTGGCGGTAGCGGCGGCGAGGGTTGCGGTTACAGTACGCGGGACATCGCAATTCCATTGGTTAACTCAGCAATTTCCTGGCAACAAAGCCTCCTCAGTGCATTTGAGGAAACAACAGGCGTTACAGTTGTCCCTCAAGCCGTCAATTACCTCATTGGTTACATTAAGGGCAACACATCAAGCACAATTAAACAAGCTGGCCTTGATATGGGAGTTACTGATTTCTCAACAGTTAATGGGGTTGCGTCCAATGGATTGATTGATGACTTTACAACGCTTATATCCAATGCATTGGGTGATTTCATTCGTTATGAGTGGTCACAAGCCACGAAAACTTTCAACGCCACATCGTTCTATACAGAAATCAATGAGCATTTAAGCTGGAATCCTGCTGATTATAATAATCAGTTTTTTCAAGTGTTGCCTTCAAACTTTACGAATCGCAATTACACAATAAACTTTGATCCTATTGGATTTACAGGTCTAAGTGTGGGTATTCAGAATACTACAGTCCTAAAAAGCGAGCTTGAAATCGCCCTTCAAAACTGGGCGGCTTCTGCTGAATTCCCGCTCACAGAAGCAGATACGACTAGCTTCGTAAATGCTATTATTGGAAGCTCAAGCATTCAAAATGGCAATCAATCTACGGTTTTGGGAGTGATCAACACCTGGGTTAATGGCACAGCTTCACGTGGGCTGTCTGCCTTTGTTCAAGAAAAAGACTTTTCAAGCACACTTACTTCAACTGTCGATACGTTGGTTGAAACCTTCAATATAGCTTCAAAAGTCTATGTACTTCCACAAGAACTGCGCACCTACATGGCAAACCTCCAGGTGGCAATAGTAGATGCAGTAGATATTGATGGTCAGGCAGACTTTGTGACGAATGCTTACGATATCGCAACACGGACAGCACAAAGCCAGGGCGTCAATGCCGTTTATGACAATGCTCAATTGCCATATCTTGCAACTAACATTACGCAAATGTTTACTCAGGCCATTCAGGTTGTTTGGGAAAATAACGTAAAGCCACGCTTTACACCAAGCACCTGGAATTCAGAAGAAGTAGCAGATGCTGTTTTCAGCCCAGACGGTCTACCTACCTATCAAGAGCAGGCAATCAGTAGCGGCATCCAAAACTGGTTTACAGCTCTGAACGGAAGCTTTACATCCTCTGGAGTAGGACATAACGACACAGTTAATGATGGTATTTCGAGTATGATATCCGCCTATAAAGCCTTAACTTCATCAGCGAATGTCATTCCTCCAGAAACATTGAGTCCAGTTAACGTGGTAGACTTAACAACCTCTATGGAAACAACTCTAGGAAGCCTTTATGCTAAAATAAAGTCACTTCAACTGAAACTGGCTTCTTTCCAGGGTCAAATTGTTGATTTTACTAGCCTATAATTTGAAAATTATTTCTAAAAATTAAAAAGTAAAAGTTATTGGCTGATTTTCTGTGCTACGTTAAGTAGTGCAGACAATCATCCATTTTATATGCCGCACATGCTGCACGTATATATATTTTTCATATAAACCCTCTTTCAGTAAAACCTCAAAATTCCCGCATTATCAGGGAATCTCAAGCCACTTCATATATCTCATTAGATTTAAATAAAAAAAACCACAAAATATCCTTTGGCTAGGTTGTTGCATTTATTGCATGCGTGGTACAAGATTATCACGTGTGTTTAAGGAAGTATTAAAAAATGAAATTTTATAACGTGCTAATAAGCTCATTATTGTGCTTCGTGCCTGCAATGGATGTTATCGCTCACGATTGTGCTCAATTCCATGATGCAGATAGACAGAGATCAAGGGGGAGGTCAACAGCGGCTTCTGAAAGTTGTCAAAAGAATGCCACTGATGCTCCACCAGAATTGTTAGATCCTTCTGCATCAGATATTGCTTCATTGCTTCATTGCGCTGTAGCACAGTATCAAAACTTTCTAAATGGGGCCATTCAAGACCTTGTTGATGCCACATGTACACGTTACGATGCATCCACAAAATTATACTTAAGCGATCTCTTAAAGGAAATCAGCAAGTTCACGGGGAGCGTTGTGACGCTTTACACCGCTTCAAGTGTTTTAGATGCAACACTGAGAGACTGGTCCAGATACCTTGTCTATTTTGCGGTAAAAAATGACTATGTTATTGGAAGAAATTTAGGAAATACAACCGATCAAGAATCAATTCTTACAGATTATATATATTCAACAGATGCTCTTTTTTCCCAGTCAAAATTACTATCTGAACGTTATTTTAGCAACTTAGGAGATGGTCAAGGTATAACTTCATTGCGGGCCACAAGGAAAGAGCTTAAAGAGCGCTTTATTCCAAAAGAAACCGCTGATCAAACAGAGACCTCCAACGAAGTCTTGCTGAAATATTTTTGGCCTACAATCCCAGGGCCCGTTGTTAAGCTTATCCCTAAAAATGACCCCACAAGTCCTGTTGTATATATTACAGAAGAAGGAATGCGATCTGATTATCCATTTATTCATCCTGTTTCAGCAGACGGAATGAAAATATATATCAGCAACCTGGTTAGTCCCGTTAAGGTTCTTTTTAGAGATAGCACAAATAACGCGGAAATCTCTCTCAAGCTACAGCCAGGCAGTAAAATACACGTTCAGCCAGAAGGGGTTCAAATTGGCGATAGTGCTGATAACCTGCTCTATTTTCCCATGGCCATTAACTTTTTTAGCCAATCAAATACAACATATACAGCCCTTACAAGTGATGGCGATGAGGTCACTGTCCTTTTTGCAAATGCAACCATTAAAAGCTTTCGTGGCACTCTTGGATACGAGGCAACTCCACTTGAAAATCAGCAGAGCTCATTAACTTTCAATGGAATAACATATTATACAAATGATCCCTATATCATTCAAAGCCCAGTTCTCGATAAAGTGGATCCGAGTGCTTATAATGCCACTAAAATTGACTTTTCAGACCCTCTTGATTCATTGATGGCTGTTGTTGCTTTTTACACCGGCCGGCCAGTGACCATTGAAAGAGCAACAGTAGAGTTTTCAAAGTTTGCTGATGAAGCAACTCGCCTGATCGAAGCACTAGATGATGCGGTTACAGAATTTAACAATAAAATAAACCCACCTGATGGGACTAAATAGTTTAAACAGAAAATTATATAATTTCGATCAAGCCCCTATGACTTCAGTACGCTGAAGGAGTAGGGGCTATATTTCCTTTTTCACTGTTTGTGAGCAATATGCATTCTGACCATGCGCTCATTAAATCAATCCATCAGAAAATTTTGAAATTTTTCCAAAGACATCCCACTTGTCAAAATAGGTTTGTCTGTTAGATTCATACTAAGCCCAGCGTTAGTTAAAAGTAAAAAAAGCACCTAATGAAAAAACGCTGTGAAAATAATTTCATAATAAAAATGACGACAACAGGAGGAATGAATGAGTTTCAAAGTAGCAATCTTAGCATTGACTTGCCTTACTATACCAAGTGTATCCGCACAAACTGCAAATGGGAATTATCAAGCGTATAAAAGCCAAAACACGCTCACCGGACGCGTCAGTTTTGCAATGGCAGGGACTGCGGATCTCTTGGGAGAAATTTCAGCGAAACAGCAGTTAATTAGCTCAGCCAATGCTGAGTTTAAAAAACTAGAAGATGAATTAGGCAAACTTAGAAGTGAGTATGAAGAATGTTATGAAGAATGTATGGATTGCTCAAACTGCCCGGTCACACCAACTCCGTCATGGTCGTCCAGTAGTTTTTGTCAAACCGATACACTGCCCGGATTCTTCAATGTACTGTGCGCTAGCACACTTCCCATCGGCCCTCTTTGCAATGCTGCAAATGCGACCATCACAAATATCAGAACTTTCGTTTGCGAAAACAGCCCCCAGGCACTTTATAGCAAAATACCTAATTTTGCTAAGGACATCCTCTTTTCTGAACTATTTAATGCGACGTCTAGCCTTCCCTTATCTATGCTTCAGTTTACAGGCAACATCACTAAATATTGGAATGGAAAATTTGGCATCACTTTAGTTCCCATCCCTGTGCAGGAATTGATTGACAGTACCAAATTTGCCATCACTCCCACATTAAATGCAGCCACGGCACAACTGGGGATTCCAGAAACCGAATACACCCTTACATCAAACTTTCAGGCCGCAATCCTTACAAGCGTGGAAGATTACATTCGCACATTCTGGGGTTACATCATGAAACCCATTGACTTTAGAAATGTAACGAATACCGATACAACAGTGTCAGCCTTTATTAATCTGTTTAATCAGTCTTTCAATACCGGAACTGAGACTAATGATGAGCAAAAAAATGATTTCGTAAGAATAGTAGATGATTTAAGTTCAGCCATTAAAGAACAATTGGATCAAACTAAAACAGAAACAATGGAATTCTTATCATTTACAGTTAGGCAGATTAGAGGTCTTTTAACGAACCCAAATAATGTAAATTTGGGTACAACGCTTAATAAAACTTTACCTGCTCTTTTTACAACGCTCAATCAAACAACTTTAGTTTACTTAGAATCTTCAAGCAATCATTCCCTGACATTCAGAGAAAATATTGCAACCAAAGTACAGGAGTTATTACAATATTTTAATACCTCCACTGAAACCTTTAAGAACTTGATTGAAGCAAAAGCAGAGAACAATCAAATTGCACGAGGTATCCTCACCAATTCAACACTTCTTGACATACCCGAGAGGCTTTTTTATCAATGGTATCAATCCCTTAAATCATCAGATGGCACACCGACAACCATTTCAACGGAAGATTTTGGTGCACGGATGATTGAAGCAGCTTATGGCACTAATACTATGTGGAGCTTGGAAGATGCGCTGTTCAAAACCGTTGATACATGGGCCGTTGCTTTGCAAATCCCTCTCAACGATGCAGTGATTACAACTTTCGCACATGCCTTAATTGGTAATATAACAGCCAACAACACTATTTTATGGACGATTTATGAATGGGCTGGAACAGATGACGATAATAGTGACCCATCATCATTTAAACAACCTAAACTCAACAATACCATCTATCCTGCGGACTATGAGATAGCCTTCAATGCAAATCTTGATGAGTTAATCAATACATTTAGTCGCTCCACAGGGGTAACTGTTGGTCCTCATGAGCTCAACACATATATGGCCATGCTATCTAATGCTGTGAGAACAACCACAAACACCCTAGAGGCGGAGCAAGAGTCTAACTTGGATGACGTCCTTTCACCTACAATGTGGTTTTACCTACAATCTAATGTTACGGATCAGATCAATCGAGCCCTCCAAACCATGTGGAAAGCCACCTATAAGCAAGTCAGCCCAAAGCTACTCACCTCTTATCTTGACGTGTATGAGCCTAGATATATTCATGTGGATGGTCCCCTTTACGCTAGCAATGATGCACTTATTAATTATAGTATTCCTGTTCAACCTGATGATACGCATGAATACCGCCTTCGGAATAAAACATATATTTCTCCATGGGCAACTTGCCAGATCAATCAGACGGGCTACTATACCGAAAATAATAAGCACGAACTGACTTATCGATATTGCTATAGAAGCTCTCCATCACAGGGCGCAGTCACTTCTGATTTTTATAATTACTATACCTCCGCTCATTATAGCTATGACTATAGCTTGGAGGGTACTCGTGACTCAGAATATTTAAATCGTATTGCTGCGGTAGCACACTACCTATTCACGGCCATTTTTGATATGAGCGCTCTATGGGGAACAGAAGTTGAGCCCACAGTTTCACTAAACTGTTCAGATTCATTAATTGCTGCAGTAAGCCATGGTGTGGATGCATGGCTTACTGCTGAAGCAGACACTCTAAGTCTAAATACACAAACTGGGAACACATCTTTTCCAGGAATTCTTAAAACTTTTTATTATGACCAGATTCTTCAGGTCCGCAAGCCACCAGAACTCTCACCTGTAAGCATGGGCGATGTTATTCGAGAAATGCCCCTGACAATTGCAGGGTTATTACAGCAATCTCCCAATGCAACTAAAACGCCGTAAAGTTAAATTTTCAGCCCCTGTGATTCACTTTTCTGCTGAGCCAAGCAGTTATGAATAACAGGGGGGAAAAATACGTACGCTCACACATCAAACTTTTACGTAAGGAAGTATTAAATGAGAATGAAAAACATCCTAATGGGGTCCTTAATTTATGCCATTCCTACTCTTTGTCTTGCCCAAAATGGACAAGGCCTAAATCAAGAAAGTTGCAATACTGCATGGAAAAACAGCGGGTATACTCAAAACATTACCAATGATTGGAAAAATCTCCCTCTTGATATTCGACAAATATTTAAGCGTCTTTTGGATGGGTACAAAGCATACAAAGATGAGGTAAAAGAATCTACATTGGAGCTACAGCTCTCCCAGCTTTATAATGATGTGCAAATTAATGCAGCCAAGGGCCTTCTTCAAGTATTAAAAGAACATACGGGAAGAGGGATGACACTTTTCTCAGCCTCAGCCGTCATGGACTCCATTTTTGGTGAGATCAACAGGATCATTAATAGCAATTTTTTAGTGCAGCAGGGTTATACCACTGGATCGAGAACATTTTCAGCTTCAACATTTCAAGAGTTACTCTCAACACCTATGCAGTCATTGGGGGAAATCTATGATGATGTTGTCTCCATATGCCCATGCCCACAATCAAATCAGAGTACGAGTGGTGTACGTTATGTACCATTAGCCACCAGCATTGGTACGCCCTCATCAATGCCGAGCCCTGCTCCTATCAATAACGGACAAGGCATGAATCAAACGGCAACAATTAATAGCAATTTCTTGAATTTTCAAGGGAAAAAGGGTCCGTTTGAGTGGCCCTGTGTGAGCGGCCCCATTGTCAAACTTTTCAATGATGAAAGTCCAGAGCTGACAGTCTATAGCATCACTCAAGCCACCGATCTTTTTTCATTTGCAAGGAATGGGTCTAACTTTAATAGGTTTGATGCATCCGACAATCAAACGCTCTCCCTAAATGGAACAAGGGTTTATGGGTCAAACTTTATTTCTAGCAATGGAATAAAATGGGCGGACTCAACAAACGCCAGTTCCCTAACCTTAACATTTACAAATGGTAACTTAGAGTTTTTACCGCAAGGGTTCTTAGTAGGGAATGTATTGGCTTACACCGCCACCCAACACGTCAATGTAGATGGCTCAAATCAACGCATCCAATTCCCTCAACTGATTTCATTTCAAGGGCAAACATTTGAAGCTTTGACCCAAGATCAGTATTTTGTAAACATTTCACTTTCCGATGGATATATCGCCTTCAGTGGAACGTTTGGTTACCAAATTATTCCAAAGGACTATTCAAATTTGACGCTTGCAAATGGAACCTCATACATTTCTTATGCTCCCTATGATATTCAGCTTAAAAATCTTTTTGAATTAGATAGAAGTCGCTTTGCTCCCAAAGAAGTAGACTTCACTGACCCCATTCAAAGCTTGATGGCTGTGTTGGTTTATTACACAGGTAGGCCAATGACATTACTTCGTGCTGCAACGGAAATGTATGAGTTTTTTAAAGGTTTTGACAATATGCTTCAAAGCTTTATCCCTCAAGTTCCGAAAAATACAACCACATAAATGAAAGCCCATGAAGGCCACATTTGTGCATGGAAGTTAAAAAATTAAGATGATTTTTGACCTTGAATGGGGTCAAAAGTCTTCTTATACCGATTGATAATGTAAAGCCCAGGCAAAGTAGTCATCAGGATCATAGTGAAAAATCCTGTCCAACCCAAATAATCCGCCAATAATCCTGAAATGAAGGAAAAGGCCACCCGACATAAGGACCCAAAGGAAGAAATGAAAGCATAATCTGATCCTGCTGCGCCCATGCGACAGTAACTGCACATGAACGCAATGGCGCTTGCAGAAAACATCCCGCTTACAAAGTGCTCTACGGCCATGCAGATGGCAAACAGGGGCGCGTTATGCCCAATCACTGACATCAAAACAAACAATCCACTCACGCCCATGCTGGCAATAATACAAAAACGCAAAGTTAAGAAGCTTCCAAATCGATTGGTAAGGAATCCTGCGCTGAGCACTCCCAAAATCATCATTGATACGCCCATGAGTTTAACAATATTTGCAATTTCCATCTTTGAAAACCCAATATCCATAACAAATGGTGTGGTCATCGTCATCATCATGGATGCGCTTATTTTGTGGATCAAAAGGAAAATAAAAAATGCCCATGCGTGTGGTAGCGTTAGGAAATGACGCGCGCTACTTAAGAAAGCCAGGGGAGAGGGTGGCGTGTTTCTAAGCAACATATCTTTTTTAGCTACCTCCGGCTCTTTGCAAAAAAGGATTGTAATCATGCCCATAGCCACAACGAGGGCGAGAACAAAATAGGCCACTGCCCAAGAATCAAAAAATGCCGAAAGATAGAGGGCGCCTGCTCCTGAGGCAATCATACCCATACGATACCCAAAGCCACTCATGCTCGCCGCATAGCTGATTTGGCTACGGTCCATAATTTCAATGCGATAAGCTTCAGTGGAAATGTCGTAAATAGCAGAGCTTAAGCCCACAAAAATTGTAATCACGGTAAAAGCCCATATGTGCTTTTCTGGTCCAACACACCCCATGACTATCAATCCAAAAACAACACATGCTTGGGCGCATAAAATCCAGCTACGCCTATGACCCATACGCGCCGTAAAATAGGGGATACGCCATCGATCCACATAAGGCGCAAACAAAAACTTAAATGGATAAGTAATGCTTACGATGGAAAAATATCCCACAACTGTTTTGCTGAAGCCCAGTTCTGTAAGCCAGACGCTCAAAGTTCCCAAAATCATAATATAGGGGATTGAGCTTGAAAACCCTAAAAAAAGAACGCGGACAGCACCAGGCTGAAGATACCCCTGAAGGATCCGCTTAAATAGATTTTGAGCGTTTAGGCTCATCAAGCTCACTCCCATCAATACGATGATTGAGAAGATAGGGGCCTACATAAAATAACAAGATAATGGCAGGAATGCCAGCTGCTGCTGAAAAAACAAAAAACTTAACCCAGCCAAAGTTTTCTGCAATCCAGCCAGCAGGAAGGCTCACGATCACACGTCCGAAGGAGGAAAGCGATGTCATCATAGCATAGTGAGTGGCGGTATAAGATGTACTGCATACGCTGGAAAGGAAAGCCACATAAGCTGAAACTGCCATTCCGCTGGTTACATTTTCTGCGATGGTGGCTGCATAAAGTAAAGGTTCAGATGTGCCAGACTTTGCAAGCATAATAAACACCAGGTTTGAAAGCGCTTCTAATGTGCCACAAAGTAGCATGATATTAAATAAGCCAAAGCGACTGATCAAAACCCCCGCCAAGGTGGCGCCAATAATACTGGTCCAAAGGCCAACATTTTGAGCAAAAGCAATGGAAGTATCTAAAAACCCTACGTCCAAAAGAAATGGGTTAAACATACCGCCAATAAGGTTGTCACTCACTTTATACAGCATAATGAAGGATAAGATGGCTACCCATTTTGGCGTATGGGAAAAATCGCTGAAAATTCTAGCAATCGTCTGTCCATACCAGTAGAAAATATTTTTTTCCTGAGGTTTACCTTCAAGGCCATTATGCTCGGAGGTTTTTCGACTCTCTCGCTTAGGCTCAGGGCACATTAAAATGGTGATCATACCGACCGCCATGAGTATAGCTAAAATACGGTACGTCACATTCCAATCCAAGAATGTGGAGGCAAAGATAGCTCCTGAACCTGCAATCATAATACCAATACGATAGCCAAAGACATAGTTGGATGATCCAATGCCATATTCTGAGCTATGCAAACTTTCCACACGATACGCATCCAAAACAATATCCTGAGTGGCTGAAGCTAGCGCAACAAAGAAAGC
Source organism: Alphaproteobacteria bacterium (assembly GCA_947488045.1). Taxonomy (GTDB): domain Bacteria; phylum Pseudomonadota; class Alphaproteobacteria; order 43-37; family 43-37; genus CANLAL01. The sequence goes on from CANLAL010000030.1 coordinate 14,678, forward strand.
ACACATAGCTGTAAAGAAAATATTGTCTGCCGGATGACAAAACGAAAGCGCAATAATGCTGATCACAAGGCATACTTGGCTTAAAATGGCCCAGCTGCGGCGTTGGCCCATCTTGTCAGTGAGTAGGGGGATTTTAAATCGGTCCACCAACGGCGCCCAAAGAAACCTTAGGAAATAAGGAGCAGTAATAATACCAATAAGGCTAATGGTGGTTAGGCTTACATCTGATTTTTTGAGCCAATGGTTAAGCGTTGGCCCTGTGAGTAGAAAGGGTAACCCTCCAGAAAACCCAAGAAACAATTGGAGAACGATGCGTTTGTCTGAAAATTTGTGGTAAATCTTGCGCCAACGCTCTTTCACTTTATTCAGGCTCCTTTTTTCGTTTTTCTTCCAATGTTACGGCCGTTTGAACGCCCCCTGTCTCATTTCAAGAGACAGGCTTATGAGCATCCTTTTCATGTTTTAGGAAATACCAAGAAAGTGCAATGGATGGAATTCCCACAAGTATGGTGGTGACGAAGTAGAACACCCAGCCACTATGGTCGATCAAGTAACCAGAAGGAGCTGCCAAAAAGATGCGGGGTGTTCCGGCAAGTGCGCTCAAAAGGGCGTATTGAGTGGCCGCAAAACGCACGTTACAAAGCTGGCAAAGATAAGCAATGTAAGCTGTGGTTGCAATTCCGCCTGTGACATTTTCAATCAAAAGCGCAAGATACAAAATACCCACATCATGCCCAGACATATAGATGAGAATGTAGACGCTATTGGAAAGGGCTTGCATAAGGGCCCCTATAAAGAGAATTTTCATATTACCGTAATGGGAGGCCATGACTCCGCCCAAAAACGCACCGAAAAGGGTCGCAATCAGACCAAACACTTTGACGGCAGAGGCAATTTCACCTGCAGTAAATTCCATAGCTTTATAAAATGGCATAGCCATAAACCCTAGCATGGCATCGCTTGC
>CANLAL010000031.1 GCA_947488045.1 Alphaproteobacteria bacterium
AGTTATAAATCAGCATAAGAATAAACATTATAAAGTAGCAATACATTCGTACGTTTTAATATTATGAAAATCCTCCCGCATGAAGATCAAAATATAGTTTAAATGGTTAGTTAATTACCGTTGTTTGTTCGGGAGCTTTTTAAGAAATATATGCGCCCAGGGCCACACGTTATTTCTTTAAGAATTTCAAATTCTGTCGGCAGTTGAAGGTGCTCATCAATGGCCATCTCTAGGGCAAGAATATGGTGGTACGCTAATGCATTTTGATGGAGTAAATTCATGAGCGTAGGTTCACTCATGCCCTTATAATATGGAGGGTCAATGAGCACAATATCATAGGGTTTTTTTGGAGGATTCACACTTTGAGTCAGCCCTTTGCATACTGTTACAAAGGATTGTGCGTTTAACAATTCAGTATTTTTTTTACAACAAGCTAGACTGTTTACATCTTCATCCACAAATGTCACATGTGCCGCGCCTCGGGAGAGTGCTTCAAAACCCAATGAACCACTCCCAGCAAATAAATCTAGAACGTTAGCGCCTTCTAAAGCGGGGTAATCAGAATTATGAGTTAAAATATTAAAGATCGTTTCTCGGACGCGATCTAAGGTAGGGCGTGTTTTGCGGTGATTATCAGGAACATGAAGCTTTCTGCCCTTAAAACGACCTGCAATAATTCTCAACATGGATAAATGTGCCTGGGAAGTGAACTTTTCAAAATACGATGAGGGACTTCTTTTAACCCACCTGTAGCCAAATCACCCAAAGATAAAGGACCAAAACTAGTCCGAATCAATCGACCTACTGACCATCCAAAATGTTCGCAAATACGTCTAATTTCGCGATTTTTTCCTTCGGTTAACTTAAACTCAATCCAGGCATTGCTTGTTTTTTGGATTTCCAAGTTAGCTTCAATAGGTTTGTAGTCGATACCATCAATCGTGATGCCTTTTTTCAGATTTTCAAGAGATGTCACATCCACTCGGCCGTGGACACGCACACGATACGTGCGAATCCAACCGGTCTGTGGCGCTTCAAGATAGTGACTCAACGTGCCACTCGTAGTCAGCAAAATAAGCCCCTCTGAGTCCATATCCAGCCGCCCAACGGAAACCACATGGCCCATTGCTGGAGGTAACAATGAAAATACTGTAGTCCGTCCTTGGGGATCATGATGCGTGGTTAATACGCCCCGTGGCTTGTTCATAAGCCAAACTTGTACATGTGTTTGTCTTTCGATGGCCTTGTTATCTACTAAAATTTCATCTGAGTCTGTCACCACACAAGCTGGTGTTTTTAAAACAACACCATTAACCTTGACACGGCCCCCTATTATCCAATCTTCAGCAGAACGACGTGAACATAATCCTGAGGCCGCCATAACTTTGGCAATCCTCTCCCCCTTAGGTGTTACGGGCATTTTTGTCTTTTCTGTTTTTATAGGTTTTGACACTTGGCAATAAACCTTTCAATAAGAGCGTGATCATGTTCTGTCACATGAAATTCTGGATGCCACTGCACCCCCATAAAAAATGGCAAATGTGGATCCTCAATTCCTTCAATCACTCCATCATCTGCTATCGCATTCACGATAAGCCCATGGCCAACATTTTTTACACATTGATGGTGAACGCTATTAACTTGAATGCGATTATTTTTTCCACACACATCAAACATTTGCGAGTCTGCGAGCACACTTACCCAATGACTGGCCTCATGTCTGTCTGTTTTTTGGACGTGATTTAAAGCCTCAGGAAGCTGTGTTGGGATATCTTGATAGAGTGAACCTCCGCGTGCGACGTTAAGGACCTGCATGCCCCCGCAAATCCCCAAACAGGGTTTTGAGAGCGCTGAAATATTTTTGACCACATCAATTTCGAATGTTGTCCTTTCCAAATTCGTGATTACAGTTGGGTGAACACTCAATTCCCCATAAAGCTCAGGCGCCACATCCACTGCTCCACCTGTAACCAAAAGGCCGTCTAGCATATGTGTATAATTTTTCACTTGCTCACGGTGATGAGGTAGAGCAACGGGAATACCACCAGCTTGACAAATAATATCTGTATAGTTCTTTCTTAAGGCATACCAAGGGTAACGTTCTGAATATCCACCAATCCCTCGTGAATCAAGGGTTATACCTACAATGGGTTTTTTCATTTTGACTCGCTTTCGACACATATGATCAACAAGTACTCCTGATTTTCTTTTTATGCAATATTTGCAAGGATTTTTTCAATCTCTCTTTCTCACCAGAAGTGACTCTGTTATGCTTCAGGCAATTATTTTTTTCAGGATCTTCTCATGAGGCTTCGTTTTTTAGTGATTGCAATTGTTCCTATCCTGTCATCCTGCGGTAAAAAGGCGGAGGTTGAATCTCCAACACCCCAAATCCCCTACCCTGCTGTTTATCCCAAGCCCTTAGTTCCCGTTAATCAGTTAGTGAATTAGAAAATGAGTAAAATTAATAAAGTGTTTGAGACCGCACAAAAGGGTCAACACTATTTTAATGCCTGGGTTGAAAGTTATATTTCTCCACCTGCTTGGCGTAGCTATTGGTGGTACTTGACACGCAAAAAAACATGGCCTAGAGGCATTGTATCTCCCATAAATATACCTTCCCAGGCTTCATTGGCTAATGAAACTATTGTAACTTTTATTGGTCATGCGAGTTTGCTCATCCAAATGGAGAATTTAAATATTATAACAGATCCAGTTTTTTCTGAATCCATCGGCCCTCTTTCTTGGCTTGGCGTTAAGAGAAGCCGCGCAAACGGTTTGCTTATCAATGACTTACCCCCTATTCATGTCGTTTTAATTTCGCATAACCATTATGACCATCTCGATTGGCCATCTCTATTTGCCTTAAAAGAAAAGCATACTTTTCATATTTTTTGTCCTATTGGCCTTGAAAAGAGTTTCCTTAAGCGAGGGTTTAAATGTGTTACGGCTCTTAAATGGTGGGAGCACGCTCAGCTCAATACCCATGTGAGCGTTCACGCGACACCAGCCCAACATTGGTCACAGCGTGGACTCTTTGATAAAAACAAATCTTTATGGCTGGGTTTTTATCTTAAATCGTCGAAAAATGAAAATGGGGTCTTTTTCCCAGGTGATACAGGGTATGGACCTCATTTTTCTGAAATAAATCGTGTTTTAGGTGCTCCATCATTAAGTTTCCTTCCCATTGGTGCGTATCAACCTTCGTGGCTTATGGAATTCAGCCATATGACACCTGAAGAGGCGGTCAAGGCCCATATTGATCTTAAATCAGAATGGAGCCTCCCCATTCATTTTGACACATTTCCGCTGGGGGATGAGCTCATGGGACAAGCTCTGGCAGACCTAAATAGTGCATGCAACCTTCGTAAAGTTGAGGGGTTCAAAACTTGGGCCAATGGAAGCGTTGGAGTTTTAAAAAATGGAAAACTTAGTCTTTCCTCCCACTCTTTTCAAGCTCCTCCATGAAATCTTCAAGTTTCCAGATGCTTGAAAAGTCTATCGTTAAGCGGATTTTATCTTTCATGATTGAAACAGCAGCCTTAGCTTCTAGCAGTTGAGTAAGTGTGATTTCAATATTCCGAACATCTTGTGTATTGAGTTGTATATCAACGCTATTTTTTTTGCGGTTCTCACGTTCTACATCTCGAACATTCATCTTGTTTTCAATAATTTTCTTTGCCTTTTCTACGGCATCTTTATCATTGATTAATGCTCTTGCATGCCCTGCACTGATTTTCCCTGTGACCAGCAGTGTTTTTACCTCTTGTGGTAGAGTGAGAAGTCGAAGTGTATTGGCAACATGGCTCCTGCTTTTGGCCACTTCATTTGCAACCATATCCTGAGTGTAATGATGCTCATCTATGAGTCTCTGATATGCCTCAGCTTCTTCAATTATTGTCAAATCCTCTCGTTGTATGTTTTCTATAATGCCTATTTTCAAGGCTTCACGATCGGTCATTTCCTTGATGACCACAGGAATAAACTCCAAGCCGGCAGATTTTGCAGCAAGCCAACGTCTTTCACCAGCTATGATCACAAATTTCTTTGGATCATGAGTCGGCCGTACGAGAATGGGTTGAATAACCCCTGTTTCGCGAATAGAAACAGAGAGTTGTTCTATCTTTTCACTGTCAAAATACTTACGTGGTTGTGATGAACCAGGTGCAATATCTTCGACTGATAATTCGCGGGGTGCAAGATTTTGAGGGCGAGACTCAAAAAGTTCATCCAACCCTCGTCCGAGGATACTCTTTCGTTCTTTCATTTGATCTCTCCAATATTTCTCTGGCTAATTTCATATATGCAACAGCTCCAGAACATGTAAAATCATAAAGTATTCCGGGCATTTTAAATGAAGGAGCCTCTGAAAGTTTAACATTCCTTGGAATAATGGTTTGAAAAACATCATCACCAAAGTAGTGCTGTACTTCATCCACTATACGTCTGTTCAATGAATTGCGGCCATCATACATGGTCATCAAAATACCCTCCAACTCCAACTGAGGATTAAGACGATTTTTAACCCTGTCGACTGTTCGTACGAGCTGAGCCAATCCTTCTAAGGCATAGTATTCACATTGAATGGGAATAAGAACAGTCTGTGCAGTGACCAACGAGTTGACCGAGAGCAGTCCATTCGATGGAGGGCAGTCAATCATAATATAATCGTACTTTCTTTGGCTTGAAATCAAATTCCATCTTTCCTTTAGCCATAGTTCCCGCTCTGGCTGACTAACCAACTCTATCTCCGCTGCGGCCAAGTCACGTGTAGAGGGAATAATTTCAAGCCCAGGAATTTGAGTGGTTTTTATACACTCAGTGGCGGGCGTCATGCCCATAAGCATCTCGTAGCTTGTATTTTGCCCATTGTTTGGTTCGATTTGAAAGGATGAGGTTGCATTTGCTTGAGGATCCATATCGATGAGCAGGACCTGTTTTCCAGCAGCTGCAAGAGCAGCAGCCACATTAACTGCAGTGGTCGTTTTCCCGACCCCACCCTTCTGATTTACAATGGCGATCGTTTTATTATACATTTTTAACGTTCCAAACCTCGATGATACATCCGTTATCTTCGCCTGAAATGGGATGAATTTCAACTGAAAAGGAAAACTCGCTTAGTGCTTCCCTAAGCTCACTGACGCACGATCTTCCCTTAATAAGTAGAAAACGCGCTGATAAGTGCTTACAAAGCCTGATGATTTCTTTAATTGAGCTGAATCCTTTACAAACCAAACAGTCAAATTTTTCTGTTAGTGCGCCACAATCCATATTCAGGATACGGCCCGTTAAATCCAATTCAGTAAGCGTATTTCTTAGAAATGCTGTTTTTCTTTTGTCTCTTTCTATCATTGTTACTTTATGCTTCATTAGCAAAAGTATTACCCCAGGAAAACCGTTTCCCGAGCCAATATCTACCACAGTTTCATTATCTTTGATATGTGTAGAAAGACAGACGCTATCATGGATAAATTGATGAACTTTTTCCAGCGAGGAAATAAGATTAATTTTACCATTCCAGGTGCGCAAAATTTGGATATATCTTTCTGTTTCACATGAAACAATTATTTCCACGGTGCGACCTCACTAAGATGTGGGCCCAGCCGAATAGGCTGGATTTGTTTAGCCATACCTGTTTCACGTGAAACAGAAACTACAGCGCCTGAAAGGGTTCCTTCGCCTGCAGCAGGCTTTAACCGAGCAGGCATCTTATAAAGAAATTTTGCTGTGGCAATATCTTTATCCATCCCCACAACTGAATCATAATCACCACACATACCGGCGTCCGTCATGAAAGCTGTTCCTTTAGGCAAAATTCGATAGTCAGCAGTAGGAACATGGGTATGTGTTCCCAATACAGCACTCACATGCCCATCCAAAAAATATGCCATAGAAGCTTTTTCTGAAGTAGCTTCCCCATGAATATCTATAAAAATCGCGTGGCAATCTCCTGAAAGCAACGATTTATCTCGTAAAACTTTTGCATGAGCAAATGGATCGTCAAGGCTATCCATAAAAAGACGAGTCATTAGATTCATAACGCAAATTTTATAACCAGTCTTCGATGTATAAATTGATTGCCCCAATCCTGGGTTACTGGCAGGGTAATTTAGAGGCCTTAAGAGTCTATCATCTTTTGAAATATATGAAACGATTTCTTTTTGATCCCAAATGTGATTTCCAGTCGTAATCACGTCAATACCTAGCTTATAAAATTCTAGGCATATTTCAGGTGTTACTCCAAATCCAGCGGCTGCATTTTCACCGTTCACGATGGTAAATTCAATATCCATATTTTTGTGAATTTCGGGTAAATAACGACTTATTGCATCTCGACCAGAACGCCCGACAACGTCACCACAAAACAATATATTGAAAAAATCGGACATTCTATCTCCTCAAAAGGTATGGATACCCAGCTCTGATATATACGCAAAAAGTTTCTGGTCATGAATGTCTGTATCAAACTTTTTACACATTTGGAAGGAAAAGCCTACGCCAATGGTTTTTATTGTTGGATGCATGATACATGTTCTATCGTAATACCCTCCGCCTGATCCCAATCTTGTTCCATCTAAAGCAACCCCAATAATAGGCATAAAAATTATATCAGGGATTATATGGCCTGAATCAACTGGTAATAAAAAGCCCATTGCATCAGTCATAAAATTTTTCTTTGAAAACGTTCTAAATTCAAGTGGCATATTCCTCTCCGTAACAAACGGAAGGAGAACCTGATGTATATGATGAATCGTAAAAATCAGCGGTTTAATATTTACTTCATGATCCAAAGGCCAATAAAGTGCTATATTCGTTTGGGGCATAGAGTGTATATAAGCAATGATATTTTTACAAATTAGTAGCTCAGCATTGAGTATTGCTTTGGGATACTTGCATTTAAGAAAATGAGATGTTTCTTTTAAAAAACATCTCATTTTAATTTTTAATAAATTTTTCAATTCGCTAAGTAGATATAATTGGACTCTTAGAAAGAATATTTTGCCGAAATTTGAAAACGATGGGTTACACCGACATCTGAAATTGTTGTAAGGCCAGGAATTTGCCTGGCTTTTTCAACATGACGTTCACCAACAGCGTATTCCATTCCAACATCAAGATTTTTTACAGGTGACTCAACCAAGTTTATATGCAAATCACGAACAAATCTGTTTACTTGTAAGGATTTCATAATACCTTTGTTATAAGTTCTTAACATACCTAGACCCAGAGTTGACCGAAGACTATTGGTCCACATATGCTTATAAGAAGCAGCTATTCCTAAATTATTTTGTAGAAAAAAGTTCTTTTTCTGAGGGTCTGTTGTAGTATCAAGTATTGCGCCTATACCTGCATCCATCCAACCATCCAAGGCATTTCCATAAATAACATCATAAGCAATGTTATCATTATTAGAAAATGTATAATGTCCAGAATGAGCGACACCATAACCCCATATACGCTTTTTATATACAGTGTCATCATAAGATTGTTGAGTTACAAGCCCTCTAAATGAAATATGTGCCTTCTCATCGCCCAATTTTAAGTGAATAATTGCATCAGGCATCCGTTCAACTGTATTACCTGAGCTAGAATCCAATGCTTTTAAAGAATAGTTATAAGGCTCAGAAGCTAAATTTGAAACGAAAACGCTTGTATCTTTGTAAGTAGTATCTGGCTCCTCAAGAGCGATCATAAATTTGACAACTGGTGAAAATTGATAGGCATACCTAACCATAGGAACTCTTCCACCTGGCGTACCTGTAATGCCACCAAAGTCCAATGTCTCGGAATCATCTGTGGAACTGCCATCAGCAAATATAGTGCCTTGCTGACCAAATAAAAACTCATGATTGCCAATCACATAATCAATATAGGCCTTACGGAGATGGAAATTGCTTCCAGATCCGTAAAAATCTGCTTCAATTCGCGTACCGATTTTCCCTTTTGGTAAAACTGTTTGAGTATCAATACCGAAACGAGATTCACGTGCTGTTGCTGCAAATTCAGAACCTTGCTTGTATATAGGTGTTCCTTTGAGAGGAACTGCAAGAAAATTAGAGGATGCATATGAAGCACTGGCATCTCCACCCGGGGCGCGACTGGAATAAATCCCATCAACCTTCACATAGCCGTAAATCTTTAAAGATGTGTCAGTACCAGGAATCAAAAAGGATCCAGGCATAGAACCTGATTTAACAGAATTTTTCGATGTTATTTTCAGTTCATTATTTTCTAATTCTATTTTTTGGATTCGTTCGCTGAGCTTCTCTTCAAAGACTGAATCCCGAACAATGTAATCAGCGGATGATTTTTGATTCTTTTTATTAATTTTATTGGATAATTCAATCTCTTGAATTTTTTTTGCCATTTTATCGAGTTGGACGCGCAAATCCGATAATTCATCTGCCTTCGCCGGTTGGCAAACCAAAAATGAAAGGGTTAATAAATACACAGGTGCAAATTTTATGGACATCAGAGAATCCTCATATTGATAAAAACAGGCTCACTATATTAGTTTTTTCTCTGCATACAAGGTAATAAGTGGAAGCCAATGATATTTGTGAATAAACTGTGTATAAAAATTATTTAAATTAAAAATTGATAATAGTAGGATTTTATTCAATTTTATCCACAGCCTTTCACAAAATAAAGAGAAGTTATCCCTAAAATAATAAAAAATGAAAAAATCCTTTGGAAACTTGATGACTATAAGAAAAAAATATGTGGATATAATTGATAAACCCTGTGTATTAAATAAAATAAACTTATACAGACTCCTACTAACTGCTACAATATATTATAAAGATCTTATGAAGATGCAATCTTGTTTTTTATCAGTCTTAAAAGGTCAAAAAATTGACAGAATTCCCATTTGGTTTATGCGGCAAGCAGGAAGAAGCCTTCCGGAATACCGTAAGTATGGAGAAAATTATAAGAGTCTTATGGATAAGTTCTTATGTCCTGAGGCCATCTGCGAGATTACACTTCAGCCATTGCGGCGATTTGATATTGATGTAGCCATCCTTTTTAGTGATATTTTAATTATTCCATATGCACTTGGACAGGGTGTCCATTTTGAGTACAAAAAAGGGCCGATTTTATCTGAATTGTGTATGGAAAAACTAAATTTCGATTGTTTTGAGTCTAGAATAAAACCAATTTTAGATGGAATTCAACTAATCATTTCGAACCTACCAGTGGATAAAGCCCTCCTGGGTTTTGTAGGTTCACCTTGGACTTTAGCTACATACATGATCGGAAATTCCGGTAAAAACTTTAATGATACAATTCAGTTTTCTTTATCATACCCTGACGTATTTAAAAAACTAATGGATATACTGACCGAAGCTTGTATTTATTTTTTAAAACGACAAATTGAATCAGGTGTAATGGCTGTTCAGCTTTTTGACTCCTGGGCAGGGAGTGTTCCAGAATTTATGATGGATATATGTGTTCTTAAGCCCCTTATTCAAATGACAACAGCCTTAAAAGAAAAATTTCCTCATATCCCAATCATAAGCTTTCCTAAGGGAGTTGGTTATAGATTGAAAAACATTGCGGAAATTTCATCTGTTGATGCTTTATCATTTGATAGCTCGGTTCCCTTAGGGATAATTAAGAAATTTCAAGATCAAAAAATAACTCAAGGGAATTTAGATCCTAATATTTTATGGGCCGGCGGCTTACTTTTAGAAAAATCTGTTGATCAAATTCTGAGCAATCTATGCAATTCATCTCGACATATTTTTAATTTAGGTCATGGGGTTTTACCCACAACCCCAATTAATAACATTGAACAAACAATTGCACGCATCAGATCTTGACAGGTCATGAGCAATTGACTAGGTTTTTCCAGAGATTGAAATTTTGAGAGTAGCCAATGAAAAATTCGTCTAGCTTCAATGTAGGCGTGGACTTTTTTTCCGGTGTATTGGTTGGTGGTCTCATAGGCTATGGTGTTGACAGTTATTTCTCAACAAAACCATATGGAATTTGCGTTTTTATGATATTGGGATTTGCCGCTGGAATCAACAATGTGATTAAAGCAACACGAAAAAAAGATAAATGAATGATTGATCCATTACACCAGTTTGAAATCCAAAAAATATTTGATCTTAAAATATTTAATATAGATATCCCTTTCACAAACTCTTCACTCTTCATGTCTTTAACAGTTTTCTGTTCAGCTATTCTCTTCATAATGGGAACGCACAAAAAACTTATGATTCCAAGTCGTATGCAAATGTTAGTGGAAAGTTTATATGGTTTTATCCGAGAACTAATCCAGGATAATATTGGCCCTGAGGGGATGAAATATTTTTCTCTTGTTTTAAGCGTCTTTTTATTCGTTCTGTTTGGTAATTTGTTGGGGATGATTCCTTATGGATTCACCATTACAAGCCATATTATCGTAACATTTTGTTTAGCATTTATGGTTTTTCTCATCGTCGTCGGCGTGGGTTTGAAAGAGCATGGTTTCCACTTTTTTTCCTTGTTTTTGCCACAAGGGGCTCCGCTTCTTATGGCTCCACTTCTTATCCCCATTGAAGTCCTGTCCTTTTTTTCACGGCCTATTTCACTTTCAGTTCGATTGTTTGCCAATATGATGGCGGGTCACACGATTTTAAAAGTTTTTGCAGGGTTTACAGTAGCCTTGGGTGTTTTTGGTATTGCACCCTTATTGGTCAATGCCGCATTGATGAGCTTGGAGTTTTTGGTCGCCATCCTTCAAGCTTATGTTTTCACCATTTTAACGTGTCTTTACTTAAAAGACGCCATTCATCTCCACTAACATAAAGGAAATTAAAACATGGAAGTCGAAGCAGCAAAAATGATCGGAGCCGGTTTGGCTCTTTTTGCCCTTTTTGGGGTTGGTTTGGGTATTGGAAATATCTTTTCTACACTGATAAGCTCTGTCGCAAGAAACCCATCAGTTAAAGATCAAGTCTTCCCCATTGCAATTCTTGGATTTGCATTAACAGAAGCCGTGGCTTTATTTGCATTGGTTGTATCCATTCTCATCTTGTATAAATAAAAGATAAGTTATGCCTCAGTTAGATATTCTGACGTTCCCGTCGCAAATTTTTTGGCTCTTTGTCACATTTTTTGCCCTCTTTCTTCTGGTGCGTTACGTTATTATGCCAAGAATGGATCAAATTTTGGATGCCAGATGGGAACGTCAGGATAATAATATTCAACGCACAAGCGAACTGAAGGAAGAAGCAGAAATACTCCTACAAAGAGTCGATTCCTTAATGGAAAAATCTAGGGCAGAAGCCAATAGTTACATTCACTTATGCGAAGAAAAAATAAAGCGAGAAAACGAAGCAGCTCTCCACCTTATGCAAAGCGAGCTTAACGAAAAAATTTCTAAAGTTGAAAAAGATATCCTCCGTAAAAAGGAACAGATCATTAAGGAATTTCCTGAACTTGTGAAAAACCTTACAGAATCGTTTATTTTGAAAGTAAAGGCTAGTGATTCTGTTGTGCACACGACACAAGGAAAAAAGACGAGGAAACAAGATGATGCTGAGTGATCCCACCTTTTACGTTTTAATTGCCTTTATTTTATTTTTCTTATGTGCTGGAAAACCAATCTATAAAGCAGTTACAGGTGCTTTAGATGGTCAAATCAAAAAAATTGAAACTAATATTGATCAAGCTACGCGTGCCCGTGAAGAAGCTCAATTGTTTTTAAATGAAACAAAATTAAAACTTCATCAAGCAACCAAAGTTTCACAAGATATTTTAGCTCAGGCAAAAGAAATCATAGCGTCTTTAGAGCTCCAAGCTGACCACAATCTCAAGGAAATGCTAGTTAAGCGGCGGCAATTGGCTGACAATCGAATGGCTCTTCTGATAACACAAGCTCAGCAAGAAATTAGAAGTGTGTTGACAGATGAAATAATCACCAACGTAAAGAAATCTCTTGTCCATGAAAAATTGAATGCACGCCTGGAACAGACGCTCTCAACAATTCAGCAGAGTTCTCTGTAGGTAGCTTTCCTAAAAACGCGCCTTCACAAAATGTATTTTAGCACCCTATAATGGCCCTGATGATAATCGAGGAACCGAGTCCATGGCCATTACCAATGAACAACAAGAAGAAATTGACAGCCTGCGATCTGAAAAATTTTCAACACGCCGGCCCATTTCATCGGCCCTAGAAGAGGTTCTGTATCAAGCTTTACCTGTACTTGACCATGGCTTTGTGCGTGTTATTGATTATATGGGTAATGATGCTTCTATTGTTCAAGCGGCTCGAGTTTCCTATGGGAAGGGAACCAAAAAAACTAGCGAAGATCGTGGGTTAATCAATTATCTTATGCGGCATCGGCACACAACACCCTTTGAAATGTGTGAAATCAAGTACCACATCAAACTACCTATCTTTATTGCTCGTCAATGGATTCGTCACCGCACAGCAAATGTGAATGAGTACTCAGCCCGTTATTCCATCCTAGATAATGAATTTTATGTACCAGAAGCACATCATGTAGCTGCCCAGTCATCCATTAACCATCAAGGACGCGGAGATCTCCTGACACCTGAGCAATCCCAATATGTATTAGATCTCATCAAGAAGGAGTCTATGAACTCCTATGAAGGTTATATAGACTTGCTAAATGAGGAAGGAGACCCCGAAAGACCCGGCCTTGCCAGAGAGCTAGCTCGGATGAATCTTACGGTGAATTTTTACACACAGTGGTATTGGAAAATTGACCTCCATAACCTGTTTCACTTTTTGTCCTTAAGGGCAGATAGTCATGCCCAATTTGAAATCCAAGAGTATGCTCGAGTTATGCTTGAGACAGTGAAATACTGGGTTCCTTTTGCCTATGAAGCCTTTGTAGAGCATCGAATGGGCGGGGCTCATTTTTCCAAAACGGCATTGACTGTGATTCAAAAATTGATTCAAGGTGAGCCCATGACACAAGAGATCAGTGGGCTTTCCGCTCGGGAATGGAAAGAAGTGATGGAAAAGCTAAAATAATCAACTTGCTACAAATGAAAAATTAGGCCATGGTTTTTGAAAGCCATATAAAAACAATGACATACAGGGAATTAAAAATGAAAGCGGATCGCCAAATGTTGGCGTTGGATGAGACAGATGCGGCCATTATTCTTAAACAAGATGGAACGTGTGAGGTTTCTTTACCTACGCTCAAAAATCAATTATTGCCAGAAAATGTAATTATGGGAGCTGCCTTGGCATACGCGCTTCAAAATGAAAAACTTTGTGATCTGATTCAGGAAAATTTTAAAAGGCAATGTGAAAAACTTGAAAGAGAATGTGGGTAAATCTTCACTAATTTTTGACGTGATAAACAAGAGGGCTTTTTATAGATAGTGATTTTAACTTTAATGGTCGTGTAACTGCTTCTATACACGCTATCAACTCCCCCTCGAGGTGAGCGAGTTTTTTGTCTTGATTGAAATCATCATGATTAACCTCACGAAGGTAAGCCTCCACTTGTTTCTGAATTTTTGGTTTCATAAGAAAAAATAACTCTTGTTCTTTGATTGTTTTCAATTCCATTGAAAGTGTCATTCTAACTGCTGGCGGTATATCCGATGGATGATCTGTCCTTAAAGAGGATTGTATGTTTGTTAGAATAATACGAGTTTCGTGATTTGTGGTTTCCTCTTGTTTTTGATTGAGCGGAAAAACATGGAATTTTTCTAGCAAATTTCCTAATACCGTGGAGCGAACTACCAGATGAATGCAAAGAATTAATGTTACCATTCCAACTATAAAAAAAACTAGATACCGCATCAACCCATGCCAAAGATTATTAGCCCGTATGCGGCTAAAAGTTAGGCCTACATCAATTTTTTGAGGGTGTTGTTTTTGCATGTGTTATCACTTCGCTCACTGAACAGCCTACGAAAATCAAAGCGTATGATTAAATTTACTAACAACTTGTTAACATAGAGTTAATAATGTTTTAACGATGCAGAAGGTGGTTTTCTTCATCGTTGGTTACGATGTTGATTTTTGCTAGATCAACATGTTGAGGGTCTTTTAACGGAGAGTTAGAAAAGAAGCACTGACGAATAATAAACACTTATAAACAATAGATTATGTACGAATGACTTTTGAAAAATTTTTCATTTAAAAAGCATGTTAATATAATATTAACGTTACCTTATGTAAGGTTGGAACAGAAAGGCTTGGGTCAAATGAAAAAATTCAATTTTTTGATAGTGCTTGTCGCTGTTATTTTTCCTATGGATTTTGCTTTTTCTGATGGTGAGAAGTCGCACGAGACCAGTTTTCAGAAAAAAACAAGAGAAATGTTGCAAAAAAGAGAAAAGCACAAACAACGCAGCTCTGATTTAAAACAATGGGCAGAACTTACAGAAACGATAGCTTATGATGGTCGCAATGCAAATGGCCAGAGTTACTATGATTTGGATGATGTCAATTTTATTGAAGATAGCATATCATCTTTCGAAGGTATTACCAAGGATTGGGTGGTTCTTGTAAACATTCATTCCAATATGCCCTTAAATTTAACAAATAGATATCAACCTAAAATGAGAACACTTTCTTGGGTCACACCCTTTTGGTTTGCAAAAAACCATTTTTCTCGGTTAGGGTATGCGCATGACAAACTGGCTTTGCCAAAAGATTGGTCAAAATCTCAATATCGTAAACAAATTTCATTTATTCTTGTACCGCCTCAAACGGAACTAAGCTTTAAATATGGCTTTGCGAAAGAGCAAAAAGGATATTTAGACGAAAGGTTAGGGACTGGGCTCCAAATGCGCCTTAAGTACTTGCCTAAGGGAAGCGTCGTTCTTACGGGTCCATTGCTTCAAGAAAGTCAAATTCACCTTTCTAAGGAAGAGAAAAGGGTTGATATTAGAAAGAATTTCGTAACTCTCCAGCAAGAGTACATTGTTAATCATTCTGAATCAGATATCCCAGAGGATTTACCATCTAGATTAGATTGTAGTGATTTCCAAAGCATGGAAGAGTTTATTGACTCATACTTTGATTCTCCTCGTGCAGGGAGTTAAGAATTAGCTGGAGCGGATGAGGGGAATCGAACCCCCGTCGTAAGCTTGGGAAGCTTCTGCTCTACCATTGAGCTACACCCGCTTTGACAGACAAGCTGTAAGGGTTTATAGAATGTTTATGCCCATTCTTCAAGAACCTTATAGCGTGTGATGATG
>CANLAL010000032.1 GCA_947488045.1 Alphaproteobacteria bacterium
AACGCGTATTAACCATACGCCTGTAGGGGGGAAAATTCCTCTGCGGTTAGGTGATGCAAATGGCATTGAAGCAACGGTTCAGCAAACAGACTTTAAAATGCTAGCGCCCAAAGTTTCTGAGGTTGGTTATCGGATAATTTTGAAAAACACACGTGATAAAGCTGTCTCTGTTCGGGTGCTCAAAGAATTAAAACCGCCCAGTGTGCACAATGTTGTGGTGGTTCGTGAAAATCATAATCATCGTGTTGAAAATGGTCTTTTATGGACGATGCAAGTACCCGCTAAGGATCAAGTAGAGCTACGTTATCGCTTACGGATTACATCTCTGGCTGAAGATGAATAAGGTTAAAGTCTTTAACACTATCCCAATGGGATTGTTATGATCGCTTCTGTTTAAATTCACTTTAATGTTTTTGTATGAGTTGGGCATAACTTGATGAAAATAAAGCAAATTATTTTCGTATGAAATAATTTCAATTAAGATTTTTATCAGGTAGGCTAGGACAAAGCAAGAGAATGAAGGTAATATTTCATCGTTGAAAAAATGATTTACAGAAGAATTTAAGGAAAGGAGGGTCCATTTCTCCTTGGTCAGCTGGTTCAAGTTATGGTAAGCACTTAAGGTGATCCATAAGAGTCAAGGAGAGAGCTCATGCAAACCTACGATGTGATGGTGATTGGGGCAGGTCCAGGTGGTTATGTGGCCGCGATAAGGGCAGCTCAACTGGGTTTAAAGGCCTGTATCGTGGAAAAGCAGCATTTGGGGGGTGTGTGCTTGAATTGGGGTTGCATCCCGACGAAGGCTTTGCTCCGTTCCGCAGAGGTCCTGCATTTAATGAAACATGCGGGCCAATTTGGGTTAGTGGCAAAAGATATTGGCTTTGAGCTCTCAAAAATTGTTGAGCGCTCTCGCAAAGTGGCTGAGCAGCTTTCTGGTGGCATTGCGCATCTCCTCAAGAAAAATAAAGTCGAGGTGGTGATGGGGACTGCTTTGCTTGGAGGCCTTCAGGCTGGGGTGCGGCAGGTTCATGTCACAGAGGGGGCAGGTAAACTGACAACCATTGCCGCCAAACATGTGATTCTGGCCACAGGTGCCCGTGCCAGGCAATTGCCTGGTTTGGAAGCTGATGGAGATTACGTGTGGACAGCCAAAGAGGCAATGGTTCCAAAAAGCATGCCGAAAAAACTTCTTGTTGTGGGGTCAGGGGCTATCGGTATTGAGTTTGCAAGCTTTTACCAAACGCTCGGAGCGCAAGTTACGGTCGTGGAGCTTCAAACACGTATTTTGCCCAATGAAGATGAAGAGATTTCAAAGCTGGCTCAGAAAAGCTTTGAAAAACAAGGGATGGTTTTTCTCTTGGGTTCAAGTGTGATAAAAATTGATAAAAATAAAAAGCAGGTGACTCTAAAAACCTCGAAGGGTGAGGTTACTGAGGGTTTTGATCAGGTGATCAGCGCAGTAGGTATTGTAGGGAATACGGAAAATTTAGGACTAGAGAACACAAAGGTGAAGGTGGATCGGGGACATATTGTTACGAAGAATTTCAATATGACTGATGAGCCAGGAATTTATGCCATTGGGGATCTAACAGCTGGGCCTTGGCTTGCCCATAAAGCCAGTCATGAGGCAATTTTATGTGTGGAAGCATTAGCAGGTAAGAAGCCCTCTCATGGTATTAAAAAAACCAATATTCCTGGATGTACGTATAGTCATCCACAGATTGCTAGCGTAGGGATGACTGAGGCCCAAGCTGTTGCTGCAGGCCATAGCCTTCGTGTAGGACGGTTTCCATTTATGGGTAATGGCAAAGCAATTGCTTTAGGTGAACCTGAAGGTTTGGTGAAAACAATTTTTGATGCTAAAACAGGCGAGCTTTTAGGCGCTCATATGATTGGCGCTGAAGTGACTGAGCTGATCCAGGGATTTTGTATTGCCAAAACTATGGAGGCAACGGAAGAAGACCTCATGCATACCATTTTTGCGCATCCGACGTTGTCTGAAATGATGCATGAATCTGTGTTGGATGCTTATGGACGGGTGATTCATTTTTAAGAATGCAGACGAACTCTCATTCACGAGATGAGTGCTAAGAAGGAAAAAACCATATGACGACAAAATTAGCCAAACCAGATTGGATCAGGGTGCGGGCTCCCGTCTCAAAAGGTTATGAAGAGACCCGTGATTTAATGCGCTCACTCAAGCTTAATACTGTGTGTGAGGAAGCGGCGTGTCCTAACATTGGGGAATGCTGGGCCAAGAAACATGCGACTGTTATGATTTTGGGGTCGGTGTGTACGCGAGCGTGTCGATTTTGTAATGTGGAGACAGGTTTGCCGGATAAACTGGACCCCCATGAGCCTGAGCATGTGGCAAAAGCAGTACAGGGTCTGGGACTCAATCATGTTGTGGTAACATCTGTCGATAGAGATGATTTGGATGATGGTGGGGCACATCATTTTGCCCGTGTTATTACCAGTATTCGGGCAGCCTCTCCACACACCACTATTGAAGTGTTAACGCCAGATTTTTTACGCAAGCCAGGGGCTATTGAAATTGTGGTTCAGGCAAGGCCGGATGTGTATAATCATAACTTAGAGACAGTGGCAAGGCTTTATCCTTCTGTACGACCTGGGGCGCGTTATTTTCACTCACTCTCTCTCCTAAAAAAGGTGAAAGAACTTGATCCAACCATTTTTACTAAGTCGGGAGTGATGGTGGGGTTGGGTGAAACCAAAGAAGAAATTTATCAGTTGATGGATGATTTGCGTAGTGCTGAGGTTGATTTTATGACTATTGGGCAATACTTGCAGCCCACCCCCACACATCATGAGGTGTGCAGATTTGTGCCGCCGGGGGAGTTTGATGAGTATGCCACCATGGGGCGCGGCAAAGGTTTTTTGCTCATTTCTGCGTCGCCTTTGACCCGTTCCTCTTACCATGCGGATGCAGACTTTAAAAAGTTGCAGGAAGCACGATGTAATAAAGTGAGTGCTTAAATGCCCCATCACGCTGAGCGTTGCTTTTTGCCATACTCGCCGGAGCAGATGTATGATCTTGTGGCTGATGTGGCTTCTTATCCTGAATTCCTTCCCTGGTGCGTAGGGGCCACCATTCATGAACAGTCTGCAAGGCATTCTGTGGCTGAACTCATTGTTGGTAATGCTGTGTTTCGAGAAGCTTTTACGTCTCACGTAACGCTTGTCCCTAAAACAATTATTGAAGCCCGGTATACACAAGGGCCCTTTCATTATCTTCATAATCGGTGGCAGTTTCATCCTACATCTGAAGGATGTGAAGTTGACTTTGAGGTTGATTTTGAATTGAAATCTAGAATTTTATCCCAGATGATCAATACGCTCTTTACCCATGCGATCCATAGAATGGTTCATGCTTTTGAAGTAAGAGCCAAAGTGCTTTATGGCGTATAAGGATTTAATACGTCTAAAAGCCCTATATATCACTTTTTAGGTGGTGTTCCATTTCCTCCCCCCTTCATCAGTGAATAGGTCTATGTCATTGAGATTCAAGCTGTGTTTTATATCTTATAAAATGTGCAAGTACTTGATCAGATTTTTTCTTAGTGATTTCTCTAGTGTCGAATTCTGCAAGTGCTAACATACTTTTGATTAATGCTTTTTCTGCTTTTGTTTCACCTGAAGGCAGTGTTGCACCCGTCTCTACATGCTTGCAAACCTGAGAAAAAAGATAGTGTTGTTGCGTGAGACGATGGAGAAGATAGCTTTCAACATATTTTGGATCAGAAAATTGTGACGCATATCCTTTAATGAAGCCTTCATATATAAATCGAGCTAGGTCTTCTGGATTGGCTCGATTTATATATTCCCACGAGAAAACAGGTAAGCCGTAGAGGTGAAATAATTGACCACTTAAGGCTTCTCTAGAATCTGATCGGTCATTATAGTAGTGACTTTTTTCATCAGATCGACCCATAGTTTCGTTATCGATGAGGTACACGCGGTATCTTTTTTCTGATTTAGCAGCAGTAGCTTCTTTTTTCGGAAATGGCTTTTCATGAATAAAGATATTTTCCCAATGTAAGTCTTCATGGCTAAAAGGTAGGACTTCAGCCAACGTGCCCAGAGTCACTCTTCCCTTATTAAACCCAGCGCAGTGAAGATTAAACGCTGCGATAGACTGTCCGACAGCGAAAAAAGCCCGCGTTGCTTCTTCAGGTTTCTTTTTATTGAAAATAAAATCAAGTGAGTTGCCTCTGGCGACGTTTAAGACGGATACATAGCGGTCTTTTGGGTGATGTTCAGAGCCTGCTGTATATCTATAAATCCCTTCAGGCCACGTGAGTATGGGGAAGGGGTCTTTCATGGGAAGATTAGAAAGAACATTAGACCGCCTTAACTTACCAAGTCGTCCCACTTCATTGGAATTATTGATTCCTTTTACAATAAAAACGGGTTGGCCGGTATGTTGGTCAACCCTATACAAGAAGGAAGTGGAGCTTCCTCCGTTGAGTAAAGGAGCCACGGTTCCTGTGAATTCTCCGTCTTTATCAAAGAGAACAGATGCGTTGTGATACTCTTTGATAATTTGAATGATATCCTTGGCATTTGGGTTCTGACTACGGTTCTTTGTAAAGCGAATGCCTAAATCCTGTGTATGGAATTGGGGCTCTTCATCACGTTTTATGTTGTATTCACGAAGTTGACTTATTCTCTTGTAAAGCGCGCTGCTCTGAGTGGGTTTAGCTGCTTCTATTTCTCCTGCCTTATCAGTGATTATGCTGCTCGATACGTCTTCATTATGGGGATTTGTATCTGAGAGTAACTCATCCCTCCTATCATCTTTCGGATCTTTTTGTTCGTCTTCAACGCTTGCTGAGGGTTTATCTATA
Source organism: Alphaproteobacteria bacterium (assembly GCA_947488045.1). Classification (GTDB taxonomy): domain Bacteria; phylum Pseudomonadota; class Alphaproteobacteria; order 43-37; family 43-37; genus CANLAL01. The sequence goes on from CANLAL010000032.1 coordinate 4,869, forward strand.
TCTTTTATCGCCGAGACGGATGTCGAGTAAAGGAAGGAGATGATCATAAGTTGTGTAAGGGATGTGATGAATGAGCGCATAATAAACTTCCGGTTGATAAAGTTATTTATCATGCTATCTAAAATATGCTTAAATTTGGTTAAAAAAATGAACTTTACATGTTCTTAAGAAAAAGCCGATATAGTGTCTGTTGTGTAATAAAGAGAAATATAAAACAATGACCCATCTTATTCCCCCCTCTTTAGAGTGTCTGATGCTCCGTGCTATTGCTATGCCTGCTGATACCAACCCCTATGGCAAGGTGTTTGGTGGTTGGTTGCTTTCTCAAATGGATTTAGCAGGGGCCAATGCGGCGACACAACGGGCTAGGGGGCCAGTTGCTACGGTGGCTATTGAAGCTATTACTTTTTTGCACCCTGTTAATGTAGGCGATGAAGTCAGTTGTTATGCGCAGGTGACGCGTGTGGGGCGTACTTCCATTCAAACACAGGTCGATGTCTGGGTTTCAAGTAGCCGTGTTGGCCACCCTCATAAAGTAACTGAGGGACTTTTTACCTTTGTGGCTATGGATGAAAATCGTAGGCCACGTCCTGTGGATGCATAACAGGTTTTATGTTCCAAACATGCGATCGCCTGCATCTCCTAAGCCTGGGCGAATATAGGCGTGCTCATCGAGTCTATCATCCACACAGGCTGTATAAATGGCAATGTCAGGATGGATATTATGGAATGTTTGGATGCCTTCAGGCGCTGCAATGAGGTTCATAAAGAGAATGTTTTGCGGCGTGGCGCCTTCTCGTATGAGAATGTTGGCTGCGGCAATGGCGGAATGACCGGTGGCCAGCATGGGATCTACGAGAAAAACAAGCCGACCTGTAACGGGAGGTAATTTCACCATATATTCAAGAGGATGTTTTGAGACGGGGTCACGTACCAAGCCAATGTGTCCTTCGCTGGCTTCTGGAAGCAAGGATAAAATTCCACCAGTCATCCCTAATCCAGCGCGCAATACTGCAATCACGGAAAGAGGTTGGGCGAGTATTTGTCCTTCCATGGTCTCCAAAGGGGTGGTGATGGAAGTGGGCTTAAGGGGGAGATGGCGCGTGACCTCAAAGGCCATGAGGCAAGAAATTTCATTGAGAAGGAGTCGAAACTCTGATTTCTTCGTCTCACGGCTGCGTAAATATGTGAGCTTATGCTGAATAAGGGGATGGGTGATAATGTGCAGTTTACTCATGTTTATCGATCCCCGATCCAAAAGGTGCGCTTTTCTTTTAATGTCTCTTCTGCAATGCCTTCACGTACATCTTCTAAAACACGGTTCATGGTATGTACGTTATGCGTTGTAAGAGCCTGCTGTCCCAATTGTTCTTTGACTTTAAGCAAATGGTGAATATATCCTTTTGAAAAGTTTTGGCAGGTATGGCACGTACAGTTTGCGTCTAAAGGTGTTGCGTCATGAGCAAATTGAGCATTCATTAGATTGATGTGTTCGCGCTTAGAGCCATATTGTTCAGCTACGGCATGGGGAACAAGGGCGCCACCATGACGGGCCAAACGGGTAGGGTGAACGCAGTCAAAAGTGTCAATTCCAGACAAAACATTGGCAAAGATATCTCGTAAATTCCCAATTCCTAAAAGGTGTACAGGACGTTCTGGCGTGAGAATAGACATGGTCAAGGCTACAATATCATCCATTTGGTTAACACCCGCGCCAAGGCATCCTCCCACAGCATTTCCAAAGAAAGGCGTTTCATTCACACATTGTGCACTGGTTGTGCGCAGATCTTCATAGACGCCGCCCTGAACAATCCCATACAGAGCTTGCTTACCTGTTGCTGTTTGTTCAAAGCGTTGAAAGGAACGCAAAGCCCATCTGTGGCTCATTTCCATGGAACGTTGAGTATAAGATTTATCCACATGGTAGGGTGTACACTCATCCAATACCACAATCAAATCAGCGCCCAGCTTGGTTTGAATGTCGATAGATTTTTCAGGTGTTAAAAGGTGTTTTGCACCATCCCAATAAGATTTGAACGTTGCACCATCTTCTTCAATTTTAAGGAGGGACTTGTCCTTATTGCGTGAAGTTACACCTTTAATTTCATTGGCAACACCGCCGTGTCCAAGGCTGAAAATTTGAAATCCCCCTGAGTCGGTGAGCATGGGGCCATTCCAGCCTGTCATTTTCTGAAGTCCGCCCAGCTTTTCCACTGTATCTGGGCCTGGTTGAATCATAAGATGATACGTATTTGAAAGGATGATTTGCGTACCTTCTTGCCGCATCTGCTCCGGCGTCATGCTTTTGATGGCCGCCTTAGTGGCGCAAAAAATAAAGGCAGGCGTTTTAACAGTGCCATGGGGGGTTTTAAGGAGCCCCAAACGGGCTTTGCTGTCTGGGGCTTGATAAAGGATCTCAAATCCAAAATTCTCATTATGACTTGGCATTATAACTTTCCGTTCGAGAGGGGGGTAAGAAATATTTGGCCCATCCCACACAAGGGCTACATAGAACTGCGAGCAAAATACGCATCACAAGTGTGCCAATAATATAGCTATGCCATACGACGGGCCATGGTAATGGGGCAGAAGCTAATACAATAAAGGCCAATACATTAAAAATGCTATTGTCTATCATGGTGGCAAAAATAGTGGACAAACTGCTGCGTAGCCAAGTGAAGTGCTGGTGTGTCAAAGCCTTTAGAAATGTGAATACCCATACATCCAAAAATTCACTCACTAAGTAAGCCGTGGCACTTGCTAAAAAAAGTGCAGCTGTAGGGGAAAAAAGGGCCAGCATGTGGTTGTGATTTTGAGCCACATCTACATACAGGGGGTCGTTAGGCAGTGTGGGGTTGATGCCTAAGGTTGTGGTCATAAATATGGCCATGAGCAGCATACTGGCAAATCCAAGAAGCACATTTTTAAAAGCGATAGACCGATCATAGTACTCTGCTAAAATATCATTGGCCACGAAAGTGGTCGCAAAAGTTATGGTGCCGTAGGCTACGGGGTCTGGAATAAAGTGATAGGTAACTACTTTCATGACCTGAATGTTGCTGGCTACAATGGCCATAACGCTATAAACGATGAGGCCAAGTGCCCCAAAGCACCGGAGCATCAAAAGCATGACGCTTAGACAAGTGACAAGCGCAACAAGAGATGAAATTTCTGTAGGGAGGCTTTGTAGGTAAGAGACGATGGAGTCGATCATATTTTTTTGAGCCTGCATGAGAAGTCTCATCGGCAGTTAGCCTGGGCTCAAGCCCAGGAACCTAAAGATGTTTAAAAAACAGGTTGAACTTTAAGAAGCGACTCTGCTCATCACAAGTTTTTTCAGACGAAGAGTATCGCCTGTTAAACGGGAGGCTGGTGTCTTAATTAAAAAGGCGTCAATCCCACCATTTTTTTCAATGGTCCGAATACCTGTTGTGGACAGGCGCATACGGATGGATTGCCCTAAAATATCGCTGAGAAATGAAGCGACCTGCAAATTAGGCAGAAAACGACGACGGGTCTTATTGTTCGCGTGGCTCACATTGTTGCCAGATTGAACACCCTTACCAGTAATTTCACAGCGACGAGACATTTGCCACAACCTTCTTAAAATCAAACATAACCCCCCTTAAGTAGGCCAAAATGTTTAGCCAGTCAAGCAAATATAAGAGAAAATTTTTAAATTTGCGCTTTTTCCTCTCTTCATGTTCAATGGCTATTGTATCGGGTCGTGAATGCAAAAAGGGTGCTCTTGTATGGCGTTAAAGCAGTTTAAATCAAAAAATGTGGGCATGCCTAATCATTTGGAAAAAATAGATACTTTGGAGTTTCCCTTACAAGCAAATCTCTTCGATCTGTCTTCTCATGCCAAATTGAGGTCCTCCATTGCCTTTGGTCTTAAACTGCGTCGGGATGGGTTTCACATTTTTGTGATGGGTGATGAGCGCACGGCTCGCATGTCGGCTACGATGAGTTGTTTGAGAGAGCTGACAACACAATCACCTGCAGCCAAAGATTGGGTTTATCTTAATAATTTTAAAGTCGTGCAGCGGCCTTTCGCTTTTGCTTTGGAGGCTGGGATGGGAGCTAAACTTAAGGGGCATATGTCAGCGCTCATTTCTTCACTGCAATCCCACCTAATAAGGGCTTTGGAATCTGACGGTGCCAATGACCTGCTCCAAAAGGCCACCGCTTCTCTTGAGGATGATTTTTCCCAAAAGGTGAGCGCATTGGAGCAGGAGGCACAAAACCAGGGATTTGATCTCCTCAAAACCCCTGAAGGTGAATTTATTGTCACCCCACGATCATCTCAGGAAGAGAAGCTCAGTAAAGGTGCGAGTGAAAATGTACAACAGGCTCGCGCGTTACTAGATCAAATTTCAGTCATTGCACAGGGGGCACATAAAGCTGAAGAGGCGCTCATCAAGCAACTGAAAGAAGAAAGATTAAATGTTGCAAGAAAAATAATCACTCCTTATGTGGATGATTTGTATGCTAAATTTCAATCAGTTGTAGGGTTCTTTGATTGGGTGCAGCTTCTCAAAAAGGATCTTGCGGATCAATTTGAAGCATTTTTGCGAACCAATGAAGCAGGTGAATTTGTTCTTTCTGACGAATTAAAAGGAAGATATGGCGTCAATGTGCTTGTTGATCGCTCTGCCCAATCCCATATGCCCATTGTGACGGTTTCCCACCCGAGTTATGAAAATCTTTTTGGTTCCATTAAGTATCGGGGTAATGAGGGAAATGGAGGTACTGACTTTATGCTGATTTATCCCGGCGCCTTGCATAAAGCCAATGGGGGTGTTCTTGTCATCCAAGCAGAGGCTTTGGCACGCCAGCCAGAAGTATGGGGTTTTTTAAAGCGCGCTTTATCAGATCAAGAAATCCGCATTGAAGAGTTTCATCGACAAAATGGTATGCCCATGATGCAGGCACCAGACCCTCAGCCAATACCACTTGATATTCAAGTTGTATTGGTCGGCGCACACTGGTGGTTTGATGACTTTTATATTCCTGATCCCGAGTTTCGGTCTTATTTCAAAATCCGTGCAGAAATCGATTTAACCATGCCCGCAAGTGAAGAAAATGTTAAAACCTACGTTGGTCTTATTGACCAGTTGTCACGTGATCATTTGAATATGGTATGTGATTTGCAGGCCATTAATGCCATTGTGGGGCATAGTTCCCGTTGGGCGAATCATCGAGAGCGATTGTCCGGACGTTTTGAACTGGTAGGGGATATGCTCAAGGAAGCTCGCGTTTTTGCCCAAGAGCGTGAGGGTGAGAAAATAGAGCTGCAAGATATAAAGTCAGCATTCGCACATCGACAAAAACGCAAGTCCGCTGGGTTTTTAGCTCATATGGATGAAATTCTCCAACATAGGCAATACATTGAAACTCAGGGGCACATCGTTGGGCAGGTTAATGCGTTGACTGTCCTGATGAGTACAGAAAGTTCCTTTGGCGCTCCATCACGTCTTACTGCGAGGACTTTCGCTGCAAAAGAGGGGGTCATCAGTATTGAGCGTTCCATTGAGATGAGTGGGTCTATTCAAGATAAGGGTGTTATGATTCTCATGGGCTATCTTAATGGCACCTTGGGGCAGCACTTTCCCTTATCATTTGGCGCTTCCATAACTTTTGAACAGATGTATATGCCTATCGACGGTGATAGCGCTTCCTTGGCTGAGCTGATAGCACTTTTTTCTTCACTTTCAGATTTGCCAGTGGCGCAGCATATTGCTGTGACTGGTTCCATTGATCAGTTGGGCAATATACAAGCAGTGGGTGGGCTTCATGAAAAAATTGAAGGTTATCATATGATTTGTAAGGCCCGTGGATTTACAGGGGATCAAGGAGTAGTTTTGCCAGCTGCCAATTGGATGGATTTAACGCTTACAGAAGAAGTGGCCCAAAGCATCAAGGAAGGACACTTTCATCTATGGGCAGCCAGCCATGTGAAAGATGTGGTGCCACTCATGTTAGGCTATCCATTGGGAGCGCTTTCTACCAAGCCAAAAAAGACAGACCCCATATCGGTTTTAGGAAAAGTTCATAATAAATTAAATGATTATCTAAAGCTCATGAAGCATGAATAAGCGTTGCTTATAGAGGAGGGCGCTTGCGCTACGCCGCTCCAAGGTGCGATTTTTTGGGTGTCTCTTGTGCTGAGGGATCTCTTAATACATATCCGCGCCCCCAGACGGTTTCTATGTAATTGGCACCGCTAGATGCATCTGCAAGTTTTTTTCTAAGTTTGCAAATAAACACATCAATGATTTTGAGCTCGGGCTCATCCATGCCCCCATAAAGATGGTTGAGGAACATTTCTTTAGTGAGGGTGGAGCCTTTGCGCAAAGAAAGAAGCTCTAAAATCGCATATTCTTTTCCCGTGAGGTGCAAAGTTTCATTCTTAATGCTTGCGGTATGAGTTTGTAAGTTCACAACCAGCTGACCTGTTTGAATAATGGAATCTGCGTGGCCTTTTGATCTTCTCACAATCGCGTTGATGCGTGCTAAAAGCTCAGTGCGATTGAATGGCTTTGTAAGATAGTCGTCCGCACCAAAGCCAAGGCCTTTGACTTTATCATCTGTATCATTCAGTCCAGACAAAATAAGAATAGGTGTGGGAACGTTGGCTGATCGAAGCCTCCTAAGAACCTCAAAGCCATCCATGTCAGGTAACATCAGGTCAAGTATAATGATGTCATAATCATACAGTTTGCCAATTTCAAGGCCATCTTCACCTAAATCTGTGCGGTCGCAAATTGACCCTTCAGACTTGAGTGCCACTTCAACAGCTTGCGCTGTTGATGGGTCATCTTCAATTAAGAGTATGCGCACCATAACCTCCCAGTTTTTTTCATAGTATCATTCATTTTGTTTGGACACCACAAGCGGTTATGATACCGCGAACAATTTCCACTTAAGTCTCATTCTTGACTCAAAATTCTTAACTAATGATTAACGTAGAGATATGAAGTATTTTCTAGGGTGTGGTTGCTTTTTTTCTACTTGAAGTGACGAAAAAGAGGCCCCAGAGAGATAAACAGCTAAACATAATGCCACTGTAAAAGGGGGCATGGTGCCCCATGACATGGGAAAGCCAACCAGCAATAGAGGAAGCAATGAACATAGCAAATCCACTCATGAGAAAATATATCCCAAAAGCCGTTCCTCGAAGGGATTTTGGGGCGCGGTCAGCCACCATAGTGACAAAAAGACTTTGGGTAAGACCCACTTGAATGCCCCAGGTCATAGATCCAATGAATATGCCGGTTACAGAGGTGGAGGCAGCTAAGATAATGTCAGATAGAATGACAGTGAGTAAGCCAAGACCCACAAAAATGCGCCGATCAATGCGATCTGACAAAATTCCTGCTGGGTAAGATGAAAAGGCGCTGGCCAAGTTAATGATGGCAATGACGACTGGTATGTAAGCGCGCTCTAAACCAAGATTTTCAGCGCGCAGTGTAATAAAGCTTTCACTAAAACGCGCGAGCATGTAAGCGCTACTGACGGCAGTGAGGATCCAGTAGGATCTTGAGAGCTGCTTGAGATCGCTAAAACGAAACTGATTGCGCTTCTTCTGAGCTGATTCTGGTTTTTCCGGATCTACAAGGCGAGGGGAGTCTTTAATAAATACCCATACTATCACAGAAGCAAGAATGGCAGGAATGGCACTTAAAGCGAAAACAAGGCGGAAATTATCTCCAGAGAGTTTCATAGCGACGATGCCAAGGAGCGCACCGATGACAGATCCGATCCAACCGCATGCCTGGCGAATGCCAAAGCACAAGCCACGTAAATCAGCGGGTGCATAGTCAGCAGTGAGCGCTTCCCGTGCGGGGGCCTGCATACCATTGGCAATCCGATCAATCATACGGCCAGAGAAAACCCAAGTCACAGATGTGGCGAAAATGAAAAATGGCCGTGAAATGGTCACAAGGGCATAGCCAATGGCCATAAGGATTTTACGTTTATGCATCCAATCACTCAAAATGCCAGATAATACCCGAATCACCCAGGATGATCCTTCAACGACACCTTCAATGATACCAAAACTTAGCCTTGAAATGCCAAAAGTTGCGATCAAAAAGAAGGGTGTAAAGCTAAATGTAATAATGGAGGCAATGTTCACAAGAAGATTGGCAAGGCTAATGAGCCAAATTTCACGGGGAACGTGCTTTAAAGAGCGAATCAAAAACATTTAATGTAAACGCCTTGGTCTTTTGAAAGCATGAGCTTGTAACTATGTGAGGTGCAAAAGTCAAGAGACTTAACAAACAAAGTTAATGGGCTCATAAGTTGAATCGCACTATATATGTGTGATTTAGAATTAGCCAGAATTTTTTTCCACAGGATGAAATTTATTTTAGTTGCGAAAGCTGGAGTGGTTTTGTAAAAGTAGGCTTCCAGTTTCTCAAGTGATGGGATGCTTTTGTGTCTAATGTAAGGGAATTACCCGAAATAATTGAGCGTAGTCTTCTTGGCTCGCTTAAACATATCCCCAGAACGGTTTGGGGTTTGGCTATTGCTACCTTCCTCATGAATGCATCTACCATTATTATTTTTAGTTTTTCACCTTTGTATTTAACGGTAGCATTTGGCGTAACCGCCATTGGGATTGGTCTCATTGAGGCTGTTGTCGAGTGTACATCTTGGCTCATGCGCGTAGTTTCCGGCGTATTAAGTGACTTTTTTAGAAAAAGAAAGCTTTTCATTTTAATCAGCTATGCGTTGGCTGCTTTAGCCCGTCCCATTTTTCCTCTTGCCACATCCCCCTTGTGGATTTTTGTGGGAAGAACCATTGACCGGATTGCTAATGGACTGCAAGCCACACCGAGAGAAGCTTTGATCGCTGATCTTTCTCCCCCGGGGCTTAAAGGCGCATGTTTTGGTTTGCGTCAAGCACTAGGAACAGCCGGTTCTGCCGTCGGTGCACTCGTTGGGGTTTTAGTAATGGCTAAAACACAAGATTATAAATTACTCTTTTGGGTGGCAACGATTCCAGCCTTACTCGCAGTTGGATTGCTGGTCTTTATGATGGAAGATAATCGCTTTACAGCTGAAAATATGAAGCCAACCAAAGAAAAACGCGCATTTAAGTCTCCCTTAAGTTTATCTTCTATTCGAGAGTTCTCCCTCTCCTTTTGGATGGTGGTGGCTGTGACCATGATCATTTTAATGGGTCGGTTTAGTGGGGCTTTTCTCATTATGTTTGCCAAACACATGGGCATGGAAGATTGTTATGCGCCCACAGTGATGATCGTCTTCAATGTTATGAGCGCTTTGTCGGCCTACCCTTTGGGTGTCTTATCTGATAAATTTAATCGTAAGTTTGCTTTGGGGATTGGCTTTGTCATGATTTTATTAGCAGATGCAGTTCTTGCCTTTGCACCTAACGTCATGTGGGTTTATATTGGTGTGATTTTGTGGGGGGTTCAGTTTGGCATTACGCAAAGCATTCCCATGGCCATGATTGCTGACGTGGCTCCTAAACATTTACGTGGAACAGCCTTCGGAATCTTCTATCTGGCAAATGGAATTGCCCTCTTTTTCGCAAATGCAATTGCTGGATTTGCCTCAAAATTTTATGGACCACATGCCTCCTTTGCAGCCAGTGCAGGAATCATCATTGCAGGTCTGATGGTTGTTTATGGCATTTCGAAATTTAAAGAGCCCCGTACCACATGAAGTGGTGCTGTTGTAGAAGGGAATACCCGTGGACCTACTAATCAAGTTTGGTTACCTCGCTGTTTTCTTAGGTGCAGTGGTGGAGGGTGAATCCGTCATCCTCACAGCGGGCGTCTTAGCCTATCAAGGCTATTTTTCCCTCTGGAAAATCATTGTTATTTCATTTTTAGGTACGCTATGTGCGGATCAGTGGTTATATCATTTGGGCCGTCTCCATGGAAAGAAAATCCTTAAAAGGTGGCCGAAGTTAGAATTAAAGTCTCAAAAAGCGTTTGATTTACTTCATCGATACAATACGCTTTATATCCTTAGTTTCCGTTTCATTTATGGTGTTCGCGTTATTAGCCCTGCGATTATTGGCATGAGTGGAATTCCCATATGGCGGTTTACCATTCTCAACCTAATCGCA
>CANLAL010000033.1 GCA_947488045.1 Alphaproteobacteria bacterium
CAGTTAATGGTAAAAACAGCTTGATCTCCCTTCAGGTCCAGGTTAGCTTAAGCTTCACGCCCGCTTGGTGAAATCGGTAGACACAACAGACTTAAAATCTGTCGCTCTTTAGAGCTTGCCAGTTCAAGTCTGGCAGCGGGCACCACTCCCTGTTCTGTTTTAAATGAAAACTGATACATTATATGTTATGTAAAAATAAAGTTATGTGAGCCCATATGAAAATAGCCATTTTAACCTTTCCTGGATTTAACGAGCTTGATTCCTTTATTGCACTCGGTATTTTAAATCGGATAAAGCATATGAAGTACAGAGGGTGGAGTGTGCAGATCACTAGTCCTTCAACTCATCTAACCTCTATGAATAATGTTGCCATTGAGAGGCAACAGCCCCTAGATTTTGCGAATCAAGCGGATGTAGTTTTATTTGGCAGTGGAGCTCAAACCCTATCCATTGCACAAGATCAAACTATATTAAGTGCATTGCAACTTAACCCAACACAGCAGTTAATTGGGGCACAATGTTCTGGAACCCTTTTGATGGCTAAGCTAGGCCTCATTGGCTCACTTCCAGCTTGCACCGACCTAACAACTAAACCTTGGGTGGAAGAAGCGGGCGTAAATGTCATTAATGCTCCCTTTTATGCCCATGAGAATATAAGTACTGCGGGTGGCTGTATGTCTTCTCAGTACTTAGCTGCTTGGGTCATTGCAAAGTTGACGAATAAAGAAGATGCGGCTGATGCCATCCATTACGTTGCGCCCGTAGGGCAAAAGCAAGAATATGTTCAACGTGTAATGGACGTTATTGATCCATTTGTATAGACATGTGAACACATAGGGGTACAGGAGACAGTTGACGCTAGGGTTTATTTTCGTTAGCCTAATGATCTTATATCCTTGAAGGAAAATAGTAATGGTTATCATCACACGCCGACCTCGTTGCGACTAATCAATAAGGCACACGTGTGCCAGTGATTGCTTATAAGATAACGAATTGGGTGCATTGATGATAAAAAAACGATTGTTCCTTTTGCCTTACCTTATGTGGGGCTGCGCGGTTCTTTACTATTTATTTCAGTATATTTTACGGGTTTCACCCAGCGTGATGATGGATGAGATCATGGGGGCTTTCAATGTGAGTGCTCATGGCTTCGCTACGCTATCCGCCATAGCCATGTATTGTTATGGATTGGCTCAAATTCCTGCCGGGGTAATGGCCGATATTTTTGGAGCACGCCGTGTCATTTTGATCTCCATCATTTTGTGTATCTGTGGCATTGCATTATTTGCAACAGCGCAGGGGCTTACCCAGGCCATGTGCGGACGTGCATTATTAGGATTTGGCTCCGCAGGAGCTTTTCTTACCGTTAACAAAATTGGGGCAGCGTGGTTTCCGCCTGGGCGCAGGGCTTTTGTTTTTGGTATAACCATGACAGCAGGAACTATTGGGGCTCTTAATGGGGGTGCACCTTTGGCTGCCCTTAGCCATGCAATGGGTTGGCGAGAAGCTTTGCTGACTCTGTGTTTAGTAGGTGGATGTATTTTTCTGGTGAATTCTATTTGGCTCAAAGCTAGTCCCAAGGGGGACATACAATCAGAAACAATTGTGTTGAGGGATTTGTGGAGGCAGCTTAAAAAAACCCTTAAAAATGTACATGTTTTGATTGCCGCCCTTGCGGCTGTGGGAATCTATCTTGCCATCGCTGTTTTGGCAGATTTATGGGGCGTAGCCTACATGATGCAGTTTTATAGCATTGATAAATCAACAGCCGCTCAGTGTACAAGTCTTCTTTATGTGGGTTTATGTGTGGGGGCTTTGGTTATTTCTTGGTGGAGTGATAAAACGCATCAACGTAAACGGTTGATCGTGGCTGCTTTGGTTTGCAATGTTATCAGCTTAACGGCTTTTTTATATATGCCTAATCTTTCCCTTTTAGGAGCTTGTGCTTTGTTGTTCTTTATTGGATTTTGCACGGGCGCAGAAATGGTTTGTTTTGCCTATGCCACAGAAATTGTGCCTCATGCAATGATGGGTACTGTGACAGGCTATATCAATGGGCTAGTCACCTTAGGGGGTGCTTTTATTCAGCAACAAGTAGGAAAAATTCTCGATGAAGTATGGTGTGGACAATGCACTACTCAGGGACTGCACCTGTATGGTGTCACAGAGTATCGGTACGCCCTTTCACTTTCTATAGGCGTAATTGTTTTTACAACTTTCGTAGCTTTATTTTTACAAGATTACAAAAAAAAATCAGCTTAGCTTTAGCGAAACGGGACCTTCGTTGATTATGTTTTGAGTATGGTGAATTGATTTCTATGAATATTTATGAAAGGTAATCTATGTGACTTGTGTACATGATGTAAGCCGTTTCTCCAGCTTTTATTGAAGTCGTCCAATGACTTCAAAGAGTAAGGGTTGTTGAGCACCTCGTCAATCCAAGCATTGAACTGTAACTCATCTAGTATGTTTTCCCCTGTAGAGGCTCCAAAAACATCGATATTTTGATTTTTTGGAGAAAATAGACCCGCGTGACACGTAAGGAGAGCAATAGTTGATGGAATATTGCCGATCATTTCATGCAGTCTTTCTTCTGAATAAGTGACTTTTTTCCCATTGGCTTGCCCCAAAAACTTATATTGACCGTTAACGTTATATCCGTGGGCATTCACAATGAAGGTTGTAGAGAGATTATTGCCATATTTTTCAACTAATTTTTTAAAGATGTCTTTAATTTCGTAAAAATCAAGCTGGTCAAAGGCAAAGACATCACACAGAGGATCTCTGTCTTTCAGAGCGTGGGCAAGCTTTTGACTGTGGGCGATAACTTGTCGAGAAGTTTTGTCTAATCCTAGCTCAGGTCCTGTAGCAAAAATGTAAGCATGGTGCTTTTCAGCCTGGCTATCTGCCATTAAAGGCGAAGGATGTGAAGCCATCAAAAAGCAGAGAGTTTGTAGAGTAGCGAGGATAGATTTTTTCATTGTTTCCCTCATATTTTTCTGTGGAGTTAATGGTTCCTACAGAACATATGGGGCGCTTTAATGAGATTTCAAGGGGTGTAAGAGGTAAGAGTTTAGTGAAACTGTCTTAAAATAGATAAAAAAAGAGGGCCCAAAGGCCCTCTTTTTTTAATAAAAGGCTGATCAACCAACTCTTGGCGGCTTTACACCTACGGGCTTTACACCTACGCCACGGAGCGCATCTGGCGCTTGAGCTGATTTGTGATGGCTGTGGCAAGCGGCCTTGCAATCACTTAGAGCTTCGGTATGTAGGTTATTGTCTTGATGCTTTTTCATTAGCTCGGCATGGTGATGTGTGCAATGGGCAATACAATGGTGCACGTTACGATGGCCATAAATTTTGCCATGAACGGGGTGTTCAGTGGTTCCTGAAACACCTGTGTTTTGATGATGATTGTTTTTATCATGCTTGCCCTTATGCTTCGTGAGTTTCTCTCTCAAGGCATTGGCATGGTCATTGCTGGGAGTTGAGGCATCTGAACTTACGACAGGCGCAACATCAGCAGGTGCTACGAGTGAGTTGGCTAGAGATTGGCCTGACAAAGTCATCGCCACTGTGCCCACAAGTAGGACAGAAAGTGTGAATAAAATTTTCCGCATTTGATTTATATTCCTTCCAAGTTAAACTTTATGTTTGAAATATAGAAAAAAATAAGGGTTTCGTCAATTGCTCATGAAAGAACGCTTAGAACAGATTTGATAAAAGTGTCTCATTTTTGACACAGTTTACTCATGACTTTGAGCCGTCCCTGATATGAAGGGATGCTGGACAGACGGCCATCTGTTGGGTTAATAATCGTATAGGTAGATATTTTTTGCTAAGGAAAACCTTTAGAATGTGTATGCTCCGATTTTTCATTGGCGTGATTTTGAGTGTGGTGTATGGGAGTGGCGAGGTAAGTGCTGCCAATCTTCCACCTCGTAAAAAAGTGGTCATCACCCAAATTGTAGAGCATCCCGCGTTGAATAGTACCAGGCAAGGTGTGGAGGATGGGCTTAAGAACGCTCAGATTGATATCCAATATGAAAATGCTCAGGGGAATTTAGTGACAGCGGCGCAGATTATGCAAGGCGTTGTGAGCCAAAATCCTGACGTCATTGTGGCCATCTCTACGCCATCAGCCCAGGCTGCTCTTGCCAATACTCAAAAAATACCTGTGGTTTTTGCGGCTGTTTCCAACCCCCAAGAAGCGGGCCTTTTGAATGAGCAGCATCGTCACCACGTGACGGGAAGCATTGACCTCCCGGATATTAAAGAACAGTTAAATTATTTTAAATCAATTTTCCCACAAATGAAAAAAGTAGGAGTGATTTATAATTCGGGAGAGGCGAACTCCCAGGCTTTTGTGACTGCTTTGGATAAGATTAAAGATAAATTTAGCCTAGAGATCATTGAATCCACTGTCACACGCACGAGCGATGTGAGCTTAAGCATTCAGAAACTCCTTGGTGAAGGTGTGGAAGCAATTATACTGCCCCAGGACAATACGGTTGTTTCTGCATTGGATGTGGTTGTAAGCTTAACTCAAGAAGCCAAAATTCCTTTACTGACGAGCGATACAGACTTGATCTCTAGAGGTGCATTTGCGGCCATTGGTTTTAGTCACTATGAAACTGGTTTGACAACAGCTCATATGGTTTCTCAGATTCTCTCGGGCACCTCCCCCGCTAATATACCCGTTTTGCAAGGTGGAAAGCTCGAGCGACTGATAAACGGCAAACTAATGCGTATGTGGGGGGTTAAGGCTTCAAAACACCTAAAGGTGAAAATTGTTGAATAGCCAGCCACCTCTCTTGGGCGTTTCTAGTTGGTGGAGCCGTTGGTCAGATCATGTATGTACACAACCTGATCTTTATTTTTTGCTTTTTTGCATAGCGCATTTGGCACTATGGACGGCTTTGCCTTCTCTCATCCAGCCCAATGCACATTTGGATGTGTTGGAGTGTTTGGTATGGGGTAAAGAGTGGCAGTGGGGCTATCACAAACATCCACCACTCCACGCCTGGGTGACAGAGGTATTTTTTATGCCTTTTGGCAAGTCCATCTGGCCCGGATTTTTATTGAGCCAATTATGTGTGGTTCTTACTTTTATTGCTGTGTGGCGATATATAACACCACAATTAGGCAAGCTTAAGGCGCTGTTATCTATTTTACTTTTAGAGGGAATTTATTACTACAATTTTACCTCACCGGAATTTAACAGCAATGTTTCGCTTTTGCCACTATGGGCTTGGACAGCATATATTTTTTATCGTGCGCTTAAGCGAGAAAGTTCATTTTTTTGGATTATTTTTGGCCTGATGATGGGCCTTTGTGTTTTATCAAAATACGCCTCTTTAATATGGGGCCTGGTTTTTACTTTGTATCTATTGTTCACTCCCCATGGGCGAAAGTGGTTGCGACGCCCGGGGCCATACTTAAGCTTTCTGGTATTTGGATTAGTCATTTTTCCCCATGTAAAGTGGCTTCTTGCTCATGAAGGCCAGACCTTGACCTATTTGGCCCAACGCTCGAGTATAGAAGTCTTACGTTGGTGGGATCGATTCATTTTCCCTGTAGACTTTATGCTGGCTCAGTTAGGTGCTTTGCTCCCCATGTTGTTTTTGCTCTATGCCTTTCGCAAGAAATTTAATATTGAAAGACGTTTAGTTTTACATACGAGTGAGAGGGTTTCCATCCAATCTTGGGAGCATGATCTTCTAAAATTTTTGGCCTTGGGTCCACTTTTTTTGACTTTATTGCTTTCATTTATATGCAATATGCGCCTGCGATCCATGTGGGGAACGCCCTTTTTTACCTTTTTACCGGCCTACCTTATTTATGTTTTCTTGCCAATAGATATAAGAGGGCGCTTTTCACCTTTCCTCATGAGATTTGTGGCAATATTTCTTTTAGGTTTGTTGGCTTATGGGGCAGTTATTTATGGCCAGCCCTACCTGCTCCATAAACCTAAAAGGTTGCATTATCCGGGGCAAGCGATGGCGCAAATTCTCACGCAGGAATGGCATAAGAGAACACATCAACCGTTATATTTTGTAGTGGGAGATATTTGGGAAGCGGGTAATGTGGGGTTTTATTCCTCAGATCGGCCTTCGGTGGTAATTGACGGGCAATTGGCACTCTCCCCATGGGTAGATCCACTCTCTCTGCGCGAGTCAGGTGCCTTGATCGTTTGGACGGCATCTCATGAGAATGCGGGTATTCCAGAGCATTTGCACCAACGTTACCCAAAGGCCATTGTACAGCCCATGATTAAGCTTAATTACCAAACAAGCGCTCCCTTAGCACCTTTATTGGTTGGGTGGGCCATTGTTCCTCCGCAATTTCCAGGCCGAAATTTTCTTGAAATATGATGCAAGAAAGTCTGTAAGACACAAAAAAACCTAGACCTCATGTGGTGAGCTGGATAAACTGCCTCATGTGTTTAATGCCGGAGTAGCTCAGGGGTAGAGCAACTGATTCGTAATCAGTGGGTCGGGGGTTCGATTCCTCTCTTCGGCACCAGTGCAGGGCCCTTCATTGAGTGAGTGTATTGAAAAACAAAGTGATCCCCTGATGATAAGGTAACGACTTTTAGACTCATGCTCCAGGAGGCAATATGGCCCGTATAGAGAAAAAACGAGCCACATTTTGGAAGGGGCTGAATGCTCCTGGTTCTCATGCGCATTTTTCGAAAATGCCCTTTGATGCAGAGGGTATTATAGAGTTAGTTGACCTTTTGTTGCACCAGGCATTGAGCTTACGTGCCTCTGATGTTCACTTTGTGAATGAAGAAAGTGAACCGAGGGTGCTCTATCGTGTAGACGGGGTGTTGATGCAGGCTCACCAGTTAGAAAAACAATTGTGGCCCCAAATATGCAATCGCCTTAAGGTAATGGCAAATATGGATATTGCTCAGAAGCGTAAACCCCAAGATGGTAGCTTTCATATGGATTATGAGGGCTTAAGAGTGGATTGTAGGCTTTCCTGCCATCCCATTCGATCGGGAGAAAGTCTTGTGTTGCGCTTTTTACCACAGGAACGAGAAGGACTGACTTTGGAAAATTTAGGATTTTCTGAGGAAAAAATTCTGCTGTTGACACAGATCGCTGAAGCTCCTGAAGGTCTGGTTCTTGTTGTTGGGCCTACTGGTTCGGGTAAAACAACGACATTATACTCACTGTTATCTTATCTCAATCACCCTGGCGTCAATATTATGACTCTTGAAGACCCCATTGAATACTCACTAGATCATATTCGTCAAACGCAAGTGAGCGAAACTTTAACATTTGCACAAGGTATTCGATCTTTATTGCGTCAAGATCCTGATATTATATTGGTAGGAGAAATACGTGATCCGGAGACAGCTCTAATGGCTATGCAAGCGTCACTCACGGGTCATAAAATTTTTACCACACTGCACACCTCTGATGTTTTTCAAGCTTTACATCGTTTGGAGGATTTGGGCGTTTCTAGAGAAAAATTTAGTCATATAGCCAGTGCTATTATTTCTCAAAGGCTTCTCCGGCAGTTATGCAATGTCTGTAAAATTCCTACTTCTTCCGATTCTAAAACATTTGAGCCGATAGGTTGCTCGCAATGTTCTTTCACAGGCTACCACGGACGCTTCCCCATTGCTCAGATTCTGCTCATGACACCTGATATGAGAAAATCCATGGGAATGGGAGACATCACGGCAAATACTCAAACATTGTGGGAAGAGGGAATGAAGCGAGTGAATGAGGGGAGAACAAGTTTGAAAGAGTTAAAACGAGTGATTCCTGAGAGTATGAGCAATTGATTTTTCTTTATCGCCTAATTCATAGCCAAGTGGGTGTAATAGAGGGACTGCAGGAGGCACCTTCGAAAGAGGTATTGCTTCGGGAGTTTAAAGGCAGCCACGCGGCTATTTTATCTATAAAACGGAAATGGCGTTCTTGGACAGCAGCGGAAAAAATCAGATTTTGGGAAGGTCTTCTACAGCTTGTGGAATCTGGCTACCGGATTCATGAGTCTCTTGATCTTTTGGCGGTTGGATTGTCTTCAAAAAATCTGCGACTATTTGTCCAGGGCCTCTATCAAAGGATTGAGGGGGGCTCAAGCTTTTCTTCAGTTTGTTTTCAGTACCCTAAATTTTTTAGCCCATTGGAAGTCCAGCTGATTTCAGTGTGTGAAAAAACAGGAGATTATACATCTGTTATCCGATCAATTGTTGAACAGCTAAGGGCCATCAAAAAACAAAAAGAGCGTATATTTTCTGCTCTAAGTTATCCATTGCTCATACTGTTTGTTATGGCCATTGTTTTTGCATTTTATGAGCTTTATCTTTTTCCAGAAATGGGGAATTTGATACAGGATACCTCAAAAGCAGAAGCATTGAGGCAGAGAGAATCAATGCTAACCTTATTTAGTGGGGGCAAAATATTAGTAGTGAGTGGTCTCATTGGCGTGGGATTATGTTTCTCCATTGTAAGAGAAACTATTTTGGACAGAATGTGTAAAATAAAAGTCATTGCCAGTTTTTTTGCCCCTCATGAACTCAAGCATTGGTTTCAAGCGATGAGGTTGATGATGGCTCACAATGTGCATATGTTATCCGCCATGCAAATTGCTAGTTCCTTGCTCACGAGAGCGAGGCTCAAACGTATATTTAAAGAAGTTGAAATCCAGGTCGCAGAAGGCAAGCCACTGTCTTTAGCCTTCGAATCAAGCCTCAATTATGTACCCAAAGTATGGATCAGCCAACTTATAATCGCAGAAAAAACTGGATCCTATCACGCTGCATTTGCTTTTTTAGCTCAGTTGACAGATAAGCTAGTCAAGCAAAGGCAAGATCTTTGTTTGGGGTTATTGGGGCCTACGAGTATAGGGGTGGTGGGTATTTTAATGGTATGTATGCTTCTACGTTGTTTGGGGCCATTATATGAGACGATTCAGGGGGTACAGTGAAACTGGCAATTGTGCTGACAGAGGAAAGTATCCTATGGGGCGGCAAGGACCAGCCCATGGACCTATACCAGAAAATTGATTTGATTCCTTCAGCCTCTGGAGGTTTTGATCTGCTGCTCAATGAGTTGATGCGTTACCCTCTTGCTGAAGTCCATCTTTTCCTTCATGTGAGCCATATGCAGTATCAAGTATGTCCGCCCCTAGGAAAGCTCAACTTTTGGGAAAGAAGAAAAGCTCTTGCATTCCAAGAGCAATCCTTGCCAAAGGAGAAAGTATTTTGGGGATATATTGAAACTCCTGACTTAGAAACAGTTTGGTTTTGTTTAATGCCCTCATCTTTGGTAGCCGCATTGATGGATTTTCTAAAAGATTGCCCGCAGCCTATTGTGGGGATTTATGCGCTCACATTGGCACTTTGTAAGAGAGCGTATGATCAATTGGCTCACCAAGTCAGTCATTGCGGAGAGTGGAATATTATTTTTATTAATATGGAAAATGCGTTGCCACTTTTGATTTTGATGCAAGGCTATAACCCAATCCTAATAAAGCCTATTCATGATAATCAACTCATAGAAAAAGAGATCAATTCCCTTTTTAAGCAAGCGCAGGATCAAACATCTGTCATTCCTTCATTTATGGTGTATGGTTCATCGCCTCAGCTGTCTGAAGGGTTGCCCTGGCTTGCCTATATGGCTTTTCCCTCCCAAATGTCTCCATTTGATGCAGTACAATCATTTAAGCCCATGCATACACCTTTTGAAAAACAAAGAACCCTATGGTATTTGAGGCAGATCAGTCAGATCTCAAGTCTTGTTTTAATGTTAACCTTAAGCTTCTTTTTTGTAGGAGCATACTTTTATGAGGTGCAATTGCAGAATCGACAAGAGTACTTTCATGATAAAATCCCTTTGTCCGGTCAGGTGCATTTGCCGCAGGGTTTTTATGCACAAAAGGCAATTGTTATGTTGGACGATCAGGTGCAACGAATTCCTTGGATTGATTGTTGGCAGCATTTGGGTAAGTTGATGTCTGATTTGCCAACACTACATGGCCTGCATATGCAAAAAACATCTAATGCTATAGAAATTCACCTGACAATGGAGGCACGGGAGGATGTGCAGAAAATCCAACAAGACCTTCTTCAAAAACTGCAAGCAGATACGGTAAAGGTCACCCATTTACCTGCTGTAATGGATGATCAAAAGGCTTATACAACACATTTTTCTCAACAGGTGCCAGATCTCTTAACAATCACCATTAATAAAGGGTTCGCAGAGTGAAGCGTTTAAAGCCCTGGGAGAGAAGTTTACTGTTTTGGATTATGATTATGGTATCGCTGAGTCTTTTGGGAGGCTACGGGACGGCTTATCGTATTCTTATATTAAAAAATAAAGCAAGAGGTGTCGGCGCTCAGCAATTTAAACAAGAGCAAGAAATACAAAACTATCAAGATGAACAAGCGTGGCTGCAACGGCTTGTCAAACGGCCACCCATTCTTGAATCAATGAAAGAGCACTCCTTTATCAACCCTCCAAGCCGAGAGATGATGATTAAAAAAATTAAAACACTCGCAGAAGGGTTTGATCTTTTAAAGTTGGCTTTTGAGCCTGAAAAGCAGTTCTTGAATCATAACAAATATGCTTTTTGTGAGCAAAAAGTTTCAGCTCATGTGCGCGCTCATGATGATCGGCAAGTGATAGCGTGGCTAAAAGAATTAGAATTTCAAATTCCTGGAATTTTTTGCTTAGAGTCTATCAACATGAAGCGCGGGAATGATGGCGAAGTGTTAGGGGAGTTTGTTTGGCAATGGTCATTTCTCAGATTATCATTTTAAATTTAGCTTTGGGCATTGCTCCTGGTGAGTCTTTAATTGAGCGAGAGCTCCCCTCACTTTTTTTTCCCAAGAGAAATGTGTTGCCTCAGAGTGAGTCGACAGTAACCTTAGGGGCTATCGTATGGAAACAGGAAAATATTTGGTCTTTTTGGGTGAATCAACAACGTGTTTCCCCTCAAGCTCCACATCCATTATTTAAAGTGGTTAAAGTGACGCCGCAACACGTAGAGATTCTATGGCATGCCTCAGGTGAAACCTGTGTTCTCAAGCCAGGTGTATCTACCCCTATACCGACCCTCACAGTGAATCAAGAGGGTTCATGATACTTTCCTATACCCTTAACTTAATTTTTGAAGTTAATCAAAACTCATTGTGAATCTCATTGAAAAGTGACTGTTAGTGGTCTTTTGTGGCCTGTAATAGCGGGTATTTTTTTGCCTTTACCAAGGATTTCATTTAGGTGAATCAATGCGGGGACATGGACTTGCTCATGATTGCGTGCCCGGTTCATCTGATCACTCAAGGCATTCATGACAGCCTCGAGTTGTGCTTTGAGTTGGGCAAGATGTCCATCTGGCCCCAAGTCAGCTGGTAGAAAGCGCAATTGCTCGCTTAAGGTTTTAATGCTATTAAAGTGTTTTTTAGCTTCCTCACTCACCATAACTGTCCTTTGTTCCTTATGTTGAGCCAGCGCAGTTGTAATTGCAGTGATGGTTAAGTCAATGGTAGTTATGGCTTGTAGGGAATGAGGAGTGCTTTGCTTCTTTTTTATGCGGCTCGTTGATACATCGAGTCCAAGATTTTTATGCAAGTGCTCTTTCAAGGTTTCAAAAGTTTCTGCCAAATGGTCAAGATGCTCTATCACAACATCATGTGTGTGAGCGACTTGCTCGAGACTCAATTGCGCGGGTTGTGTGATGCTTTTGCGAATTGATCTCTCATGTTCTAATCTGCCACTATTGTTGACATAGTGAGATGTGACAGTATTTTCAGGAGAAGGTAATCCTTGAAGTTCAGCAGGATTCTTAATCTGCAACTCTTTTTGAAGTCCAGTTAAGGTTTTGGGGTTAATGGTGGTCCACCAAAACGTACTTGAGGCCCATCCATAAAGGGCACCTGGTACATAACCCTTTTGGATAGGTGTTTTTGCAGGGCCTTCATAATATATTTGTGCTGCAATAGTTTTTAATGCCGCCTGAATTTGCGGGTTTTGATCTGCGGCCTTTTTAAGAATTTCTTCATAAAAGCGAGCGTAGTATTCTCGCTTTTTTGTGGTGGGAAGAATTTCTGCAATAATGGCATGCGCCTGATCAAAGGCATCCCTTTGCGTCAAGAGAGGGTTGTGAGGTGCTGTAGCTATAAGTTGGGAGTCCAAGGGAGTATGTTTTTTGGCTACGACGACTGGCACAGCCTTGAGCATAAGTGTATGCTTTTTTCCCAATTCCTCTTGAAGTAATTGTTGAACTTTAGCTTTTTCACTTCCTAATTTTGAGGCCTTAGCGATTTCTTGTAATTGACGGATAATCGTCGCTTGTAAGTAGGGATGGTGGGGCTGAGAAGCAGCTAGAGTTTTTTGATAGTTTTGTGTATATGCATCTGCATTATAAATCCATCCTGTATTTTCTGCACGCTCCATGACTGTTGCAATGATGCGTTGTGCGAGAGTTTCTGTTTGCGTTTTTACAAGATGCTCAAGCTTCTTTTTGTTTTTTACCAATCTCTTTTCAACCACCTTAATTTGTGTGGCCTCTAAGAGATCAAGAGCCGATTCATTAAATGTTGCTAGAAGCGAGGCGGGGGCTAAATAAGCCGTGCTTTTGTTTTCACCTAATATTTTGCGTGCATTGATCAGTTTTTCGAACATAAGAGAGTCATCCTCGCCCAATAAAGTTAAAGGCAGTTTACGCAAAATCTCTTGAGCTTTACTTAAGCTCGTGCCATGTAATGGTGCGGTAAGGATAAGAGATGAGCGGATGCTTTGATAGGCTCGTTCAAATTTTGATGAGTCAAGCACTGAAAGATCAGATGGATTTGCTGCTTTTTTATCTAAAAGAAGGCTATCTTCGGCAATGCGTTTTTGTAAAACCCCATACTGTGCTGCAATTTGAAATTTTTTAGCTAATTCTATTTCTTGCCCTAGCGATGACTTTTCTGAAAATTTTTCAGGTTTCTGAGTGAGAATGGTATTGAAAAATGCTAAACACTCATGTGGGTTTTCGATAAATTTCCCCACCTTATTGGCTCTTGCATAATAAGAAACAAAAGTTTCTTCATTGGGTGAAGGAAGGTAACTCTTAAGCAAAGCAAGAGCACTTTCATGGCCTTTTTTCCTGAACTTGGCGCTTTCGTTCCTTGTTTCCCTTAATGTCTCGTAAGCTGTATCCCTTAATCCCTTATAAGCTGTATCAAATGGTCTCACTTTATTTGGGTCTACATAGGTTTTTTCTGCTGGCGCGTCGACGCGGGTCCGTTCGATGGATTCTATCGCAATCGCTAAAGTCCTGTTAAATGAATCATCAAAATGGGCGGAATCCCCTTTTTCGAGTACAGCGCGAAGTTGAGTGAGTCCCTGAAAGAGGGCTTCATCAAAGGATTCGTAGCTAATCGGAAGAGTCGTTAAGAGAGGTTGTCCCTTTAAACGCTCCTCATATAAGAGCGTCAACATGGCCTGTTTTACAGAATCATCCTCTTGAGAGTCGATGGCATTAAAAGTATCATTAAGGTAGGTCATTTTTTGCCGTGAAGCTGTCGTAAAAAACCTTTTCCAAAAGGGTTTCACATGACGTTCTTTCAACGCCTCAAACATTTCTTGAGCCGTGCCCCGTGCTTTTTCCTGGTGTTTGAAAGCTTCGGTATCGCTGGGTGTAAAGGGATCAACGTGTGCTTCTGAAAGCGATAGAACCGATTTTTTTTCCTCGGTAGCGAGGGTGTCACCCCTTGTACTGGTGGAGGAGTGAACAAGATCCTCAAATGGTGGGCCTGCGTGCAGATCGGTGGCTTCTATTGTTCCCAGAGGTGAATCACCTCTCTTATCCTCTGGGTGATCAAACTCTTGGGATAATTGTTCCAGTGAACTTTCCAATCCCGCCTTGTCATAAGCTTCTCCACTTGCTGTAGGTGAAAAACGCAGACTATCCATTAGGGGTTGTTCAAGTTGTTCCTGTGCTTGGGCGAAACCGCCTAAACACATTACTGTGAGTAGAAGCTGTACGCGATGCATGAGAGGTCCCCCATTAAACTAAATATTAATCAATAGATTAACAGGGGGACCTTAATAAAGGGCTAATAATGGCTAAAATTAAGTCATATGTCTGAAACTCAGGAGAGACGCTCCATAACGCTTCTTATTTCATTTGCCTTTAGACATACCTTTTGGCATGGATTTCCAACACATCCACACATAAATAGGTAAAGTGGAAAAAATGAAGAGCACGCCCATAAATCCTATCTGTGCACCAGCGCCACCCATGGCCCAAATGCAGTAGGTGAAGGCTAGGCCCCCCACAATACTCGCTCTGAAAAAGTCTCGCGGTGTATAGAATGAGCGATCGCAAACCATCACAACAAGTTCGGAGATACTTGTATAAGAATATACAAAAAGGCCCAAGAAAGATGCGATGAGACATACTGTGTTAAATTGTTCAGCAACAGTAGGAGAAACGGTCATGTAAACCATAATAGATGATCCCAGGCCGCAACTGAGTAAGCCAAACCAAGGGGCGCCTCTTTTATTCAAGTTGGCAAAGATTTTGGGAAATAGACTGTCATGCGCAGCAGCTTCTGGCATTTTTCCTTGTAACAATAGATACCCATTCAGAGCGCCTAGACAAGAAACGATGGCACAAAAGGTTACAGCTGTTGCAGCCATTGGCCCATATGCAGCGCCAAATATCCGCTCAGCGGCCATGCTAAAGGGGGCCTTTGAGTGTGCCAGCATATCCAGAGGAACGACGCCCATGACTGCAATTGCGCTTGTCAGATAAAGAATGATCACGCAAACGGTTCCAACCATTGTTGCTCTAGGAATTGTTTTAGAAGGGTTGATCACATCATCAGAAGGAAC
>CANLAL010000034.1 GCA_947488045.1 Alphaproteobacteria bacterium
ATACTGACCCTTTCATCAAAGACACCTATTACCTGGAAAAATAGCCATGAGAAAATTACTAATACACATTTTTTTGCTTACAATAACAGCGCTGATACCTGATTTTCTGAACGCGGATCAATCGTGCCAGGCCAATCAAATCTGTAATGGGAGCAGACGAGCTTTGGCAACAACATTACCAAAGGAAAGTCTTTGTGAGGTTGGAGCACGCTATCGCATCCCTTGTGAACGCATATGGAAATCCCCTAAACCTCATTATGAAGAATTCCTCAAAACGCGTAACGAACCCGTCCATTCAGATGCTCCCTATCTCATTGAGCCTCATACCCACCACATCTGGTTTACACACACACAGACCCCTCAAGAAATTCCGCTTGCTAATCTTGCATTTTTTGAACAGTCCCTAGAGTTTTATGCAGACCATTTTACCCACCATATTTGGCTCAACACCCAAAGCTTAACTCCCAAAACCATTGAAAGGTTGGCAAACTTTCAAAGCCCCGTTGTGATTCATGAAATCAGAGAAATTTCCAAAAAATTTATTACTGAGCCTTATTTTACACGGTTTCTAAAACACAACCAAATTCAATACGCTACAGGCCTTGCTAAACAAGAAATTCTCTTGCAATACGGGGGCCTTTATGTGGGTTGGGAATTTGAACAAGAAAAAGATATTAAGCCCTATTTTAAGAAATATAAGGCCCTTCACTTCATCTGGAAAAAACGTGAGCTAGAGGATGAGATCCTGGGTGCAAGCCGCGGGGCCAACTTTCTAAAAGAGAGCCTTAACCTTGTCAATAATCTTGCATCAATTCTAGAAAATATGAAAAACCCACCTGACCCCGCAACACTTATGGGGCTTCCTGGGTGGCATTTATGGCGTTTTGCTTGGGCTTTAGAAAGACGGCCCACAACGTCCGTTGGATTTTTTCATCCCAATGAAGATTTTACCCTTCATGACAATGGCCTCTTTCAAAAGACCATACGTTTTTTAAAAAAATGACCCCAAGGAGTGCAATTTTGAAATTAGGTGTGGGGTTTCTTTTTTGTTATTTGATCATTATGACTACCCCTGTGCAAAGCCAGGTTAATATCTGCTCTACAGCAAAATCATGCCATACACTGCAGGCAAATGCCTCATTAAATAATAGATTTTATCTGTGTGAGCTTGGGGCCTTGTATAAAATTCCCTGCAGTCAGGTAAGGCAAGGCTTTAAGGACCATTATGACCGATTCGTTAAAACATTTAAGAACCCTATTTCTGCCAACACATCTTACATCATTGAGCCCAAAACCCATCGAATTTGGCTAACTTCCCCAGAGGAGCCTGTGGAAGCTCCATTGGATCGGTTAGAGTTTTACAATAGCTCCTTGCAATTTTATCGAGACAAACCTTTTGAACACCATTTTTGGTGCAATGGAGTCCACCTCATTCCCCAAACTATCGCCACACTCCAAAGTTTTAATGTACCCATCATCATCCATGATATTCAAGAAATTATAGGGCAATTTATCACCAAAAAACTTTTTCGAAAATTGCTTAACGATAAAATGTTTGCATTTTCAAGTGATCTCGCTCGGCAAGAAATTGTTTTGCTTAATGGAGGGCTTTATATCGACATCGGTCTAGAGCAAGTGCGTGATATTGAGAGTTATTTCAGAAAATATCAACAAATTCACTATGCGACTGCTGACCATTGGATCGATATAGGACTTATTGGAGCCCCAAAAGGAGCTGAGTTTTTACAGGCTTGCTTAACATTGGTCAAAGATCTTCCAAAAACTTTACGGCTTATCCCGCCACCAGCCAGCCCACTTAACCTCCTTGGACGGGGCACGTGGCAAGTTATGATTGCCAGTGAAACATTCAGACCTGTTTCCCTTGCCCTTCTTTATGAGAGTTTAGATTTTAAGCACCATGGCCTTCTTAGTTGGAGAAAAAAACTCAGTGATTTTACAGTGGCTTATATTTTAGAGCTTGAAGCATGAAACATCTAATTCTTATGGCCCTTCATTTATTTGTGGTTTTAATGAATCCCTCACCTATCCAAGCAGATACATCTTCCTCAAGCCAAAGTTGCCCCTTAATGGAACAGGGGAATAAGCCTTATTCGACCGCCAAAAATTATCTTTGCTCCTTAGCTGCATTTTATAACATATCATGCAGCACATTACTCGACTCTCCCAGACCCCATTATGAACAGTTTATAAAGACCCACCATGATCAGACCCCAGAAGAGACGCCCTATGTGATTGAGCCAATAACCCATCGCATTTGGTTTACTTCAGAAACGCACCCCGAAGAAGCACCTGCAGATAGGTTGAGATTTTATAATACTTCCCTCCAGTTTTACGCAGAAAAGCCTTTTCAACATCACTTTTGGTGTAATGGGGTACACCTTATTCCACAAACGATTATGACCATAAATAGCTTTAATGTGCCTGTCATTATTCACGATATCAGTGAAGTTGTAGATCAGTTTATGACCAAAGAACGTTTCCAAAAATTTTTGAAGGGTGGTCGGTTCGTCTTTGCAAGTGATTTGGCACGGCAGGAAATTATTTTTATATACGGGGGGCTTTATGCGGACATTGGACTGGAACAGTTGCGAGATATAGACACGTATTTTAAAAAATATGACTGGATCCAAATTATTTTCCCGGGTGGTATAGAAATTAATACTTTTGCCTTGGGCGCAAAGAAAAATTCACCCCTTATAAAAAGTGCCTTGCATTTTATCAAAAAAATGCCTCAAACGCTCACCCAATTACCCACCTTACCAAAAAGTCTTGTACTTGTTGGGTTACACTCTTGGTATGCATGGAAGTTGATATGGGCATTAGAAAACGAACCCCTATCAAAAATGGGTTTCGTATACAAAAATATTGATTTTAAATATCATGGCCTCGCTTCCTGGCTGACTACCTTGGACAGCTTCACTGCCAATCATTATTTAGCCGATGGTATTTAAAGGTTAAACGCACGCTCCTGTAGGCCTACATCCATTCCACTGATGGGGTTTTTAGAAAAAACTTCATTAAATTAAACTTAAATTAACGCCACTATGCAAGAATCACAGCATTAAGGAAATAAACAGAGCGGATATACCATGAAATACGCTTACATTGAAACGGTCATGCTCATTGAGAAACTACATCGCCTTCATTTGGATGTGATAAAATATGAGTTGGATAAACTACAAATAGAAGACATTAACAATGTCCAAGCTATGCTCCTTTATAATATTGGAACCGGGCAAGTAACCATTGGGGAGCTCACCAATCGTGGCTACTATTTGGGCTCAAACGTTTCCTACAACCTTAAAAAAATGGTTTCTTATAATTATATTACGCAAGAGCCCTCTCCACATGATCGCCGGTCCAGCCGTGTTCGCCTTTCCCCAAAAGGCCTTAGTCTTCTTGAAAAAATTGAAGTATCTATATCTTGTCAAGTGGAAGAGTTAGTACGCACAGGTATGACCACTGAAACCTTAAGATTCACTGTAAAAACACTCAACGATCTTGGATCCTTCTGGGAGCACTTTCCTTTCAACGAACACATGTAATCCCCCAAAATATGAATATAATTGTTTGATTGCGAACAAAATCATTGTTTTTTGCTGCCACTAGAGGATGTGAGGTCATCACCTGTTGAAGTTTTTCGAAGGCACGACACTCCACTTGCCTTACGCGCTCTCTAGAAATGCCTAGCTCGTGGCTTAAAGTCTCCAGGGTCTCAGGTGGTTCGCTCAAACGACGACGTTTGAGCACATCAAGCTCTCTCGGATTCAGAACCCCAAGAGATTGCTCCAGGACCTTTTGCCTCTTATCAAATTCATCTTTATGGAGAATCGAAGCTTCATGATCTTGTGTTTCATCAACGAGTAAATCTTGCCATTGATTTTCTCCCCCCCCCTCGTTAGAGGTCAACACATTAAGAGAATGATCGGGCTGTGAAAGGCGTGCATTCATTTCATCGATTTCTTTATGAGAGACCTTAAGCTTTTCTGCAATATGCTTTTTACTTTCCGCGTCTAAAAAAGTATTGTCTGACACTCCCAGCATATTTTTGAGTTTGCGCAGGTTAAAAAATAGCTTTCTCTGTTGGGGCGTCGTTCCTATTTTAACCAGAGACCAGGAGTTTAAGATAAACTGCTGAATATGTGCTTTAATCCACCACATGGCGTATGTAGAGAGTCGAAAGCCTTTTTCAGGATCAAACCGCTGCAATGCTTGCATAATTCCAATGTGACCTTCTGAAATCAGCTCAGCCATTGGTAATCCGTATCCTTTGTACCCTTGAGCAATTTTGTTCACAAGCCGTAAATGCGAGGATACCAATCGATGAAGGGCCTTGGGGTCCATATCCTCTCGCCACTTTTTTGCTAAAGTAAACTCTTCTTCACTTTCCAATAGATCATATTGTTTCATGTGTCGAAGGTAACTTTTAGATATATAAGATTCCCCCATAAACTGATTGGCTTCAGACATGGTCATTTCCCCCCTTGATTTGTAATATTAATAACATACTGGAGAGAAAATGACCATGGGAGACCAATAAAAACAAAAAT
Organism: Alphaproteobacteria bacterium; assembly: GCA_947488045.1. Lineage (GTDB taxonomy): Bacteria > Pseudomonadota > Alphaproteobacteria > 43-37 > 43-37 > CANLAL01. The sequence goes on from CANLAL010000034.1 coordinate 4,572, forward strand.
AGCCTCTCGTTTGCAAGCGATCCAATCTATTGGTTTAATGCACTTGTGTTTCCATCTGACTCTGGGGAGGCTGTGTCTATAATATAGTCTATGGTTATGTGCCCTACGTCATTCCACCAAGACCTTAAACCTCTCCAAATATAATCCCTTTTTTCTAGGGTATAGCCTAAACGATCCGCTGATATTGGAATCATTGCAATCACAATTCTCCACGTATCGATTTCAAAAAATGAATGGACTCTATCATAAGGAATTTGGATGTTATTTAAGGCAACTTGCTGCATAAACGGGACAATAGCCTGTAGGCTTGTGCTATAAAAAGTTGAATTTTTGGAAGCAGCAATAAAGTGTGTGTCAATCCCCCCGCCTGCTACCTTAGCTTGAAGACGTTCATATTTTTTAAAATAAGGCTCAATGTTCCTGATTTGCTCAATACCAATATCTGCATACAACCCTCCTTCCTGCACAAGAATTTCTTGCCTTGCCAGATCACTTGCAAATGAGAAGAACCCATCTCCTAATAGTTTGAGAAAAAGATTTTTCGTTATAAATTGGTCAATGATTTCATTGATATCATGAATGATTACGGGTACATCAAATTTTTTTATAATGCGAATGGTTTGTGGAATGAGATGCGCTCCGTTACACCAAAAATGATGCTCAAAATGCTTACCTTCTTAAAATGCCAGGGACTTACGGTAATAAGCTAACCGATTTTTCGGAACCTCTTTGGGGCTATCTGGCGAAGTAAACCACATCCGATGGGTTTTAGGTTCAATGATGTAAGGCGCATCTTCAGCCACCGAGATCAGCTGACTTTGCTGAAACGCATCCTCGTAAGGTTTATTGGCATTTTCAAGCTGATGGCAAGAAACCCCGTAAAGAGCCCCTAGAGCACAAAGATAATTCTGAGATACATCTTGCTGCTGTTTAACAGGATTTTTTTCCAAAAGAATAACTTTGTAAGGTTTTTTGGGGACGGGTGGTGTTTCTTTCTGTTGTTCTTTATCGATATGGGAGTTTCGCCTCTTGTAAGCGTATCGTAAGGGGCGAATAGGTTCTGTAGCACAGCTAGTCAACAAATTTTCTTTTTTTTCTGGCATAGAGCTTTCTGGTTTCAAGGTAGGGGAACCCGCATGAAATTCTTTTACCGCAAACAACGGTCCTTCTGCCTTGGGTATGCCCATTGCTGGTAATGTTTCAATTGTCTCACCTTCTTTTGTCTGAAGCTGAGAACGTAGTGACTGACCACATGCGAATCAACAAAGGATGTCCCTTCATAGGCGGGTGATCTGACTTGTTTATCACTGTAAGCGTTATCCGCCAAAACAACTGCCCCATTAAACAAGACTAGCAAAAAAATTAGAGGCGTAAACTGCAGAAAGTTCATCAGACTCAACCTTTTTATTGGTAAGGATCTAATCTTTTTATCATTACCCCACTAAAAAATGATTAACGAGAACCCAATGCAAAATTCGGCATATCCTAGACCGTTTTTTGCCAAAAACCGCTAGTCACATCAACCTAATCTGGAAATTATTGATTTTTTATAAGAGATTCCATTTCGATGAAATCTTCTGGATAGGGCACACTGAAATGTTGGGATGTACCGGATCTTGGGTGAATAAAGGTAATTTCAACGGCATGTAAGGCTTGTCTTTGGCCATAGAAGGGGAGGGCCAACAATGCCTCGCGACCTAAAAACTTTGGAGGCACACCTTTTCCATAGGCAGGGTCGCCCACCACGGGATGGCCTAACTTATGCATATGCACGCGGATTTGATGGGTCCGACCTGTTTCTAAACGACATTCTAATTTTGCCGCAATTTTCCCATAGGTTTCCAAAACTGTATAATGTGTCACAGCCTGACGGCCCCCAGAACGTACAGCCATTTTTTGGCGATTTTTAGGGTCACGATCTAATGGTGCATCAACGGTCCCTTTTTGATGACGGGGGACACCCCATACAAGTGCATGGTATACGCGAGATAATGTGCGTGTTTCGAACTGCTTACTTAAAAACTGATGGGATTCATCATTCTTCGCGATCAGCATTAGCCCGCTGGTTTGCTTATCAAGACGATGAACAATACCAGGACGTTTAACACCCCCAATGCCTGAAAGCTGATCCGCACAATGGGCCAGAAGGGCATTGACCAAAGTTCCATCTCCATTGCCTGCACCAGGATGAACGACAAGTCCAGCAGGCTTATTAATGACCAATATGTCTTGATCCTCAAAGACGATATCCAGGTCCATTTTCTGCGGCAGCACATCCGTTTCCCTTAAGGGGGGAATTTGCACTTGAATGTCTTGACCTTCAAATATTTTTCGAGAGGTATCCTCCACGATTTTTCCATCCACTTGCACCCGACCTTGCTTGATCAAGTCTTGAAAACGAGCCCGGGAAAGGGTAGGAAACTCTAAAGCCAATGCTTTATCGAGTCGGGATTGATCAGCCTTGACAGAAAAACAAAAACGTTCGCATTCTTCCATCATGGCACCACAGGAGAAAATAATATGGCGTATCTAAAAGCACTTGTCATTGGGATGGGTATTCTCATTGTTGTAGGTATCATCTTTGTGGCCATTTTAATCACCAAAAAGATGACCCCAACATCTGCGGAAACGACGCATTTGTCAATCACATTACCATGCAATATGACTCCCAGCTCATTTTCTATTGATGAGAGCGCCATTGCATTCTGGGACAAAAGCAAAAATCGCATCCTCATTTTTTCTCGTAAAAATGGTCAATTTTTAGAGGAAATCATCCTCAGTTTCACTCAAGAGGGAAGTTCAAAAAATCCAAGGACGCTTCTTGGGGATCAATGAGAGTGGCTTTCGGTAGTTGATGAGAAAACCAGGTCACTTGCCGCTTCGCGTAATTGCGCGTAAGTTGACAAGCTTTCTCAATGGCTTGCTCTTGAGTTATTTCTCCCTTCAGAAAAGATCCAATTTGATCTGCGCCTAGGGCTCTAAAGGCAGGTGCTTTATCAAAGCCTTCATCTTTCATCAACGCTTTCACCTCTTCCACTGCGCCTTGTTGCCACATTTGTTCAAAACGCTTATTGATGCGTTCATAGAGCAATGACCGGGGAGGATTAAGGAAAAATATGCGCACGTTCCAGTGCAAAGGCAAAAGCTTTTCTTTGGGGAGCTTCTGAAAATAAGACAGGGGTTTTCCTGTGGACTTCCATGTGCCCCACCCCCGGATAATCCGGTAGCGGTCGTTTGGTTTTAATGTATGAGCAAGCTGAGGGTCAACTTCTTGCAACTTTGTCCAAAGTTTCTCCAAACCCATTTCCTCAGCCTCATGGGCTACTTCAATGGGAATGATGGGAATAGGGCTTAAACCTTCAGTCAATGCTTTGATGTAAAAGCCTGTTCCCCCAACTATGAACGGGGTATTGCTTTGGGCCTCGCATAGCGTCAGAATGGGCAATACCCGACGGCACCAGTCGGGAGCACTGGCATTTTCATTGGAAGATAATAAACCATAAAGATAATGAGGTACGATGGCCTGGTCTTGAAGATCCGGCTGCGCAGTTAAAATAGGCAATGCTCTATAAAGCTGCTGGCTGTCAGCATTAATGATCACGCCACGCTCCTGCTGAGCCCATTTGAGGCTTAGAGAAGACTTTCCACACGCTGTAGGACCCGCTATTATTACAAGTGTTGGCATACACTTTCCGCTTGTTGTTTCTCAAAAAATCATTATGGCATAACTTACGAAGGTCATATAGGGAGTCTTGGCACATGTCACATGAAATCAGCATTGAAACACGGGGAGCTGGCGGTTGGATTCTCTTGAATCGCCACGGGGCCCTGAATGCTTTAACATATTCCATGTTAGAAACCATTCACAGAGCACTTGATCAATTTGAGCAAAATGATCAGATACATTTTGTGGTCGTGGACTCACTTAATTCTAAGGCTTTTTGTGCGGGGGGAGATATTCGTGCGGCCTATGATCATCGATATGACTTATCTTATGCAAAAGATTATTTTGCAACAGAGTATGGACTCAATGGACGCATTGCATCTTATCCAAAACCCTACATCAGCCTCATTGATGGCCTGTGCTTAGGGGGGGGTATGGGCCTGAGTTGCCATGGCACGTACCGCATTATGTCCGATCGCGCTCAAATGGCCATGCCAGAAACTGCCATTGGCTTTTTCCCTGATGTGGGCGCTGGATATTTCTTGAACCGTTGCCCGGGATTTTTGGGACGCTATCTTGGACTCACAGGCGCACGGGCCCATCTGGATGATGCTCTATTCTTAAAACTCGCAACCCATGGGATAGAACAACAACATTTTGAGCCTTTACGGATTTTTTTGAGCCAGCTGCGTGGTTCTCATACCACCCACCAACTCGATGAGTGGCTTATCGTCCACGCAAAAAGCATAGCCGTTGGGCCCATTGAAAATCATGCGGATCTTTTAAACGTAATCTTTTCACAAGCTTTAATTGAAGATATTGCAATGGCCCTCACACCACACAAAGGAGATCTTTTTATCAAGTGCACATTGGATCAGCTTAAACGTGGCTCACCCACCAGTTTAAAGGTCACTTTAGCGTATTTAGATAAGTGTCGAGGGTTATCCCTTGATGAAGTTTTGCAGTTAGACACACACTTAGCTTTTGCCCATTGCCTCAAAGAGGAGTTTTATGAAGGAATCCGAGCTATGGTTGTGGATAAGGACAAATCACCAGCTTGGAACCCCTCTACACTCAGCGAAGTTACCGACGCTCATGTGAAATCTTATTTCCCTTGAGGTTTTTTTCTGAATCTGGGTGGGACTTTTCAAAAAGCTTACGGGTAAAGCCGGGCGTTAAAACAGAGAAAGGATTGACACTGGTTTTGGGTGCATCAAATGAACCACTTACGTGATAGGCAGCGGAAACAATACCTTGGCCTTTTCCACCAGCGATCATTTCTCCAACAAAAGGAATTTTACCCACTAAGCTATTAAGTAAATACGCAGGAATCACATGCCCTCCTATATCAAGCACCCGATTTTTCTGGTCAATAGTCCCCTCAAAAGTAATGCCAAGCGCCATATTTCTTGCCTGGCCATGGGATAGAGTGAAGGTATCGTTGTGCGCCTTGACGGCCGCCTCTAAAGTTGAGAACACAAGTCCCTGGCCTGACAGACGCTCAACCATGGACATAGGAGATATTATCGTCAAGATTTGAGCAAGGATTGGAGCCCCTCTCACTGCAGCACCTTTAATTGAAACCTCGCCCTCCCAGGGGTCATTTTTTAATCCTTTTTGCACCAAATGCAGATTTAAATCTCCTCCTTTCAAATAGCCTTCCTTTGAGAGCAACGGACTCAAAGGGGCTAATGATGAAGCGTGTATATCCAATATACGTCCATTTTTATTCTCGCCTAATTTAATCTTTACGGTGCCATTATGGCTACTACGCGCATCAAATCCAATATATGACCAATAATCGCCATCATGCTGCAAGAAACCCTTAACCTGACGAAGGGGCTCCTTGGGACTAATGGATAACTCTTCAAGATTGAGTTTTATGGAGCCATTCCATGAGGTCGTTTCTGTCTCACTTTTTTCGTCATGCCAATGCGTCAAAAAGGAGGAAATATTAACCTTTTTCCCTTGAACATCCAAAACCCACCGATCGGGTTGTTGATTCCATTTTAATGTGGCATCGGAACCATCATACAATAAATGGGGGATGGTAAGCGCAGACAAACTGAGGTCTTTTCCTAGCGATATTGTGCCTTGAATTTTTCCTTTTGGATCATGTAAATAAAATTCCATTTCATGTGCTGCGACATGATCCACATTTGGAATAATGAGCGTAAGTTGGGACTTTTCCCCCGATGCTTTTTTATAAAAGGAAGGAATGACCACCTGGCTTGGTGTTAAATCTAAAACAACATCTAGACTTGATGTTCCCGCCTTGCTTTTTTGCACTTCAAGGGTAATCCCTAAATCACCCTTTATGGCTTTCATGTTTGGTAATTTGAGCTTTTCACGGTCCTTTGGGGAAAAAACTCCCTTTAAAGACATGGTGCTTTTGATTCGAGACTTTGGATTAAAGCTTTCAAGCCAAACCAATTTTAATGGCATATTTTTTAATTTAGCGGTGGCATCAATGATCATTCTTCCGTTGGTGATATCCAACGCCATATTTCCTTCTTTAAAGTCTAATTGACCTACGGGAGCTTGAAAGATTTTTGAAAAAGACGCGTTTTTAATTTTTCCCGTGATATGAACGGCCACATCCTTAACGGTAATATCCATGCCAAGAGGCATTTTTAAATCTAAGTGGGCTAAAACATCCCCATGCATTTCCGAGGGAACAACACCTAAAGATGAGGGATACTTTAACGCGGAGCTGTCAGCCACTTCCAACATTTGCGTTAAGGGCCCTTCAATGGAGAGATCTATGTGGGTTTTGCCTACTTCACTTGTAAGATCATAAAAAGTGAGCTGACCATTTTTTATTACTAAATCTTTCAAAACACCACTGTGTGTTTCAATCTTAAACTGCTTCGTATCAAAGGTTGCCTTTCCATTGACATTTTCCACCTCAGGCATTTGGTCCATGTAATGGACTGTCATTCCTTGAATGGACATTTCACCTTTAAGGGTTTCAAGCAGGAGTTGATTGTTTTTTTTGCTCCAGGACATCGTGATAGATGCCTCAGGCACATTCCCCTTTGAGAGGTTGTTGAGCACCCACTGCCGCGTGGCGGGTCCCAATGATTCCGGCCAATAAGTGGGGAAGAGATGGTGGGGAAGCTCAGTCACTGAGCCGTTGACATCTACTTGATGTAACCACACGTCCGGACGGTTTATCAAGAGGCATTCAAAGGTCGCCGTGGGATTATTGGTAATCATTTGAACATGAGTTTTGAGCTGGGCCAAACTTCCTGAAACATCTAAATTCCATTGGCGATAAGGTAAACCTATAGGATATAAGTCCATCAAAAACAACTGACCACTCCTTGCTGACTCAAGAGTACCTTGAAGCTGAGTATCTAATAAGTGAGGCGCCAAAGTAAATGAAATTTCCCCCTTGAGGGGAGCACCCAGTTTAATTTTGGAGTGTCCAAAATAAGAGAGTATTTCGTCCACATTCAATGCATGGAGACGCAAGGAAAGACTATGGTTTTGGGGGTTATAAAACACCTTAAATGCATTTGTAGTTCCACCCCCCATTTTTAGGGTAACTTTTGCACCCATGCCTTCCTCATGAAAGTTTAACCGTATTTTGGCCTTTTTAAGTTCTATGATACGATCTGCATCAATCACTTTTATATTTTGTGCCAAAAGTGTATGAACTCCAGAGTCTTTCAGTAAAGGAAACCAAGCATCCAATTGATCCAAAGGTATGGACGAGCCGTGGGTGGAGTCTATAGCAGAAAAACCTTCCATTTGAATGGTCATCCCATCAATACCCACCATACCGGGAGTTTTTGCCATAAACCCACGCGGAGTGAATCGAAAAAATAAACGCTCACAGCTAAGGACGTGTCCCTTTTCCCATGTGACACCATGCATAGCCACCTCAACGGGCGTGAAGCTAGGGCGCAGGCGCAAGCGACAAGAGTCAATCTGCATACCCAATTCCTGAGAAATTTGTAATCGGTAACTTTCGGGGATGGGAATACCAATCACCACCAATGTCAGAACACTCAGCGCCAAAAGCCCACCCAGATAAATCATCGTTTTTTTTAATACCATGGGTGAATCCTTTGTTATTGTGAGTGGTCTTCAATACCAGATACCATTTGGCACTCAATATACATAAAAAATAAGCTTGAATAAAAGTTCAGAGGAAAGCTTAATGCATATCATGAGTATAGAATATTTACGATCATTGATTCAAGGTTTTCTAGATCCCCAAACGGGGGCACAGCCTTTTGTTGCCCCTTACCTGGCCCATCTTACTCTAGAAAAAGGAAAGTTAACCTATATTTTTGATGTTCCCACCCCTGCGCTTCAAGCTGTCAACCAGGCGAAAAATGCTTTGGATGCTTTTTTAATGACTCAGCCCGGGGTCAAAGCCATATCCGGAATTATCACCCACAAAAAGATTGCAACGCCTGAAAAACAGGTGCCTGCCAAACTACCCATGCCACCCATTCGGGCGTATGTTGCGGTGGCATCGGGAAAAGGGGGGGTTGGAAAATCCACCACCACCTTAAACCTGGCTGTTGCCCTTTCTCAAACGGGTCTGAAGGTAGGTATATTAGATGCGGATATTTATGGCCCCTCTCTGCCTAAGCTTTTGGGGACATTTGAAAAGCCAGATCTTACCGATGATAAAAAGATGATTCCCATTACTTGGCATGGGTTATCCTGTATGTCCATTGGGTTTTTGGTTCCCCAAGACATGGCCATGGTCTGGCGTGGCCCCATGGTCCAAGGTGCCCTCCACCAAATGCTCAAAGACGTCGCCTGGGAATCTTTAGACGTACTCCTCATTGATATGCCACCTGGCACAGGCGATGCCCACCTCACCATCGCTCAAAGTCTTCCTATGACTGGTGCGGTGATTGTTTCCACCCCTCAAGACCTCGCACTCATTGATGCCCGGCGCGCCATGACCATGTTTGAAAAGCTCAATGTGCCTCTGCTGGGTCTTATCGAAAACATGAGTACATTCGTTTGCCCTTCTTGCCAAACGGAACATGCCATTTTTGGCGAGCATGGTGCGCGAAATGAAGCGGAAGCTCAGGGGGTTCCCTTCCTGGGGGCTTTACCATTGAATATAGAGCTCAGGCAGGCCAGTGATGCCGGCCACCCCTTGACTTTAGATAGAAATCACCCTATTGCAACAGCGTATCAAAAAATCGCTCAACAACTAAACAACTTGATTTTCTCGTCACCCCAAGGCACCGAATAAAGATCGCGCTTTTTCAAATTTCATTCTCCATCACTGTTATTTATCATAGGTATCCATGATTTTGGCTACTATGGTCATATCTTCTCGTCAGGCTGCCTCACAAACACATGATACATGTGAAAAAACTTTACCATTGCTTTAGACCCCCTGATCTATGCTATAGATAAAGGTGCTGGGGTGCGCGCTTAAGCATCCAACTCCTGGGGCCAATGTACACTCTTAGGGAGCTGTTCCTGTTCAGGCCGTGGTTTGAATAAACGGCGCCCACCTGCTTAGGCGGGCCACAAGAGAGTTTTATATGCTGGCGGCACACCTGGCACTTTATTCCAAAACGCCATGTTTTCCATAATACTGATAACGTTCTTATAGTCATCACGCAGCCAAACAGATTCAGTAAATTCCTTGATTAATCCTGTGACGATGCCTTAAGCCGACACCCATGTAATGCCCGCTTTGGGGTTGGCAGGAAAAGTCACCACTGAGACCTCCTTTAGATCCACACGTTCAATAACTCTTACACCTTTATGTATCAAGTGGTGAGTTTTTTGAGGGATAAATCCAATGGATAAGCCCTTCAAATAACACTCTTTCACCAGATTATGTGCTTCCCGACCACGACGTAGGGCCAACATGAATTTCCCTGTGATAGCAAGGCCATGGCCGTCTTCTTTCAAATGTGTGCAATACCCAATGGGTTCTTTAACATCGTGTTGCCATAATAGTAAGGGCCACTGGCGCTGCTGGCCCCACTCTTTTAACGATTGCGTAAAAGCGCCTTTTAAAATGATGTCACCATCATAGTCTACACACCCAAAAACACTTGCATAGCCACTGAAAGTGCCATCCTTCTGGGCTTTGTATTGCATGAGATTAATTTTTTTGTATTCCATGGGACCTCCTTATGATCCATTTGAAGTTGTTTAAAAATAACTTTGTAAGATGTTCTTAAGCAAATGTGCTTTGTGTGCGCTATCTGAATACACGCAAACATTTGTATTTTTTTATAATATTTTTAGACTTCATGCGTGTGGGGCTGCCCGCGAGCAAATATGTCCGCACAGCCCCTCATCAAACGAGTCGATAAGACTGACGTGTGGGGCATGCGGTGTTAACCAACTTGTAAAAATCTGCATTATAAAAAATCCAGAAAATCCATAACATATACTGGAACCGTAAGGCGCCATAAACTGCACCACTGAAAACAATACCCCTAAAGCTCCAGCCGCAAGTGCCACTGGTAAATGAGCGCACGCAAAAATATTATGATGATAAAAGGTTTGTTCTCTTTGCCCTTGTGATAGACTAAGTTCTTTTAC
>CANLAL010000035.1 GCA_947488045.1 Alphaproteobacteria bacterium
AGCTATATCTTCTGGCTCAATAAATCTCGCAAATGGCATGGGTCTTAATTTTTCACTGAGTTCATTCGCACTTAAATTATTAATGTCATATATCCTTCCTGGACTCACAGCATTTACATTAATGTTAAAAGGAGCAAGCTCTATTGCACAGGTCCTCATTAAGCCGATCAGTCCTGCTTTGGTTGTGGAATATGAAGACATGTAAGGAACCCCGATTGTGGGACCGGCAAGAGATGATATATAAACGATTTTTCCAAATTTTTGCTTTTTGAAATTAGGTATACTTAGCTTGCTTAATAAAAAGGCTCCTGTAAGGTTTGTTTCATAAGTTAGTTGCCATTCTTTGATAGAAATATTTTCTATTTTATTTAATGGATATATAGCCACATTATAGACAATAGCATCAATGCGCTTATAGCTTTGACGGACCGCCTCAATAGAGGCTTGAATCTGAGATTCTGAGGTAAAGTCAGTTACATAAAATTTTGACTCACATTTAATCTGGCGGGAAAGAGAGTTTAATTTTTCATTACTCTTTCCCAATAATATCAATATATTAGCCGCTTGATCTAGAGTTTTGATACAAGCACGACCAATCATGCTGGTTGCACCTGCTATTATAATTACCTTCTTTTCCATGGATTTGTCCTATTTTCCTTCTCATGTTTTATTAAAATCTTTGGACTGGCACTTAAGGGATATTACTTAAGGTTCTTAAGGTGGTCTTTTGAAGGCCTCTATTAAACCTCAATTTCCATTCTTTTCAGAAGGGATTAAAGTGATTTTTAAACCCACCATCCTACTTTAAATAAATGTCATTTTATACTCCTTTTTATTGTGAACGATGTGATATCCTGGATATCCATGGGATATCCCTATTTTTTCCTTTTAAACTGTGGCTTTGAGCCGAAATGATATCATTTTCATATTTTATTTTTTTTTGCATATGGTTTCCTTACTTTCTGAGGAGTTGAGTGGGATATCCATGTGCACTAGGGATATCCATGGTTTAAAAACTTAATGCTGTTTTTGAGATCCTGAATCAAGTTCAGGATGACAGTGTCATGCCAACTCTCCATGAGATCCTGAATCGAGTTCAGGATGACAGTGTAAGGCCAACGCTCCATAAGATCCTGAATCAAATTCAGGATGACGGCATGAGTGAAGGATGAAGGTATTAGACTTAAAGAATAACAACTTAAAGTGAAGCATGCGTAACAATTCCTTTTTTACGTTTCTGGTGAACATACCCTAACAAAATGCGCGCTCAAAAAGCAATTTTTAAAAACCTTCGATTGATTTTTTGCTTTATAGTTGCTGTAACTTTGAGCATATTTAGGTGTGAAGCAATGAGAAAAATTAAAGAAGCGGTCAATAGATTCAGATCTTTAAACCCTTTAGAGAGGGGGCTTCTATTGCGGCGAGTCCTTTTGCTTTGTGAGTATGGTTCATCTTCTGGCTCTGACTCTGCATTGTCAGATGAAAACGAGGCTTCTTCTGAGTCGGAGGGGGTTTCATCTTGTGCCCAGTGGATTGCCCTTGCGAGTCCAAAAATGTCCGCTAAAAAACCGATCCCAATTCCCCGGTTGCTTCCCCAGTTGACATGAAGGGTAATAGCCCTTGGAAAGATGGCGCATAGAGTTATCATAAAAGACGCACTCTATGAATAAAGGCACAAACTATGTTAGAACACCTCCATGATGAACCCAATTGAGTCCATGGATGTAATTGTGATTGGTGCGGGAGCCGCTGGCCTGATGGCTGCGCATATGGCCGGCGCGCGGGGTAAGCGTGTGATCTTGGTGGAACATACGGATAAGATTGGTGAGAAAATTCGTATTTCAGGAGGGGGGCGTTGTAATTTCACCAATCTGGGATGTACGCCAGCTAATTTTATATCCCAAAACGCTCACTTTGCAAAATCCGCCCTAGCGGGATTTACGCAGCACGATTTTATCAAGATGGTTGAAGCACACGCAATCCCCTATCATGAAAAGACATTGGGACAGCTTTTCTGCGATGGGTCAGCCAAACAAATTATCAGTATGTTTCTAGGCTTGTGTGAAAAGAACCATGTGCAAATCAAACGCAATTGCACGGTTATACACGTGACCAAAAAGGATGTTTTTTGTGTGGAGACTTCCGCCGGAACATACACTTGTAACAGCTTAATTGTGGCTACCGGTGGGCTTTCCATCCCCCAAATGGGAGCCACTGATTTTGGATACACTTTGGCAAAACAATTTGGGTTAAAGATTGTGCCTACCCGGCCTGCCTTAGTGCCCTTGACAGTGGCTCCCGATCAAAAAAATTTGTTTGCGGCCTTAAGTGGGGTTTCTTTGACCGCCGAAGTCAGCTATGGAAAAACTGCTTTTAAAGAGGGAATTTTGTTTACCCATCGGGGATTGAGTGGTCCAGCCATTTTGCAGATTTCATCGTATCTGCCCCGTTTTAAGGGGGAGCAGATTAAACTCGACCTTTTGCCCCATCTGGATTTAAGGGAACAAATGATGCTGGACCGTCTTTCCAAGCAAATGCCAGCGAGCTACCTTAAGGCCCATTTGCCCAATCGATGGGTGGATCATTGCCTGCTCCAAATGGCTTTTGAAAAATCCATGACGGACATGAAAAAAGACCAGCTTTTGGCGATTGCAGCCAGGGTCAATGACTTTACTGTGACACTAGAGAGCTCGGAAGGTTACGCCAAGGCTGAGGTCACTGTGGGCGGCGTGGATACCCGAGGATTATCTTCCAAAACCATGGAAGTCTTAACAGTTCCTGGCTTGTTTTTTGTGGGGGAAGTTGTGGATGTGACGGGATGGTTGGGCGGCTATAATTTTCAATGGGCATGGTCTTCTGGATATGCCGCAGGAAAAGCCTGTTAATAAGGCCATGTGGATGCCTCGGCCACATAGGTGATATGATCAATCCATTGGCCATACAAATTTTCTTTTTTGGGAGGCCTGCTGGATAATTTCATTCCCAAGCGTTCGGGGATTGCACGGCTTTTTAAATTTTCTTGCGCGCAATCAATGGTGAGCCTTCTTAAACCCAGGGTGCGGAAAGCGAATGTGACTAATGTCTGTGTGGCAAGGGAGGTGATTCCCCGCCCCTGGGTGAGTTTGCTGATCCAATATCCGATGCATGTTGAGCCTTCCTCCCAATTGATGACAAGGTAGGAAATAACACCCACCAGTAATCCATCCTCCCAAATGCCAAAGGTTATCCCCTCATTTTTCTCCTGAGCGATCAAACGGCCTTGAATAAACCTTAAACTACCCTCGGGAGTTTGACATGTATCTAACCAGGGGAGCCATTGTTTTAGGTAGAAGCGGTTAGCGTCTGTCAGGGTAAACAAAATGTGCACATCTTCTTCTTTAAGGGTCCGTAAAATGGTGGTGGTGCTCAAGGAAATTTCAAGATGTTTGGGAAATTTCATTTTCATGCACAAGCTCTCACAATATGAACCTTCAGACTTTTATATGGTTTTTTAGCGAAGGGAGCGACCTGCCCAAACTATTGAACGAATCTGTATTCACTCATTTGGAGATTTTAAGGCAGATAATCATTTTTGTACAGATGGACTCCACGGTCAATATTATGCGTGAATGATAGGTGATTGGAGATGGGTTGCGTCCGTGCAATTTCTTGTTGATCAAGAGCTTTAATAATATATATTTTAATATATATGCCGTTCGGATCGTTTAACTAAGGTAAGCCGTGAGGTCTTGGCCTCATCAAACGTCCGAGACGGCATAAAATGATTTAAACACCACTTGGTGCGAAATCATTAGTCTGGTGTCTTGCAAAACATGGCGGCCTCCATCATTAACATAAGTCGGTTAACATTCGTACTCTCCAAAAAGCAACTGCTCATCCAGTTGCTTCATTAAAATTTTCCTTTTTTAAGGAAAATTCAGACATGGTATTCGAGAGATAGTTTCCATAAATTTTAATACCTATTGTTGTTATTGCAAGTACCACTTAACAGTATTGCAACTGTACATGCAACACTCATGCTTTTAGTGTTTGTTTTATTTAAAAAACATTATTTATTTCAATATTTGAAGTGATAGGCAAATCAAAAATAGAATTTACTTAGTCGTTACTCATTATTTAGTTGAGAGTGTCTGTATATATAGATAGTTAGGCGCTCAAAATCCTTCAATTTCCTTTTCAAATAGAATCAGGACACAATAGATAGCATTTATATTGCTGTGAAAAAGATTTTTCTTTGTCGATGGGCCCCCTTTTTGAGGCTTATCATCTTTCTTACAAAGATGATAAGCACTTGAAAATTCAAGGTTGCGTGTTACATTAAATGAGGTCTATGCCTTTTAAAGGAGTGAACAGCCTGTGAAGATTTCTGCTTAAGTTGATTGTGATTTTCTGCTGCGATTTAATGCAGTTGGCGTTATACTTTTTTCTTATGCATGGATTTTTAAATGTTCTTACATTCCCCTATTTTTCTTCAAGATTGCCACCTTGTTCTGCCCCATAAAACTTGTTTTGAGGGGCTTTGTGCGACCATTCATCATGGGGCTAAAATAGCGCTTATGGGGCCTAATGGATGTGGCAAATCAAGCCTGCTCAAATTCATCGCGGGCTTAGCTTCTCCAGTGGAGGGGGTTATCACGCATCCAGAAGATGTCCAGATTGCTTATGTGCCCCAGCTTATCCACACGCAAGGCAGTGGGGGAGAGCGCTTCAATGGAGCTTTGACTGAGGCATTGGCTCTGAACCCTGATCTTCTCCTCCTAGATGAGCCTACAAACCATTTAGACGATCGTAACAGACGGTCCTTAATGGGGCTTCTGAATCGATTTTCAGGAACGCTCGTTGTGGCCACCCATGATGTGGCTTTGCTGCGTGACGTGGCCACGGTTCTGTGGCCAATGGACCAAAGCCCGATGGCTGCTTATGCCGGTGGGTATGAGGCTTATTGGCAGGCTCAAGACCATGAGCGGGAGCGCATTGAGCAAAGTTTATCTCAGCTAAGCCAAGAAAAGCGAGAGGCACATCAGGCTTTGATGCGTGAACAAAGCCGGGCACAAAAAAGCCGTCAAATGGGAGAAAAGCATATACAACAACGTAAATGGCCCACAGTTGTTTCCGCAGGAAAAGCCAGGCGGGCAGAAGAAACCTCGGGACGCAAAAAGACAAACATTCAAAAAAAAAGAGAGCATTTGCTGGAGCAAATCGATGCCTTACACTTGCCAGAGGTGATTTGCCCCACCTTTCACTTATCTCCTGGAGGCCATGGCCCCGCCACACCCGTGCACATCAGAGACGGATGGGTGGCGTATGGACAAGAAAGGATACTGAGTGCAATTCACGTGAGTGTGGGTGAAGGAGAACGGGTGGGCATTACAGGGGATAATGGAAGTGGCAAGACGACCCTTATCAAAGGCATTTTAGAAGATCCCCATGTGACACGTGGCGGCGAATGGTTTGTTCCCAAGGCTGCCCATGTTGGTCATTTGGATCAACATTATCAAATTTTAGGGAGCGGTAGCGTGATGGATGCCTTGGCTAAACGGGTTCCTGAGTGGAGCCATGCCCAGCTGCGGGCCCACTTAAATGATTTTTTATTCCGAAAAAATGAGGAGGTAAACGCGTCGGTGGATACCTTATCAGGCGGTGAAAAAGCCCGGGCGTGTTTAGCTTTGATCGCTGCATGCCCACCGCACCTGTTGATTTTAGATGAAGTCACAAATAATCTCGATTTGGCGGCGCGCGCCCACGTGATTCAAATTCTAAAAACTTATCCAGGAACCATGCTACTTATCTCTCACGATCCTGACTTCTTGGAAGCCGTGGGGGTAAACCGTTGGTTTGCTGTGTGAGATTACCTATTATTTTACTGAGTTTTCTATGTTGGTATTCATAATGTGGCATTGCATTGAAGAAATGAGTTCTGGGCGTGCATAACGATAGTAAGCCATTAAAAATGGACGATAGATAAGGTCCAATTGCTGTGGGTTGACATCCCGTGCTAAAAGGAGTTGTGGGTAACGAGCGATCAATTCGGCCACATATTCGTGAAGGGGATAAAAGAAAATATTTCCCAAGGTTTCAACAATGCGTCTCTCACTTTTATTAAAAAAGAAGCCCTCCTTGGGAAGGGATGTGTTTTTATAGGGCGTCAAAATTCCCTCTGGGTCGGGGCAAGTGATACACTGAATAGCTTCAGCAAGATCTTGATTAAGATTATAAAACAATCTTTGAAAGACATTTTTAAAAATATAAATCAGGGCTTCTGTAAGGCTTGTAGATGCTCGCATTAAGCTGTGAACCCTATTCAAAACCTCTGCTGTACTATATATGAGGGCATATTCTGCATTTTCCGAATGTAATTTCCTAAAGGGGTTAGCTGAATTTTTAAAAACAGCAGTCATGACATAATGGGTAAGTTCATGGATGAGCGTTTGCCAACCATAGGGAGATTCAAGTGAAATTTTTTTTTCTGAAGGCAAGTATTGACCGTAGCGATTGAGGGTTGTGTTATAAATAATGAGTTGGAGGCTCTTATGGTTTCTCACATGGTGTTCTGCCACATCAAGGATGAGGTGAACAAATGGGTTTGTTGCCCCCATAAGCCCATAAACGCATCCAAAATTCCATTTAGGATCTAGCAGATGGGTGATGCGTGTGAGTGCAAGGTATTTATTGCATCCATAAGAGTTTGAAATAAAAACTTCCATTTCTTGAAGATATGTTGTGTTCTGGTCCCTGCGGGCGTGGAAACTTTGATACCTCAGAAATTTTTGTGTTGCGTATCTGTCATTGAAATTTGCTTGCCCTTGAACTTTACTGCCTATCAAAGCAATGCTTAAGAAAGCATAGTGCCAGTATTTCATTGTTATCCTTATGTGGTAAAATTTTATAAAATTATTTTCGCAACATATAGGATTGAATGTATTGTTTGCAATAATAATGTTTACTTTTTGCGCGGCGCATTGCTAGGAAACCCGCTAGTAATTTAAAAAAACTGATTTTTTCCAAGATACATGATTTTGAGCAAGCTTATTGATGCATTGCTCATTAAGACTCTGTTTGCTAAATTAGATTAAAACTTAAACAATAAATGCCGCAGAGGTTTTAATTTGATGTCCTATTACAATATGGGTAAGTATACTTTATGCTTTGTCATACTAAGCGGGATTTCTTTAGATGCCCACGCAGTCCGTTTATATTCCTATGATCGTGGGAACAGGATTGCTGAGCCTTCGTCACACATTCAAATACCAAAAGCCAGGCATGCCCGTGTGGCGCACTGGTCACAGGAACCCTTTAATCATTCACAAGTTCAAAGGGGCCCTCATAAACCGATCATTGCAGAAGATGATTTTGTATGCGCCGTTGCCACCTTTAATAATATTACCTGTAAAGATGACTGGGGTTCTATTTATGAACCATATAGTGCAAATCATCCCTATGCGTTAGGTGGAATTTACCTCATTGAGCCAAATACGCATCGCACGTGGTTGACGTCATCAGCCCATCCCAAAGAAGTCCCAAGGAATCGATTGCGTTATTATGAGAAATCTTTGACCTTTTACAAAGATCAATCCTTTACTCATCACTTTTGGTGTAATGGAAAGCATCTCATTCCCAAAACCATTGCAGCCATTGAGCGCTTTAGCACGCCCGTAATCATTCACGATATCAGTGAGATTAGTGATGGTTTTGTAAATAAAAAACTATTTGAAAAATTCATGCACGATAGCATGTGGAGCTTTGCCAATGATCTTGTTAAGTCAGAAGTTCTCCTACAACGCGGGGGGCTTTATTCAGATATTGGTCTTGAGCAGAAGCAGGATCTGAGTTCTTATTTTCGTCAATATGAGGGCTTTGTTTTTGCAGACCGTGCTTATGCTGCCAAAATGGGGTCTCCATTTTTAAATGCAACGCTGAACCTTATGCAACAGATGCCCGTAATTTTGAAGAATTTTTCGGTGCGCCCTGACTCCATTACTTTGTTAAGGTTCATGGCGTACCATGCATGGAAAATTGTTTTGGCCCAAGGGAACATACCAAAATCCCAATTCGTAAAGGCCAATTTTGATCAAAATTTCAATTATCACTGATTTGGTTCGTGGCTTGCATACATTAACAAACTGACGCCCGATTACATTTCTGTTGATGAGTAAAGTTGACCTATAGATACGGATACATAAAATATCCGTATCTATAGGATGTTTTTAGGTATCAACAAATTTCACGCGCAATGCATTCTCTTGAACGAATTCCCGCCTTGGCTCCACCACATCTCCCATGAGAGTGGAGAAAATTTCTTCTGCTTCATCCACATGGTTGACACGAATTTGAAGGAGGGAGCGGGCTTCAGGATCTAAAGTCGTTTCCCACAATTGGTCGGCATTCATTTCACCCAATCCTTTATACCGTTGGATTTCAATGCCCTTGCGGCCTTGATCCATGACCGCATCCAGCAGCTGCACCGGGCCCATAATTTTTGTCGAATGGTCCTTGGTGATAAATTGTGGCGGATAAGTATAGGCGTCAATGAGGTCTTTGGACATGCCGGATAACTGACGCGCTTCAGCGCTTTTCACCACGGCTGTGTCGATTGTAAAGCGCTCTTCCAAGCCTTGGGTGACGCAGGTGATGTGCCAGGAGTCCACCTTGCACTCGCTGCTCCACACCGATTCAGTATCGTCAAATAATGTATTCAGCCGAGAGATGATGCTCTCCAAGCGCGTTTTGTGATCGTCACGGTCAAATAACTCAGGGCGAAGGTCTCCTAAAATCAGCATCTGTTCCAAAATCACCGCGGAGCCCACTTTACGAATCAAGGGTTCCATGAGGTTCTTCACTTGCGTACCTAGCTCCACCAAACGCTGCAAATCCGGGCCTACAATTTGATTTTTGTTTGGGCCTACGACCAAGCTGCACTTATCGAGGCCTAAACCAATCAAGTGAGCCTGCATGGCTTTTTCGTCTTTGATGTAAACTTGAGACTGGCCTTTTTTTACCCGGTAAAGAGGCGGCTGAGCTACATAAAGATAGCCGCGCTCAATCAGTTCAGGCATTTGCCGATAAAAGAAGGTGAGCAAGAGGGTTCGGATATGGCTGCCGTCCACATCAGCGTCGGTCATGAGGATGATTTTATGATAACGAACTTTATCTGCGTTAAAATCATCGCGGCCAATGCCTGTGCCCAGTGCGGCAATGAGTGTTCCAATTTCTGCAAAGCCAAGCATTTTGTCGAAGCGTGCTCGCTCCACATTCAAAATTTTACCCTTTAGAGGCAAGATGGCTTGGAAGGCGCGGTTGCGCCCCCCTTTGGCGGACCCACCTGCGCCCATACCCTCAACGATGAAGATTTCGCTTAATGTGGGGTCGCGTTCCTGACAGTCAGATAACTTCCCGGGCAGGGAGGCCATATCCAAAACGCCTTTGCGACGGGTGAGGTCACGGGCACGGCGAGCGGCTTCTCGTGCGGCTGCTGCTTCCACCACTTTGGCCACCAGCTTTTTGGCCTCTCCAGGGTTTTCTTCCAGCCACCGCTCTAGACCTTCAGAGGTGATATTTTCCACAACAGGCCGAACTTCGGAGGAAACCAATTTATCTTTAGTTTGAGAAGAAAATTTGGGGTCTGGTACTTTTACAGAAAGAACGCAGGTGAGGCCTTCACGGGCATCTTCACCAGTAAGGGCAATTTTTTCTTTTTTCCCCGCCCCTGAGGTATTAAAATAGTTGTTGATGGAACGAGTGAGCGCCCCACGGAAACCTGCCAAATGGGTGCCTCCATCCCTTTGGGGAATGTTGTTGGTGAAACAGAGCATGGTTTCGTGATAGCTATCGGTCCACTCTAAAGCCAGCTCGATGGAAATATTTTCCTTTTGAGCTGTGAAATAGATGGTGGGGTGCAGGGCTGTTTTGCTCCGGTCTAAATACTGGACGAAGGCTTTGACACCGCCATCATAATGAAGCACGGTTTCCACATGGTCTACACTGCGTTCATCTCTAAATACCAAATGCACGCCGGAATTCAAGAAAGCCAATTCCCTCAAGCGATGCTCTAAGGTGGTGCGATCAAAAATGGTTTGAGTAAAAGTTTCCTTAGAAGGGAGGAAAGTCACTTTAGTGCCCTTCTTACCATTTGCATCACCGGTGATGGTGAGGGGGCTCACCGCCACGCCATGGGTGAAGGTCATGGTGTGTTCTTTTCCATTGCGCCAGATCGTCAGATCCAATCGTTCGGAAAGGGCATTCACCACAGAAACACCTACGCCATGAAGGCCGCCGGATACTTTATAAGAGTTTTGGTCAAACTTACCCCCAGCATGAAGCTGAGTCATGATAACTTCAGCAGCTGAAACGCCTTCTTCCTTGTGAATTTCCACAGGAATGCCGCGGCCATTATCTTGCACGGTCACAGACCCATCCGCATTCAGGCAAATTTCGACTTTATCGCAATGACCGGCCAAGGCTTCGTCGATGGCATTATCCACCACTTCATAGACCATGTGATGCAAGCCAGAGCCATCATCGGTGTCACCAATATACATGCCGGGGCGTTTGCGGACAGCATCGAGGCCTTTTAGGACCTTGATGGAATCGGCGCCGTAATCTTCACTGTCTTTATTGGCGTCAATAACGTCTGTCATAGTCTCATAAACTCCTGATGCATTGCGTGTTGTTTTGTAAGTGTTGCGTGCTCAACATGATAGAGAACCGCATGATTTTCACAAGTTAAAAAGGGCGCCCGATCTGTTCCTGTCATCCAAATTTGCACTTGCAACGCCCATAATTCTTGAAATAAATGGGCGCGCTTTTCTTCATCTAAATGGGCGATCACTTCGTCTAATAAAAGAACAGGAACACCCTCGCTATATTCCTTCATTAGGCTCGTAAATGCAAGGATAATAGAGAGAAGGAGGGCCTTTTGTTCGCCGGTAGAACAGTAGGTTGCGGCCAGGTTTTTATCCACATGATGGATATCTATGGGAAAGCGATGTGGTCCGAAGGTGGTGGCTTGATGGGTATGATCAAGGGATCGGGATTTAGAGAGTTTGTCCACGTAAAAAATAAGGGCTGTCTCAGGACTCATGGAAAGAAGGCCGTCTGCGTCACCACCTGGGTGGAGCATGGCTTGAGGAAAGGCACTATGACGCTGTGCCATCTGACCATTAAGGCGGTAGCACACCTCTTGACGGGTATGACAAATTCTCAGCCCTGCCTCTGCCAATTGCTGCTCCAATGCCTGAAGCCAGTGCGGATCTGGTGCGGTGGAAAGGGCCATCAGACGTTCTTTTGCCAAGGTATCGTAAGTGGTTAGCAGATCGTTATAGCTTGGGTAAAGGGCCACACATAAACGATCCACAAAACGACGGCGGCTACTCATGCCTTCTGAAAAAAGACGGTCCATTTGTGGCGTGAGCCAGACAAGTGAGATGTGCCTTGCCAATGCGCTAAGTGTTTTTTCTGTTTTGCCGAAGACGCTACAGGTGCGTCGTTCTTTCATGGTATCGCATTGGGCGGTCGTGGATAAATCAATCCGGCCATAAGGGCTGTTTAGATGGGCTCCGATAGACCAGCGTGAAGTGGCACTGTTTTGAAGGCGCATGTCACTCAAGCGTGCGCGGCGTAAACCCCTTCCGGGAGAGAGCAAAGAGATCGCTTCCAAAAGATTGGTTTTTCCAGCGCCATTTCCTCCGTAACAAATGATATTATGACCTTCAGGAGAAATTTCCAGCTGCGTATAGCTGCGAAAGTTCTGAAGCGTGAGTGTATGAATGCCCTGAGCAGCAGAGGGGCCGTGCGGGGAAATCATACGCGCATGGGCATCAATACGAACAGGTTATTGGTATTGCCCAAATCCCGAATGATGACCGGGGCTGAGGCGTCAGAAAGCAAAAATTCAATCTCTGGACCCGTGAGGTGACCATTGATATCAATGACATAGCGGGCATTAAACCCAATTTCCACCGACTCATGATTGTATTGTGCGTTGAGTTCTTCCCGAGCGCTTCCACTTTCGCTGGTGGTTACTGAAAGCGTCAATGCATTATTGCTTACAGACATTTTCACACCGCGAGAGCGTTCATTGGTGAGGATCGCCACACGATCCACGGCTTCGGCAAAAGTTTTTGCATCCACGATAAGAGAGCGATCATTATGTTCAGGAATGACCCGTTGGTAATCAGGGAATGTGCCATCGATGAGTCGAGAAATCATCACGACACTTCCCTGTGTAAAGCGCATCTGGCTTTCAGAAAGGCTGATGATGATGGGTTGTTCTGTCTCATCAATGATTTTGCGCATTTCTGAAATGGTCTTGCGAGAAATAATGACCCCAGGCATACCTTGAGCGCCTTCTGGAAGATCAATCTCAGACCGAGAAAGGCGATGGCCATCTGTGGCTACAATACGCAATTTTCCTGATTCAGGGCAGGTGTGCCAGTAAAGACCATTCAAGTAATAACGGGTTTCTTCTGTCGCCATGGCAAAGCGCGTGGCATCGATCAAGTGACTGAGTTCTTTAGAGCCAATGGTAAAGGTGAAAGGAAGGGCTTCTGTTTGAAAAACAGGGAACTCTTCACCATTTAAAGCAGGCAAAGAAAACTCTGAACGGCCACAGGAAATGAGGACATGGCCCTCAGGGTTAGAAGCACTGATTTCCAAAGGCTCTTTTGCTGGAAGTTTGCGCACAATGTCATAAAGCATATGAGCAGGAATTGTGGTTTTCCCCGGTATGGACACTTCAGCTGTCAAATCTTGTGTATATGACAAATCAAGGTCCGTTGCTGTGAGAATCAATTGCCCGTCTTTAGCCTGAAGGAGAATGTGGGAAAGAATGGGGACAGTGGTGCGGCGTTCCACCACGCTTTGTGCATGGCCAAGAGCCTTTAAAAATATGGCGCGATCAATCTTAAATTTCATTTTCTAAACCACCCACATAAACGATAGATTTCTAATTCTCAAGCATTCTACGCAAAAGGTCAATGTCTTCTGCAAAAGAAGAGTCCAATTGGGACAACTCTTCCACTTTACTAATGGCATGCATCACCGTTGTATGATCACGGCCACCAAATTTTCGCCCAATTTCCGGCAAAGATCGTGAGGTGAGTATTTTTGATAAATACATTGCAATTTGCCGTGGCCTGGCAATAGCACGCAATCGCTTAGGGGAATGCATATCAGAAACGCGCACTTGAAAATGTTCGGCCACTTTTTTCTGAATTTCTTCAATGGTCGTCCGTCGATCGTTAGCCCGAAGCAAATCCCTTAGCAGGTCTTGTGTGGAATCGATGGAAATATCACGACCCACCAAGGTGGCGTGAGCGGCAATGCGGTTGAGTGCGCCTTCTAATTCACGCACGTTGGAGGTGATTTTATGGGCCAAAAACTCCAAAACTTTTGTTGGAATTTCCACCTGCATAAGATCAGCTTTTGCGGCCAAAATCCCCAGGCGTAGTTCATAAGTTGTGGGGTGAATGTCGGCCACCAAGCCCCAACCCAAACGGGACTTCATTCGCTCTTCAATGCCTTCTAGATCGGAGGGCGATTTGTCAGCGGAAATAATGAGCTGCCTGTTTTGATCGACCAATGCATTAAAAGTGTGGAAAAATTCCTCCTGAGTGGATTCTTTCCCACTAATAAATTGCACGTCGTCAATCATCAGCACATCTACGGATCGAAACTGTTCTTTGAAGGTCATTGTGTCCTTAAAGCGGAGCGCCTTAATGAATTGATACATAAATTTTTCAGCGGACAGATAAATCACCTTTCGTTCCGGATGATGTAGCTTGATATGCCAGGCTATGGCATGCATGAGGTGCGTCTTACCTAAGCCAACGCCTCCATAAAGGAAAAGGGGGTTGAAAGGAACAGTTGTTGATTCGGCAACACGCCTTGCTGCGGCATGGGCCAATTCATTTGTTTTTCCCACAATAAAGTTCTCAAAGGTAAAACGAGGATCAAGGTTGGCAATCAAGGGTTCCCGTTCAATTTCTTCAAAGCCATTGTTTGCAGGGGCAGTCGGGCTATTGAAGCTGCGTGCGGTGGCCTGATCAGATTGAGTCGAGAAGGACGGGGTGTGCGTGGTGGGCTCACCGCCGAGAGGTTTGACTTGAAGTTCAATGCCCACAAGGGAGGGGAGCTCGCTCTGCCAAAGCGCTAAGATGCGCTGGGCATAGTGGGTCATAACCCAATCCCTCGTAAAGCGTGTGGGCGCACTGAGAATGATACGTTGGTCTATAATATCTACTGCGCCTAAAAGACTGAACCAACTTTTGAAGGCGGCATCACCATATTCTTTCCGCAATTGGTCACTCACGTGGCTCCATGTTGCATGTATGGGGGAGTGATCAATAGGGGATTCGGGCATAAACAGACTCATCTTCTTTCACATTTGGCAGCGCGCTAGCCATTTAGAGGGCTTATACCTTGGCTGCATTCTCTTTAAAAAACAAAAGGGACTATATCATAGATTTTTGATAGAGTGCCAGATTTGTTTGATAGACGTTTTAGGCCCGATAGCTTAAAAAAACCAGGAGGCGATGGACGTTGATTGTATGTTTGAAGCGTATCCCCATGC
>CANLAL010000036.1 GCA_947488045.1 Alphaproteobacteria bacterium
TCACGTTTTTCTGCCTATAATGTCTCAACAAAGCCTATTATTGATTCATTGTGGTAAAAAAATCATTATTATTTTTGGAAGTTTTTAATTTATCTGCTAAAAATTCCATTCCTTCCACTACACCCATAGGCATCAAAACGCGTCGCAAGACCCACATTTTTGAGAGATTGCCTCGGTCTATGAGTAATTCTTCTTTGCGGGTTCCTGACTTGGAAATATCAATAGAGGGAAAAATTCTTTTATCAGAAATTTTTCGGTCTAGAACGATTTCTGCGTTGCCAGTACCTTTAAATTCTTCAAAAATGACTTCATCCATGCGGGAGCCTGTGTCGATAAGGGCTGTAGCAATAATAGTTAGCGAGCCACCTTCCTCAATATTACGCGCTGCACCAAAGAAGCGTTTTGGCCGCTGTAAAGCATTGGCGTCCACACCACCTGTAAGGACTTTTCCTGACGAAGGAACAACGGTATTGTAGGCTCGAGCTAAACGGGTGATAGAATCGAGTAGAATCACCACGTCCATTTTATGTTCAACTAATCTTTTAGCCTTTTCAATCACCATTTCTGCTACCTGTACGTGCCGTGATGCTGGCTCATCGAATGTGGAGCTGATCACTTCACCCCGAACGGATCGGGCCATATCCGTTACTTCTTCAGGACGTTCGTCGATTAGGAGTACAATAAGGTAGGCATTAGGACTGTTGGCTGCAATCGCATGCGCAATATTTTGCAGCATCACAGTTTTACCCGTGCGCGGGGGGGCTACAATTAGAGCTCGCTGACCAAACCCTAAAGGTGCCACTAGTTCAATGACCCTTGTGGTTAAATCTTTGTTGGGTTCATCCACTTCAAGAGAGAGTTTGCGGTCGGGGTAAAGTGGGGTGAGGTTGTCGAAGTTAATGCGATGACGTGCGGCCTCAGGCTCTTCAAAATTGATTTTATTAATTTTGAGGATTGAAAAATACCGTTCCCCATCTTTGGGTGATCGAATTTGACCCTCAACTGTATCGCCACTGCGCAGACCGAATCTGCGCACTTGATTTGGAGAAACGTAAATATCGTCAGGGCCAGCCAAATAGTTGGCTTGCGGGGAGCGCAGAAATCCAAAGCCATCTTGAAGAATTTCTAAAACCCCATCCCCAAAAATAGGAACATCGTTTTCAGCAAGACTTTTCAGAATGGCAAATACCAAGTCTTGTTTGCGTAAAATGCTAGCATTTTCGATGTTGAGGTCTTCTGCCATACTTACAAGTTCAGCAGGGGATTTACATTTAAGTTCATAAAGATTCATGGGGGCTCTTACTGTTAGGGTTTGAAGTTTTCATTAGAATGGCTTAATAATAGCCAGGAGAATAATCCCAACCATCAAGAGAGCGGGGATTTCATTGAAAAGACGAAAAAAAGTTCCTGTTTTTGATATGCTGCAGCTTTTGAATTGTTGATACCAGTGTATCCCTAATAAATGCACAATACCCATAAAAAAGACAAGCATAATTTTTAAATGCAACCAATAAACGCCTTTTTGCCACACACCTGGTGTTATGATAAGCAAAACCCCCACTAAAGCCGATAGAATACCTGCAGGGTTCATGATGATTTGAATGAGCCGCTTTTCCATAACGAGAAATAATTGATACTGATCACTCGCTTTATCCACTTCGCAATGATAAACAAAAAGTCTAGGTAAATAAAGTAAAGCGCACATCCAAGAAATTACACAAATCAAATGTATTGCTTTAAGCGTTAGGTAGTTTGTCGCGAGAAAATCACTCATTTACTATTCCTCTGAAAGGGGCATATAGTTGAAGGCATGGGGCAACAACTACCAGATCCTGGACTACATGTGTTTGGTGTATGTAGGGATCGCTGTACTAAATGGGCTAATCCTTCGATAAAGTCAGGATTCACTTGAGGCGTGGACAACCTATGGTAAAAAGGTATGCCCGCTTCTGCGGCTAAGGCCCCGTACTCTTGATCCAGCTCATAAAGCGTTTCGGAGTGTTCTGATACAAAAGAAATGGGAATCATTATAATGCCCTTTCCTTCTTGAGCGCAGGCTTGAATTTCTGAAGTAGTTGTTGGCTCCAGCCACTTCAAGGGCCCCACACGGCTCTGATAGCATATAATCCATTGATCGGCGGTTAGTCCTGCTTTTTGAGCAATAGCTTGAGCGGATAAGGCAATGTGATGAGGATAAGGATCTCCAGCATCTACAATTTTTTGAGGGAGACCGTGTGCTGAAAACAGGACACGGTATTCTTGACTTTTATAAGGTTTAATGGCCTGAACCAACGCAGTGGCGGTGGACGAAATGAAACCTTCAAGAGTAGGATAACAACAGATGCGAGTTGTGGGTGTAAGAAAGTTAGCTTGTTTTGCTAACTGATCCCAAGATGTAAAGGATGAAAGTGTTGTTGTGGTTGATAGTTGAGGGTACAAAGGTAATAAAACCACTCGATCAGGAGCATAAGCTTTCACTTGGCTTAAAGTTTGCTCTACGAAAGGATGCCAGTAGCGCATGGCAATAAAAACTCGAGCATCTGGATTAGTTTTCTTTAAAATAGACTCAAGTGCTGCCGCTTGGGCTTGTGTATTGGGCAGTAAAGGAGATGCGCCTCCTAAAGCCTTGTAAATGTGAGAAGCTTCTTTAAAACGCCGCTTAGCAATAAGCCACGCTAAAGGCTTGCGAATCAATGTTGGCACTTGAATAATAGATGGATCGGTGAAGAGATTTTGTAAAAAAGGTCTGACTGCACCTAAGCAATCAGGGCCACCTAAATTAAACAAAACAACAGCGATTCTTTGAGGTTTTGACACGAAGCTTTAAATCCTTCTTATGATTTTTGACCTACTGCAAGAGGCAACTCAGGTTCAAAACGAGACCGCCAGGCAGGAAATTGAATTACTACAGTGGTACCAATTCCAATCTGGCTGTTCAAGCTTAAAACGCCTCCATGCAGTTCTACGAGACGTTTAGATAATGGAAGGCCTAGTCCAGTTCCTCGTTGACCTTTATGATAGGGGGAGGCTACTTGACCGAAGGAGGAGAGAGCTTTGGGGATATCCTCACTCACCATACCTACGCCTGTGTCACTTACATTAACCATTAATCCATTCAAATTATTGGTGGAGGCTATAAGGGTGACAATCCCTCCAGTGGGTGTAAATTTAATGGCATTAGAGACAATATTAAGGAGAATTTGCTTTAAAAATCTAGCATCTCCCTGCAAAAACGGTAGGTCGGATTCAATGCGTACATGAATAAGTACTCCCGTTTCTTTGGCTTGAGGCCCCAGTAACTCTACAGCTTCTTCTAACACATGTGTCACATTTACGAGTGTATCTACAATCTCCAATTTTCCAGCTTCTGCCTTTGCTAAATCAAGGAGATCATTAATTAATTCAAGCAGATACGATCCACTTTTATGGATGTCCTTTGCATATTCAAGGTAGCGTTCATTACCTAAAGTTCCAAAAATTTCTCGCTCCATGAGCTCGGCAAAACCCATAATAGCGTTCAGTGGTGTACGTAGCTCATGACTCATGTTGGCTAAAAAGGCTGTTTTAGAACGGTTAGCTACTTCAGCGCGCTCTAGGGCAGTGCGCAATTGCGTTTCTGCTCGCATGCGCTCAATGGCATAAAAAACGCTGCGACGCACTAGCGAAAAGTTGAGATCTCCTTTGACAATATAATCCTGCGCTCCCTCACGCAGGGCATTAAGGGCAGTCTTTTCATCGTCAAGGCCTGTGAGTACGATGATGGGCAAGTCAGGTAGCGTTTCTTTGACTCGCGTGACATTGTCAACACCATGGCCATCAGGCAAGGACAAGTCCAGAAGTAAAACATCAGCATCTGCCACTTGAAGCCGTTTGATACCTTCCTCAAGAGTGTGGGCGACCATAAAATAGTCGCTTTCTTGCCGACCAAAGATTTCCATGATCAGACGGATATCGCCGGGGTTGTCTTCAATGAGAAATAGCTTCACTATAATTATGCTCCCAATCCATATCTACGCGGTTTAAGGGGACGGAAAATGAGAATGTGGACCCTTCTCCTGCTTGGGAATCAACCCAAATTTTGCCTCCCAAATTATCAATAATTTTGCGGCATAAAGCCAGACCAATACCTGTACCGTCGTAAGCCTCTTGGGTGTGTAGTCTTTGAAATAATCCAAAGATACGTTCTTTAAAGCGAGGCTCAATACCAATGCCATTATCTTTGACAAAAAACTGCCAAGAATCTTCTTGCTCTATGCATCCCACATGAATATGAGGTGTCTCCTTGCCATGAAATTTAAGTGCGTTAACCAAGAGGTTTTGAAAAATTTGACGCAATTCAATTTCATTGCCCAAGACGCAGGGTAAGTGGTCTTTTTCAACGGTAGCCCCAGTTGCACCAATGAGGCCTGATAAATCTAAACAAATCTCATTCAAAATTTTATTACAGTCCACTTGCATCAATTGAATGCCTGGTCTTCCCACGCGGGCATAGGTAAGCAAGTCCCGGATCATTTTTTGTAAGCGTGTAGCCCCGTCAATGGCAAAACCTAAAAATTCATTCCCTCTCTTGTCAAGTACACTTTCATATTCTTGCTTTACTAGCCGAGTATAGGAGGCAAGCATACGTAGAGGCTCTTGTAGATCGTGGGAAACGTTGTAGGCAAAATGTTCCAAATCTGCGTTAGACCTCTCCAGTTCTGCACTCCATCTAGCTCTTGCTTCTGCGGCTTTTTTACGTTCTGTAATGTCGCGCAGAATCAGTGTATACAAAATTTCGTCGCCTATATTAAGTTTAGATAAACTGAGCTCAACAAGAAAGGTTTCTCGGTTAGCTTTCATACACCTCAAATCGCTTTCAAAAGAAAAACTGATGTCTGTAGAAGTGGTGAACTCATGGAGTTTATTTTCTAATGGTTTTTTGTCTTCTTCACAAAACAGGCGCAAGAGGGGCTCTCCAATAATAGATTCCGCGCTATATAAGAATATTTTTTGAGCGGCTGGATTGAAAAAACGAATCCTAAATTGGTAGTCCAAAGAAATAATGGGCTCATGGGCGATTGCTAAAATATCAGCTAAGCGCTTGCGCGAGCGCTCTAAGGCTAAAGCCCGTTGCTCAAGAGAGGCAGCCATGCGGTCAAAGGCATAGGAGAGTTCTGCTAACTCTCCTGATTTTGCGATGGGACCGATGCGCAGGTTTAAATGTCCGTCTGCTAAATGGCGCGTGGCATCCACCAAGCGCTTGAGGGGCCCTAAAATCATACGGTTGGCAATGCCCCATGCGCCAAGCAGCACTAAAAGTCCGGAAATGAGTAGAATAGCAAGGGTAGTGGCAAAAAGACTCTCTGCTCGTGAAAATAGTGCCTCGGAGGGGAGGGCTACGCACCAGTATAATCGATTGTTGGCTTTAGCGACGGGCGCTAGAGCGTAAATACGTTTGATGCCGTCTCTTCCCCAATCTTCAAAAACGGTTTGTCCTCGGCTCAGGATAGATGCAATGCTGTCTGAGGCGGGTAAAAATGAGCGTTGACTTGCTTTTCCTGGTAGGGGGACGCCATATTCATCCAGCATGGTGAGAAATGCTTCCTTGGGCAAAAGTATGTCGTTTTCTTGCCTCTCTATCCAACTGTCATCAATAATGGCTGTGAGTGCCCCAGCAATACTTCCTGAAAAATTTAGGACAGGGTAAGCAAAAATAACGCCTACCCGTTTCCCTTCTTTGTCCAAAGGAAATTTACGCACCACTAGGTTGCGGGTTTGAATGACCTTCCCCACAAGAGAATGGTAGGCAAAAGAAGTATGGTAAGATTGGTCATGGGCCTTGCAGTTGATTTGGCCCATGCGGTCAATAAGCATAAGATTGATATACCGCTGATCTGTATCATTTAAAATTTCACTTAAAAGCCTTTGGCACCTCTGCTTGTCTCCAATACGTATACGAGAAATCTTTGACAATGTAATCAGAAGTTGCCGAGTGCCTTCAATCTCTTCGCTTTGATTTTCAGTGGCCATGCGGGCTGTACGTAGTGCTTGGGCTGTCGCTTCCGCTTTACCAGCATCCCGTAAAGCCCATGTAAAGTAGAGGTTCAGGCATAAAGCGGGGCCAAAAATCAACAGCACCAGTACAACTAATTTACCTCTAATTCCTGAAAACACGTGAACCTGGCCTTTTCCCTGTTATGCCATGAGGTGGCTTTATGATGTGTTTTTTAGTTTTTGTCATCTTTTTGCATCATGACAAAAGCCCAGGGAAAAATCTAGTCGTTAAGTGTGGAATTATCCTGCTGTACAAGGGAATGAGACCGTTTGTACACAATTAAGGTATTTTCAGGTTGAAACCTCCCATGTATTGGGCTATACAAGTGCGTCAGTTTCCCCTTTTTTGAGGGGTTTAGGTACGTGAAGGAGAATAAACAATGACAAGCCAAGTAGATGTAACCGCGCGCAAAATCTCAGGTACGGGTGGCGCCCGTGCTGTTCGCCGCGAGGGGCTCGTCCCTGGCATTATTTATGGCGGTACCAAAACCCCACAGATGTGCGCTATTGATGCAATTTTCTTGACCAAAGAAATGCACCATCAAGGATTTTTTACCAAAGTTTATACATTAAGTCTTGATGGGGCTAAAGAGCAGGTCATGGCTAAGGACTTGCAGTTGCATCCAGTGACAGATCTGCCACTACATGTGGATTTTATTCGGGTCACCAAGAACATGACTGTTCACGTGGCCATCCCTGTGCATTACATCAATGAAGATCAAGCTCCAGGCCTAAAGAATGGTGGTTCTTTGACGGTTCTTGTTCGTGAAATTGAAGTCGCTGCACCAGTTAATGCTATTCCATCTGAGTTTATAGTAGATTTGGCTGGGTTGGAAATCCATGACAGTATCCATATCGACGTAATTCAGTTAACAGGCGGCGTAGTGATTGCCCACCCTGAGCGGGATTATACATTGGCTACCATTTCTGCTCCCACAGTTGAAGTTGAAGAATCAGAGGGGGCAGAAGAGCCTGCAGCAGAAGCTGAGTCTGCAGGTGAAGAATCCTCTGAGGGCTAGTTGATGTTTGCGCTTATAGGGCTTGGTAATCCTGGGGCGCAATATCACAGCAACCGTCATAATGTGGGTTTTATGGCTCTTGACGCCATAGCCCATTTTTATGATTTCTCAGCTTTTCAAAAAAAAGACCGCGTGCAGTTGAGTTTGGGAAAAATTGGCTCACACAATGCGTTATTGATCAAGCCACAATCTTTTATGAATGTGTCAGGGCCGCCCGTGGTACCATTTTTGATGTTTCACAAGATTCCCTTAAATCAGTGTTTCATATTTCATGATGATTTGGACTTACCCTTAGCCAAAGTGCGTGTGAAAACCGGTGGTGGCCATGGCGGACATAATGGTTTACGCAGCTTAGATCAACATATTGGGAAAGACTATCACCGGGTACGGATGGGTATTGATCGTCCAAATCGCCCTGAAATGGTATCAGGGTACGTCTTATCAGACTTTTCACCCCAAGAAAGACCCATTGTTGAGTCCATGCTGTGTGACATTGCACGTTATACGACCTTATTATTAGACCAAGATCCGAGCCTATTTATGACCCGGATGAACCCACGCCCACCCTCAAAAATGGAGAGCCCTGATGGGATTTAATTGCGGTATTGTCGGTCTGCCTAATGTGGGCAAGTCCACTCTTTTTAATGCTTTAACCCAAACGGTTGCGGCCCAAGCGGCAAACTATCCTTTTTGTACCATTGAACCCAATTCAGGACGAGTAGCGGTATACGATGAACGGTTGGAGGTAATTGCGAAAATTGCAGGCTCCGCTACCATCATTCCAACCACACTTGAGGTGGTTGATATTGCGGGCTTGGTGAAAGGAGCCAGCACAGGCGAAGGGTTGGGTAATCAATTCTTAGGCCATATTCGTGAAGTGGATGCGATCATACATATGGTGCGCTGCTTTGAAGATGAAAATATTACTCACGTGGAAGGGTCGGTGGATCCTTTAAGGGATATTGGGATCATTGATACAGAGTTAATGCTTTCTGATATGGAAAGCCTGGAGCGCCGTTTGCCAGCTGCTCAAAAGCGATTAAAATCCAATGCACAAGATAGCGATCTTGCGCTTCAGATTCAACTCATGGAAAAAGCTCTAGTTCTTTTGCAAGCAGGAACGCCAGCGCGGTTTTTAAAGGTGGATGCTGACCACAAAAAAACCTTCAAGTCACTTCAGCTGATAACAGCTAAGCCCGTTTTGTATGTGTGTAACGTGGGTGAAGAAGAGGCTGTGACTGGCAATGCCTTCACGCAAAATGTTATCGCCTATGCTAAAGATCAAGGAGCCGAGGCTTTAATCATTTCTGCAGCTATTGAAGCGGAAGTAGCTAATTTGGAGGATGAAGCTGAAAAACAAATGTTCTTGACCGATCTGGGTTTGAGTGAATCTGGCCTGTCCAAAGTGATTCGTACCGGACATAATTTGTTAGAACGACTAACCTTCTTTACGGTGGGGCCTAAAGAAGCTCGGGCTTGGACCACCTTTTTAAGTGCTAAAGCGCCCCAAGCAGCGGGTGAAATCCACACGGACTTTGAACGGGGCTTTATTTGCGCTGAAACCGTCTCTTACAAAGACTATGTGGAGACCGGTGGTGAGCAAGCAGCCAAGGCCCAAGGAAAGATGCGCTTAGAAGGCAAAGAGTATGTGGTACAAGAAGGAGATATATTCCACTTTAGATTTAACGTATAATGGATGGGGAAATACGCATTGATATATGAGCATTTTTAAAATCATAGTCTGTATCTCTGCATTCATAACATGCAGTTCATCGGAAGCCTATTTTGATAGCTGTTTTGATTCAAAAAGTAGAGGTGTTTCAATGAATATAACCCACATGATTGGGCAAATGTTGGTGATGGGCTTTCAAGGTAATCAGTTGGAAAGCGCTGGATATCAAAAGATACGTCAAGATATTCATCAAGGCCTTATTGGTGGGACCATTGCCTTTCGGTATAATATCCAGACGCCTGAAATTTTTGCCCAGTTGACTGCTGATTTGAAGCAATCTGTTCAGGGGGATGATCCCCTATTGATGAGTATTGATCAAGAAGGTGGCGCTGTGCAGCGCTTGGACCAACGGTATGGCTATCCTACATACCCCCGTGCACTGGCTTATGGCGCTCTTGAAGCGGGGCAGAGGGTAGAAATTAGTCGTACTATGGCTCAGGATCTTGTGCGGGTGGGCGTGAATCTAAATTTTGCGCCGGTGGTGGATTTGCATGATCCTGCTTCGAAAATAATTGGCCATTATGGCCGTGCTTTTAGCCGGGACTCAGCCCATGTGACCTTATGTGCCCGTGATTTTATAGCAGGACATCATCAAGAAGGCGTTCTAACGTGTCTCAAGCACTTTCCAGGCCATGGTTTGGCCTTTGGTGACTCGCATGCGGGGTTGGTGGACATTACGCACACAGCCAGGCCCGATGAGCTGGAGGTTTATAAGCACCTGATTGGTCATACGGATATAGATATGATTATGACGGGTCATCTTTGGAATAAGAATGTGGATCCTGATCAACCAGTCACCCTCTCTCCCCTTTACATTAATGGTCTGCTCCGTGGCCAACTGGGGTACGAGGGCGTTGTAATCTCCGATGATCTCCATATGGGAGCCATCTTGCAAAATTACCCTATTGAAACTGCTGTTATCAAAGCGATTCAAGCGGGATGTGATCTCTTGATCATCTCTCAAAACCCGGGCTCAGCAGTAGGTGTGAAAGATTTTAAGCCGGACCCAATGTTGCCGGAAAAACTCCATGCGGTGATCCTTGTGGCCATAGAATCGGGAGAGATCGGTACCCATCATTTGGAAAAATCGTATGAGCGCATCCACAAAATGAAAAATGCGCTCTGTTTAAAGTGATCGACACCAGAATCAACATTAAAGAAGCCTAGTTTACACGCCATTGTAAGGCCTTGATTGCACGAGCAATGATGTGCTTAGCATAATCGAAAAGACCACAGTGGTCTTTTTTCTCTCGTGGCCAAGATGAATATGATCTCTTATGCAGATTATGATAAAAATGTACTAAGAAGAGTCGCGCAGGTAAAAAAACTTATCTCAATTTGGACCTCAACATATATTGCAAATAAAACGTTATGCCGTGACAGCTTCCCATACACTATTGATCCTTGAGTGCTCCCGCAACGAAGGGACCTTAATCCTATTTTAAGAAAATTACGTCATAAAAAGTAAGGCATTTAGTTTATAATGACGGAAAATTTTATGATGGCTTTGGGAAAAAATATAGTTTTGATTGTAATCAGTTTATCCTTAAGTTTATCTCAAGCTCAATCCTACCATAATTCATATGTTTATAGGCGTGTGGCCCCTCAATATATAAAGTCCTCGTTAAATTTATTGCAAGCGAGAAAAAACACTGCGCATGAGCATGGCTCCTTCGATCAACTCAACTCTCAACGGCTTGTAATGGGTCGAGAAGAAATGGGGCGTCATCAGCTCATCGTAGCGGGGATTACACGAAATAATGGGAAAGATCTACCCATTATGATTGAGCACATTGAACGTACGGTTCAGCATTTTCAGGATTATCGTGTAGTTTTATATGAAAACGACTCTGAAGATGAGAGTAAAAGTCAGTTACAAGCATGGCAAAATGCCAATCCGCGTGTGAAGATCATTTCGGAAAATGTGGGTAAAACCAAGCGTTATGGAGGAGATGGATTCGGCAATGATCTAATGTTTCTTGCAAAGGCACGCAATCGGTACCTTGATGCGATTAGCCAAAACACAGAATATAATGGCTTTGACATGCTGATGGTTGTAGATATGGACATGTCTTATGGCTGGGATATGCTAGGGATGTACGATTCTTTTGCCCAAATCAATGTGTGGGATGCTGTTTGCTCTAATGGTATTGATACAAAGGCAGGGCATACTTACGATACATTCGCTTTTCGTACCGAGGCTTTCCCTGAGGATTACCTCCATCCTGATTATTACTCCACGAATGTGAGAACTCTTCGTAAAATTTATCCCATGGGTGGGCCGCTTATATCTGTTTATTCCTGCTTTGGTGGACTTGCCTTTTATAAGAGAAAAGCGCTAGAAGATTGCCGGTATGATGACAATCGTGATGATTGTGAACATGTCTCTTTACATGAGTGTTTGAGGGAAAAGAATCAGGGAAAAATCTTTCTTAATCCTTCTCAGGTGATCAGATATTCTCATTATCATTAGCGGAGGCAAAGGTTACTTATCTTTCTAAAATGCCTTTAATCTCTCCACTCACATCACTTGGGCCTAAGGTCACATAGGTAGGAATGCCTGAGAAAAGTTGTGTGGCATAGTTTTGCAGAGCAGCCTTGCTCACCGCATCAATGCGTTCAATTGTTTCTTTATTGTCCATAATGCGCCCGAGAATATGCAGTTGTTGAGCGCACCGTTCCGCCCGGTTGTTGGTGCTCTCTAAGCCCATAAGTGTACCTGCTTTCAGTTGGGCTTTAGCCCGGTCAATTTCTTGGACAGTCAAGCTGCTTGGCAGGCAATCTAAAAGATCACGCACGGCCTTTGTGAGTTTGATAGTCTGATCGGGCTGTGTGCTGGCATAAATTCCAAAAATCCCTGTGTCTCTATAGCAAGCATGATAGGCATAAATGGTATAGGCCAATCCATGCTTCTCACGCACTTCTTGAAATAGACGGGAAGACATGCCGCCTCCCAAAAGGGTGGAAAGCACCGCGCTCACGTAAAATTGAGGATCCCCTTGTGGAATACCAGGAAACCCTAAGCTCCATTGGGTTTGCTCCAAGGATGGCTTCACATACCCTATAATGCCTCCGGTATAACAGCCAGGGACAAAAGCTGGTGGCACAAAGTTCTTTAAGGATCCGAAGGAGTTGGTGACTTGGTTAATAATCGCATCCGGGTTTACATTTCCAGCCACAGATAAAACCATGTTTGAGGGGGAATATGAATCCCGCATATAGGCATGTACTTTATCCACATTCAGCGCGGCCAGTGTGTCTAACGTACCCAAAATAGGTCGACCTAACGGTTGGTTGGAATATAACGTTTCTTGAAAGTAATCAAAGACAATATCATCAGGTGTATCGAGAGATTCCAGTAACTCTTGAGTGATAACACTGCGTTCACGCTCAAACTCTTCTTCCAGAAACGCAGGCTCCAAAAGAATATCAGCAATAATTTCCAGGGCTAGTGAAAGATCCCCCTTTAGAACACGGGCTTGATAAGTGGTCATCTCGCGGGACGTATAGGCATTAATGTAGCCGCCTACAGCTTCGATGGATTCTACAATTTCCAAAGCTGTGCGTGATTTGGTTCCTTTAAACGCCATGTGCTCTAAAAAATGACTGACACCATTGATGTCAGCAGTTTCATTGCGTGTGCCAATTCGCACCCACATTCCCAGAGAGACGGTCTCAACACTATCAATGGAATCAATCACAAGACGCAAACCGTTGGATAGAGTATGAGTCGTAATCATAATATCTTTTTCTTTCTTTGATTAAATGTGCCGCAGATGCCAGCTATACTAACACACAGTGCCAGCAAAAACCAAGTGAGGGCGTATTCTTTATGTTTATTAGGTGGCAAAGGGCTCCAGGGAATAGTGGCAATGGGCACGGGCGGGCTGCAGTCCATAAGTGAGGCGTAGCAAGTCCTGTAGGCTTTTGTGTGTAGTGCCTTGGACTGTGTTAGGGCCACAATATCAGCCCAATACCACTGATTTTTATCGATGACATTTTTAGGTGTGAAAAAGCCGGGTTCGGGGGCGGCCATGAAACGCAAGGTGAGTCTGTGCTCATGTTTTTCCTTAAAAAGCTCGCCCACTTGATTCGCATGCCAGCCGCAGTTGATCCACAAGGCACGCTGCCCCAGAGGTTGGAAGAGAGCATAGAGATGAAAACCATTTCGTTCTTGATGGGTTTTGGGCCCCACATGGGTAAGCGTGCCTGGAATAAAGTGACCCGTCAGTGTGAAAGCCTGATAGCTATATTGTTTAATATGGCTTGCCCAGTGTCTAAGTGAGGTGTTTTGAGCAGGGGTGGGTTTAGCCCCCTGTTCAATCTGTTCGATGATTTCATTTTTCCAGTGCATGCGTTTAATCTGCCAGCTGCCTAAAGCCACCAAAATAGCAACGCAAAAAGCCGTTAATAGAAAAAACCCCAGGGGAGATTTACGCCCCACAAAACTCACCCCTGATAACCCATCCAATAAATTGACACAAAAAGGAACAGCCATACCACGTCTACAAAATGCCAGTACCAAGCCGCCGCTTCAAAGCTAATATGGTGTGAAATTGTCATCTTATTATTTAATACACGGAACCAGCATACAATCAGAAAGATGGTACCCATAAGAACGTGGGCGCCGTGAAAGCCTGTCGCCATATAGAAATTGGAAGGATAAATGCCGCCCTTAAAGGCGAAGGTGGCGTGCATGTATTCAAAAATCTGTACGCAAGAAAATACAAGGCCCAGCAGAATGGTGATACCCAGTCCTTGAAGGGTGCTTTTGCGATCGGCATCTAGCAGGGCATGATGAGCCCAAGTGACGGTGGTCCCAGAAAGCAAGAGAATCAAAGTATTGAGGTAGGGTAAGTCAAAAGGATCAATAAGGTTGAGGCCTTTAGGGGGCCATACACCACCTGTTACCTCAGTTGGGTTAAAACTGGCATGAAAGTAAGACCAAAAAAAACCGCCAAAGAACATCACTTCCGAAACAATAAATAAGGCCATGCCGATTTTTAGGCCACGTTGGACTTGCGGGGTGTGCTCTCGGTCAATATCCCCTTCTTTAAAAACATCCTTCCACCAACCGATGAGTGAAGCCAAAATCATGATCATTCCCGCAGCAAAAACCCACGCATTAATATCACGCATGAATAAAATGGCTCCCACTGCAGCTACCAGAACACCTAAAGATGTTGTCAAAGGCCATGGACTGGGGTTAACCAAATGGTAGGGATGTTTTTTTTGTGCGTGCGTGTCGTGTGCCATGAGGGTCCTTTCTTCATCAGCTGCGTCGTGTAAATGAGGGCATCATACGGGGGAAAATATGATTTGTCCAACCCCTGGCTTGAACATGGAAAGGGGGAGCCCAATTTTCTTTATCTGGTGTTTTTGAAAATACACACGCCCTATCCATACAGTCGAAATGCTGCTGTGCTTAATGAGCAATCGTTTGGAGAAACTTAATTTAAAGCCAATTCTTATTTTAAAAAAAATAGTACCTTTTCTGGCAGGGTGCAAAGTGGTGATGATGTGCAGGCGATTTTTTGTTATAGAGTGAGGGATTTCTGAGGTTTGAGGGTTTGAGGGGTGGATGGAGTGAGGAGTCATTGTAAAAAATAAGTGAAGATAATTAAAATAAGCTCTTGCAAGTTTGCGGTGATGTTTGGTAGAGGTGTGTTGTTGATTGAGATTGTGAAGGTAAGGACGCAA
>CANLAL010000037.1 GCA_947488045.1 Alphaproteobacteria bacterium
AACGTATTCCTGAAACGGCGATTGGTTAAAAAGTCCATATATTGCTCAGTACGCACGATATCATTCTTTGCAGCCGTTAAGGTTTCTGCAGCTTTTTTCGGAAGGTTTCCGGCAAACATGCTGGGCACAAACGCATCAGCTAAATACTGTAACCCAGAATTGCTAGCTTTGGCCATAAAGTCATTAAAATATAGAGGTTCATTGATAGGCTCTAAATACTCATGGAACTGATGGGTTTCTGGACGCGCATCAAGTGCAGCAACTTCTTCCTGAAGAAGCCGACCATAGAGAGAATTGGCATCCACATTTTCCTTCACAAATTGAAGCACTGCTTTGGCCTGAACAAACTGCTCTGCTGGTT
Source organism: Alphaproteobacteria bacterium (assembly GCA_947488045.1). Taxonomy (GTDB): domain Bacteria; phylum Pseudomonadota; class Alphaproteobacteria; order 43-37; family 43-37; genus CANLAL01. Next base: position 362 of record CANLAL010000037.1, read on the forward strand.
TTTCTAAATCCTTTGCATGATAGCGCATCATATCCCTTAAGGTACGGACTAGATTCCAACCCGGCAATGTATTAAAGCTCACGAAAGCAATGCCTTGAGGAGAAAGATTTTTGCTGCAAAATTCCAGAATGCTGTCCTGCGTTTCACGATCAACTCCCGAAAATACACCGTGGCAAATAATGTAGTCAAACAGTCCATCTTCAGGCTTTAACTGGGTTACTGAACGATTTTGAAATAGGATATTCTTAAGATTCAGCTCTTTGACTGCTGATTGGGCTTGCTCAATTTGCTTTTCTGCAATATCCAGACCTAAAAATTCCCCTTCTGGATAGGCCATAGCTAAGGGAATCAAGTTCCCACCTGAAGCGCAGCCTATTTCTAGTACGCGTGCTGATTGAAATGACGCTGGAGACATGCCAAACAACCGCCCTACCGTATGCAAATGCTGAGGATGGGTTTGAGCGTGAGGAAAGCTTTCATAGGGAAGTTTATTATCGTCGGTCGACATGTTAGCACACTCCATGATTTTTATAACAATGCTATGAATTTGGGTGAAGGGGGCAAAGCTGTCAATGGTGTTTTCGTCGTCGTTATTCTCCTACACCCTTCTTATTTTTTATAAAATTCCTACAAAACCTTGTTTAATGCTCACAAATCCTATGCTAGAGTGAAATATTCATGCAAGGATTTTAGCGCTTCAATGGTGCAGCACAATAAAAAAACTCTTAACCGTACTGTGATTTCTTATTCTTGGAAAACACGATTGGTTGCTGTTTCTTTGCTACTTATTTCCTTATGGCTTTTAGTCTATTGGGCACGGTGATGATACAGGACACTCTCATTACTCTCAGCAAAATAAGCGCACATTATGATCGAATCTTGGCGTTAGAAGGTATTACAGCTAATTTTAAACGGGGGTCTTTAACTGCCGTGATTGGACCCAATGGTGCCGGGAAAAGCACGCTTCTTAAGATTATCAACGGTGTAATCCCTTTAAGCAGAGGTAAACTTATACTTCATGAAGTGACCGCTGCCGATATGGCTTATCTGCCCCAACGTTCTCAGATTGATCGCACTTTTCCCATTACGGTTTTTGATGTGGTGGCTATGGGTTTGTGGCAGCACATTGGCCCTTTCAAGGCCTACCCTGATCAAGCCACCGAACAAGTGCTTGGCGCCCTCAAAGATGTGGGGATGGAAAAATATATTCACCGACCCATAGCAGCCCTTTCTGGGGGACAGTTTCAGCGGATTCTTTTCGCCCGCCTCAGCTTACAAAAGGCCAAGCTGATTCTTTTGGACGAGCCATTTAATAACCTGGACGAGTCCACAGTTCAAGAGTTGATGCAGATCATTCTCAAATGGCACAGCCGAGGGCAGACCATTGTTGTGGTTTTGCACGATTTAGACCTTGTGAAATCATACTTCCCTCACTGTCTGCTGTTAGCCCGCCAATTAGTGACTTATGGTCTGACAGCTAAAGTTTTGACCGTGGATCAGGTGAATGAAGCTTATCGATTAATGCGCCATTTTTCGAAAGACTCAGATCATGAATAGTACCTTTCTGATCTGGCTTCATGGGTTTTTTGTTGAGCCATTTTCCGCTTACCTTTTCTTGCGCAGACCCCTTGTAGCCTGCCTTGCCATGGCCTTAGGTTGCGGCCCAATGGGTGTGATGCTTGTCTTGCGACGTATGAGCCTCATGGGGGATGCTATTTCCCATGCCATCTTGCCTGGTGCAGCCATTGGTTTCTTGATTGCCGGACTTTCCATTCCTGCCATGAGCATTGCAGGCTTTGTCACGGGGGCTTTTGTAGCTTTGAGCGCGGGGCTTGTTTCCCGCAGAACCATCTTGCAAGAAGATGCCTCTTTCGCAGCATTTTACCTGCTTTTTCTGGGGATAGGCGTTCTGCTCATTTCCACCCACGGTGGTGGGGTGGATTTAATGTGCGTATTACTGGGAACCATCTTATCGGTGAACTTCCCTTCTCTTCTTTTAGTCGCTAGCATTTCCACCCTAACTCTTGTGATTTTTGCCATTTGCTATCGCCCTTTAATTTTGTCTAGTTATGATGCCCCCTTTTTGGCAAGCATTGGCGGCAAGCCAGATCGCTATCACGTTCTGTTTCTACTACTCGTGGTTATCAATTTGGTCTCAGCCTTCCAGGCCATTGGCACCCTTATGGCTCTGGGATTAATGTTATTACCTGGGGTAGCAGCCAGATTCTGGGCTTCCCAAGTTTGGAGCTTATGCGCTGTTTCTGGTATATTCACCTTTGTTTCCGGATATACAGGCCTGCTTCTTTCCTATCATAGCCAATGGCCCTCAGGCCCATCCATTATTCTGGTTGCGGGATTGATTTATCTGGTATCCCTCATTTTTGGACGGTATGGCAGCCTCACACGAAAGGCCCATTTTTCATGAAGCGTACAGTCCTTTGGTTATGCATACTTTTGGCATGGGTTACCGCGCCACTGCAGGCACACATCAAAAAGCCTCTTAAGGTATTGGCCAGCTTTAGCATTTTAGGAGATATGGTAAAGTCTATTGGAAAAGAGCAGGTGGATGTGGCTGTGTTGGTGGGTCCTAACAGCGATGCCCATACGTATGAACCCGCTCCACAAGACGCCAAAGCCCTTATAAATGCAGACTTGATCCTCATTAATGGCTTAGGGTTTGAAGGTTGGATCACCCGATTGATCGAGGCGAGCGGTCCCCACGCCCCTATCATATGTGTAACAGATGACTTAAAGCCCTTAATTTACGCGTCCGATGGAAAAACGCCTGACCCTCATACGTGGAACAGCCCTCGCTTGGGGATCGTTTATATTCAGGCTATCCAAGCTGCGCTCACAAGAGCAGCGCCTGAACATAAGGCTGTTTTTGCAGTCAATGCAAAAGCCTTAACCCAGCAGCTTCAAGATTTGGATCGATGGTTTAGAAAGGAAATTGGCAAGATTGCCCCAGAGCAGCGCATGATCGTCACCAGTCATAGTGCTTTTGCTTATCTATGCCGGGATTATGGCCTGACTGGCCATTCTTTGTTTGGAACGGATACCAATAGCCAGCCGTCGGCTAAGCAAGTGGCAGGCCTTATTGACCTTATCCGCGCCCACCAATTGAAAGGGCTGTTTGTGGAAAATATTACGAATGTGAACCTCATGGAACAAGTGGCTGAGGAAACCCATATGCCTGTTTTAGGCGTCGTCTATTCTGACGCATTATCAAATGAAGAAGGGCCAGCTGCCACTTATGTGAAACTACTGACCCATAACCTTCAGCTTATAGTCAGCAGCTGGAAAAAATCTTAGCCTTCACCACGCAATACGAGCTTACCCCCATATTGGCCTCCCGCCATCAGGTCCAAGGCTTGTGGCGCCTGAGCCATGGGGAATACCTGATGGATCACGCACGTCAAGCGTCCCATTTCCCATAAAGGAAGAAGCCATGCCTTCACTTTTTGCGCCAAATCTAGTTTGTGTTCGAGGGATTTATCCCGCAGGGTCGCGCCCGTAAGGGTCAGGCCTTTCCTCATGAGCGTGAGTAAGGGAACCGTTGCTTTCCCTCCACCCAAGGTTCCCAGCTGGATCGAGCGCCCTCCTGGGGCCAAACATTGGAGGTTTTGAGACACATGATCACCACCGACGCAGTCTATAATCACATCCACTCCCTTACCTTCCGTAAGGGCCAAGAGAGCCGCTTCAAAATCATCTTGTTTATAGTTGATCGCTTGGTCTGCGCCCAATGATAGGCAAAGCTTGGCTTTATCTGGTGAACTGACCGTAACGAAGGTCGCCAGCCCCAGGGCCTTGGCAAACTGGATAAACAAACTGCCCATTCCCCCTGCTCCCCCGTGAATCAGAAGGGTTTTATAGACGGGAGGCAAGTTTGCAGCGCCCAGATTCTGCCAGGTGAAGGCCGCTTCCATAAGCGTGGCCCCTGCAAGCCACCCCAGGGTATCTGGCATGGGAAGACACAGCCCTTCATGGGCGATAACATGGGTTGCATAGGCGCCCCCTTCCATGAGAGCCATCACGCGGTCCCCTTCAAGAAGCGTCGTTACTTGGCCGCCCACCGCCACCACTGTGCCGCTGGCTTCCAACCCTAACACAGGGGATGCGCCCAGTGGTGGTGGATACTTTCCCTGCCGTTGGAGCAAGTCTGCACGGTTTACACCTGTAGCTTGTACGTGAATGAGCACCTGATGTGGCGCCAAGGGCGGCATTGGCTGTGACTGCCACAGCATGTGCTGACCGTCATTCACCCATCCTGAAATCCTGTGAGGCAGGTTCATATTTTGCTCTCCTTCTGGCTGCTGTTCATGGATATCCTGGATATCCATGGGATATCCCCTTTTTTTCCTTGGCTAGAGCGGCCTTGAGACCAATGGATATCATTTTCGTGTTTTATTTTTTTTTGCATATACTTTCCTTATTTTCTGAGGGGTTGGAATGGATATCCCTATGCATTTTGGATATCCATGGCTTTGAGTGATTGACGGCTGCGCTGAGATCGCGGATCAAGCCCGGGATGACAAGCTTTTCATATTTACACCTTCTGTCATCCTGAATTTATTGACGGCTGCGCTGAAATCCCGGATCAAGCCCGGGATGACAAGCTTTTTATATTTACACCTTCTGTCATCCTGAATTTATTGACGGCTGCGCTGAGATCCCGGATCAAGCCCGGGATGACAAGCTTTTCATATTTATACCTTCTGTCATAATGACGTCATTCACATGAGACATGGTTTCATTCCTTTTTTAATGTTTCCCATGACGACAGACTAACAAAATGCACTCAAAAAATCAATTTTTGAAATCCTTCGTCTTGTGGCTCCCAACAGGGCTGTGGACCAACAATACCGAGGCATGTGAATGAAAAGGGGAAATGGTGGAGGTGAACGGGATCGAACCGATGACCCCCTGCTTGCAAAGCAGGTGCTCTCCCAGCTGAGCTACACCCCCAAAACCAAGCTATCTATAACAAAGTTTTGGGGATAAGATCAAGGGGAAAAGCGCCCACTCGTTGCTATATTTTTGTGGCCATATGCAAAGCCGTATCAATCATACGGTTTGAAAAGCCCCATTCGTTATCATACCACGCCAAAACGCGGCCCATATGACCTTCCACCACCTGGGTTTGCCCCACATCAAAGATGGAACTTGCGGGATGATGATTAAAGTCCACAGAAACGAGTGGCAGGCGATTGACGGCCAAAATGCCAGCAAGGGGCCCTTGGGCAGCCTGCTCAATGGCCTCATTAATGGCTTTGATGGTCAATTGGGATTTTGACTCAAACACAAAATCCACCAAAGACACATTGGCGGTGGGCACGCGGATGGCTGTTCCATCCAACTTGCCATTCAATTGAGGCAAAACCAACCCCACCGCCTTGGCTGCGCCTGTAGTGGTGGGAACCATGGAAAGGGTTGCAGCCCGGGCCCGGCATGGATCTTTATGCGCTTTATCCTGTAAACTTTGATCACTGGTGTAGGCGTGGATGGTGGTCATATACCCCCGCTCAATACCAAAAGCACCATCCAACACATGGGCCATGGGCGCCAAACAGTTGGTGGTGCAGGAGGCGTTGGAGATCACGTGATGATTGGAGGTTATCTGGTGATGATTGACCCCATACACCACCGTGAAGTCAGCCCCTTCGGAAGGCGCTGAGACCAGCACCCGCTTTGCACCCGCCTGCAAATGAAGCGCCGCTTGATCCCGCTTGGTAAAAATACCTGAGCATTCAAACACAATATCTACACCTTTGGCAGCCCAATCCAGTTGGGTGGGGTCTTTCTGGGCCAAAACTTGGGTTTTGCCGTAGCCAAAATCAATCCAATCTTCGCCTGTTTTGATTGCATGACGTAGAGGACCATGGATGGAATCCCATTGGAGTAAGTGGACATTTGTTTCCAAAGGGGCCAAATCGTTAATGGCCACCACTTCAATACCTGCTGTGGGTTTTTCAATGAGTGCTCGAGCCACCATACGACCTATACGGCCAAATCCGTTAATTGCGATTCTGATCATGTTCTTTTCTTTCCTTTTTGTTGCATTGCGTTCTTCATTGTTCCCTTTCAGACCATCCAAACCGATTGGCCTCTATGATTGGTTAAGATCCTTAGTGATCCTAAAATACATTCGGGATGAGCAGGAAAACTGACGATTCTATTTCTCTAGTGCCTGCATTACACGGCTCACCACATCTTCTACCGTAATATGGAAGTGGGTGTAAAGGTCTGCAGCAGGAGCTGAAGCCCCAAAGCCTTGCATTCCGATGAAAATTCCTTGATCACCTAAATATCTTTCCCAACCGAAACCCACCGCAGCTTCGATGCCAACACGCAGCGTGCCTGGGGCCAAAATGGCCTCCCGTGCTGAGGGAGTCAGTCCTTCGAAGGTGGTCCAACACGGCAAAGACACCACCGCGGTGGAGATGCCTTGGGCTTCCAACTGCTGTCTGGCTTTTTGCGCCAGGAAGACTTCTGACCCTGTGGCCATCAGGGTCACCTGACGGGGGCCACAGGAGGCCTCATGAAGGACATAGCCCCCTTGACCTGCTTTTTCCAAACGTGCCTGAGTGGGGTCTTCAAGGCAGGGCACTGCTTGTCGCGACAGGGCAATAAGGGATGGCCCTTCCTCTTCTAATGCCGCTTTCCATGCCGCGAGCGTTTCCAAACCATCGGCGGGCCTAAAAACACGTAAACCAGGAATGGCCCGCAAGGCTGCCAGATGCTCCACACTTTGGTGGGTGGGGCCATCTTCCCCCAAACCAATGGAATCATGGGTCATCACAAAAATCACCCGAATCCCCATCAAAGCCGCCAGGCGAATGGCGGGCCGGCAATAATCACTAAAGGCTAAAAATGTTCCCCCATAGGGAATGATGCCCCCATGCAGGGCCATGCCATTCATGGCAGCGGCCATGGCATGCTCCCGGATGCCATAATGGAGATAACGCCCACCCCGATGATCTGCGGTAAACGCTTCCATTCCCCTGGCATGGGTATTATTGGATGGCGTAAGATCTGCTGAGCCACCCATGAGTGAGGGCATTGCAGCAGTCAAAGCAGCCAGGACATGGCCACTCGATTGGCGGGTGGCTTCCGGCTTTGGGGCATGACCCCAAAGGGCGAGCAGCCCTTCAATCACAGATTCAGGAATTTTATTTTCTGGATTCAAACGGGCTTTTAAAGCTGCAGGAGCCTGTTCAAATAACGCGTTCCATTCGGCATAGATTTTTTCGTGCCGACTTGCTCCCGCCTGCCATAGCGCCAAAACATCTGAAGGAATTTCAAAGCCGGTTCCCTCGCAACCCAAGGCTTTACGGGTGAGCGCCACTTCATCAACGCCCAGAGGGCTGCCATGGGCAGCGGCTAAACCTGCTTTATGCGGGGAACCGTAACCGATGGTCGTTTGGCAACAAATTAAGGTGGGTTTTGACGCTTGATGAGCCTCTGCCAGCGCGCCATATATTTGTGCATGATCATGGCCATTGATGCTGTGAACTTCCCAATTTGAGGCCCGAAAGCGCGCTGTAATGACATCACTGGTGGAAAGGTTTGTGGGGCCATCAATTGTGACTTGGTTATCGTCAAACAGCACGATAAGATCATTCAACCGTAAATGGCCCGCCAAAGACAAGGCTTCCTGGGAAATGCCTTCCATCAAGCAGCCATCACCCACCATCACGTACGTTTTGTGATTGACAAGCTCAGACCCAAATTCATGCTTGAGATGTGCTGCTGCAATGGCCATCCCCACTGCATTGGCAAACCCTTGCCCCAAAGGCCCTGTTGTGGTTTCTATACCCGGGGTATGGGGATATTCTGGATGGCCCGGCGTCAGACTGCCCAATTGGCGGAAGTTTTTGATCTCATCCAGGGTCATTTTGGGATAGACTGTTAAATAAAGCAGACCATAAAGCAGCATGGATCCATGACCTGCAGAAAGAATAAACCGATCACGATCGGGCCAAAGGGGATCTTTCGGATTAAACTTAAGAAAGTCACGGAACAAGACGGTGGCCACATCAGCCATACCTAAAGGCATCCCCGGATGACCTGAGGCTGCTTTTTCCACAGCTTCCATAGCCAGAACACGGATAGCATTGGCCATATGGTGATAGGATTCAGACTGGGCGAAGGGTGCCATCATGGGAGGAGATTTCCTTATCAGTGTTTATCAAGTTAACTTGCCGACTCATAAAGCAATGGTCAAGGGGGAAGATGCCAAAGAAAATGGGCAAGCGACACCAGCATTCATATATAAAAAAACCCCCCGTGTTTCCACGAGGGGTTTTTCTCTTAAACGTCTAAACTGAAGTTAGCTTAGAAAGCTTTTGCAACACGAATCATACCCGTGTGTGCAATGAAGTTGTTTTTACCTGTTGCGGCATAGTCCACAGCAACGCTAACGCCTTCTGTGTTCTCCATCTTTACGCCAACGCCGCCGCTGATGATATCAGCAGCAAAGTTTGGTGTGCTGAGAGCCACTGGAACACCAACCATGGTTGCATTGAGTGTACGTGCCTTTGTGCAGAACTCACGCATATAGGAAATGTTCAAGTTTGGAGCCATTGTCCAGTTATCAGCCATTTTTGTGACCATGGAAGCGGCTGCACCCACACCCAACTGCGCTGAGTTCAAACGTGTCTTTGGTAAGGTGATTGAACCTGCACCACCGGTTTCAGAATGCGCATCAATGGTTGTTGAGCCCAAGCTTGTGGCAGCATAAGGACGAACCATCATGCCATCAGCGAGCTTATAGCCCTGACCCACTTTAAAGGTACCGTTGAAGGTTGTACCACCAAATTTTGAGTCATAGATTTTGCCTGAATTGAAGGAATCAACACGCTTTTGATCATACTTGCCGGAACCTGCAGTCAGCACACCATCCACGAACCATGTGTTAAGTGGGCTGTAGGAACCGTAAAGACTGACAAAGTAATTGTTGGTTTTTGTCTTGGAGCTAGAATCAACACGCTCTTTAACCTCAGACTTCGCCATGGAGAAAGCCAGACCCATGTTTACGCCGTCCATGAGATGCGTATTGGCACCCAATGTGAAACCGTATGTGTTGGCCTTGTAACCTTGATAACCGGCACGGCTTTCTTGATCTTCTTTTGAACCAAGGAGTTTACCCCAGAACTCAAGACCTTGGGCACTTGTACCACCCGCAGCAACAGCACGTCCGGATGCAGCTGTGATTGGTGCAGCTGCTGAACCAACAGAGTTACCAATGTTGTTGACAACTGTGCTCATGGCAGTTTGTGCCACTTGAAGGTTTTGTGTTTGAGACGCACTCAAGATCTTCTGCAATGCCGCAGAGGCACCATCACCCCTGAGTGACAAGAGAGGCGCAAAGTATTTCTTTGCTTCATCAGTTGCTGTATCACTGAAGAGTACACCACCCAACTGAGCAAGCAAAGCTTGATCGGCGTTTGCAGTTGGCAAAGCGGATACATCTTTGCGTGTAGCAGTTGCATTGATGTTGTTACCTTCCAAAGCCACTACATAGCTCAACAATGAATAGTCAAGCGTTCTGGGTGTGAATGCAGGAGTAGCAGGAGGGTTACCAGACGTCACCAAACGATAAACAGCACCATCGACAGGGACAACACCTTGTGTTGCCAAGTCGAGCGTGGCGTTTGCATCAATGCTGGTATTCTGTGATGCGATCTGTCCGCCTGTCATTACCGGCGCAAGAGCAGTTGACGCTTCTCCATCACTGCTCAAGGTAAAGGTGGTGGTTGAACCGGCAGCAGCAGAGTACGTCGTTGGCGTTAGGACTTGGGTTGGCCTGAGAATGACCAAACCTTTGTTTTCAACAGTGCCGGTGATAGTCGCAGAGTTAGCCACATCAAGAGTGTTGCCCGCGAAGTTGGTGAAAGTACCTCCGTCAGCTGTTATTGTCTTTCCACCGGTTGTGAAGGTCACGCCTCTTGCAGTCGCGCTACCCACGTTCACGTTTTTAGCGGTAATGGCTGCTGTGTCTTCAAAGTTAGCCAAAACGTTGACTGTACCAGCCCCTGTTACGGTGCCCAAAGTTAGGCCAGCGGCATTGATGTTCAATGTACCATTGGTCAATATAATGGGTGTAACGGTCAGGTTTGCTGCGTTCACATTAAAGATTGCATCTGGGTTGTTAAGCGTAATCGTGCCAGCATTGATGTTGTGGTTTGCTGTGAAAACAACTGATCCTGCGCCTGTATTGACGGCAGCTAACTTCTTGTCGCTACCAAAAGCAGCTGTTGTGGCGTAGTTGGAATTAAAGGAGATTGTACCAGCATTATCTGCAGCACCATCAACTGCACCTAAATCCAAACCTGTGACATTTGCGGCAATGGTTAGGGTTTTTTCAGCTGCAATGGTCGTTGCCTTAACGTATGCAGAATTGCTGATTGTTGCGCTGGCATCTGCAAGAAATTTGGCCATAGGCGCAGCAGAAGAACCAATGGGGCCCTTAAAGTTTGAACCATCCGTATCTCTAGTGCCTATTGTACCGCTACCTGTGATGGGCGCATTAATTTCCCCTCCAGCTGCACCGAATGCACCGTTGCTGGCGACTTCGATGCTCTTAGCATAAACATCGCCTCTGACGCCGAACAGAACGGAGCCGGTAAATTTACCTTCACCCACTACGATTTTACCAACAGGCTTTTCTGCCGTACCGACTGCACCATCAATCTTGGAGGGTGTTTCACCTGTGGCTGTTTCTTTTATGGTGATGGTGCCTTCGCCAGCAGAAGCGGCAACAACAGCACCTGTGAGTGTTTTGCCACCCACACCAAACGCGATTGCGCCTGTTCCGGTGAGCGTTGTCGTTCCGATTGTTGCATTGCCTGTAAAGGTATGGGAAGCGGCATCAGCAATATTCAAAGCTTGGGCGTTGAAAACATTAGTCACTTTCAACGCAGCGCCTTTAGCAATATTGACTTCGGCAAGCGCATTGTCTGTACCAATGCTAGCAACTTTTGAAGTCCCATAAACATTAACCTTACCCCGGTTAGCTGCAACGCCGTCAATATCACTTACGTCACCCACAATGGCTCCTGGAGTGGTGGAATCACCTAGTGAGAGGACTTGCCCGGTATCAAGCTTAATGTCTTCCAGTGTGCCTGTTGAGGTATGAACCAAAGTGCTAGCCGCATTGGAACCTAACTTAATAATGCCCACGACTGAACCTGTACCTTTATTGGTGAAGTTAAGTAGAGCTGTACCACCGTCAATAGCTGTGCCAGTTGACGAGCCAAGGCTGATTAAACCTGCGTTTTCGACCACAAATGTTCCTGTGCCTGTAAGTGTCAACGCTTTGCTAGCAACAGTTGCATCTAAGTTCTGCACAACGCCATTGGCGCCAATGGTGAGTTTTCCGCCGTTGCTACCATTGCCTAGCGCAATTGTAGCACTAGTCGCTGAATTATTCTGCACAGTACCTTTTGTAATTACGATACCATCTAAATGGAAAGTTGTGCCTGCTGACGTACCATCGATGGCAATTTCGTCTTCTGCAGCAACTGCGAGTGTATCTTTTGTTGCAGAGTTAATGGTAATTTTTAGGCCTGTTTTGCGATCTGTCGTAGCCTTATCAATAGAACCTGCGCCTGAAATGGCAAGAGTCTTACCATCAGTAGTCGGTGTGTATTGATCATCGCTTTTGTCTGCTGTAATGGTTGTCCAATCACTTGATGCGGCCTGGGCCACGCCTGCGGTTAAGACCAATGCGACTGCGCATGAGCCTAATAGGAGCGATTTTTTCGTAAATGTTGTCATTTGTATAACTTTCTCCGGTTAAAACGAGAGCAAGACCCCTAACTTAGGCGCATCTTACCCTTTGAACTTACTTTGAATTCAAACTAACAGCCTCTCTTGTTCTTTAAAAGCGCCCACTTATGTCAGCCCCTTTCTTTTTAACCATGTGTTGCAATTATGTTACAGTCTGGGATAGGGGCTTTTTCCTGCGGTGAGCGGGATGGGGTGACAGGTTTTTAAATATACATTGTCATTCCGGGCTTGACCCGGAATCTTGTGCCACTCTTCATGAGATCCTGAATCAAGTTCAGGATGACAAAGGTGGAGCTTGTCATTCCGGGCTTGACCCGGAATCTTGTGCCACTCTTCATGAGATCCTGAAACGAGTTCAGGATGACAAGGGAGGAGTGTGGCAGGATGACAAAGGTGGGCTTAGACAGGATGACAGACTTTTGAACATATGTATTGTCATTCCGGGCTTGACCCGGAATCTTGCGCAGAGTCTCCATGAGATCCTGAAACGAGTTCAGGATGACAGGTTTAAGTGCACTCAGGATGACATGGGTGGGGCTTGTCATTGAAGGGCTTGACCCGGAATCTCGTGCAGAGCCTCCATGAGATCCTGAAACGAGTTCAGGATGACAGGCTTTGAATGGACAATGGATGACAAAGCTGGGTTTAGACAGGATGACAGACTTTTGAACATATGTATTGTCATTCCGGGCTTGACCCGGAATCTTGTGCGGATGCCCCCTGAGATCCTGAAACGAGTTCAGGATGACATGGGTGGGGCTTGTCATTCCGGGCCTGACCCGGAATCTCGTGCAGAGTCTCCATGAGATCCTGAAACGAGTTCAGGATGACAGATTTAAGTGCACTCAGGATGACAAGGGAGGAGCTTGTCATCCTGAATCAAGTTCAGGATGACAAGGGCGGAGTGTATCAGGATGGCACAAATGACAATGAATGTGGCCTTCTTATAACAGCCTGGATTCTTTGCCAGGGGTTTGGTATAGAGAGACATCTTTATATCAATATTTGGCAAAGGTTGCCCCAAATGCGCATCACATCACCTGTAAAAGCCATGTTAAGCGGCTATTAAAGCACTCCCTCTGGCGTAAAAGCCAATCTGGCCCGCATGCTGATGCACGGCGCATTGGCTGGGACAGGGAAATTAGTGATTTTGCTGGTGGATCAAAGAAACGCCATCAGCACCAATAGTGATTTGTCCGCCAAAGACACCATTGCCTAACCTAATGGTAGGCAAGTCATCTGCATCATTCTGCACGGTACCTTGTGTAATTACGATACCCTCTGCATCCCAAGCTGTGTTGGTTGATATACCATCAATGGCAATTTCGTCTTCTGCCTTAACTGCGAGTGTTTCTTTTGTTTCAGAGTCAATGGTAATTTTTAGGCCTGTTTTGCCAGCTGTCGTAGCCTTATCAATAGAACCTACGCCTGAAATGGCAAGAGTCTTACCATTAGTAGTCGGGGTGTATTGATTAGCGCTTTGGTCTGTTGCAATGCTTCCCAAATCATTTGTTGCAGCCTGTGACACGCCTGCGGTTAAGACCAATGCGACTGCGCATGAGCCTACTAATAGGAGCGATTTTTTCGTAAATGTTGTCATTTGTATAACTTTTTCCGGTTAAAACGAGAGCAAGACCCCTAACTTAGGCGCACCTTACCCTTTGAACTTAGTTTGAATGCAAACTAACAGCCTCTCTTGTTCTTTAAAAGCCCCCACTTATGTCAGCCCCTTTCTTTTTAACCATGTGTTGCAATTATGTTACAGTCTGGGATAGGGGCTTTTTCCTGCGGTGAGCAGAATGGACTTGACCCAGAATCTTGCGCCACTCTCCATGAGATCCTGAAACGAGTTCAGGATGACAGGTTTGTCAGATTGAGATCCTGAAACGAGTTCAGGATGACAGGCTTTGAATGGACAATGGATGACAAAGCTGGGTTTAGACAGGATGACAGACTTTTGAACATATGTATTGTCATTCCGGGCTTGACCCGGAATCTCGTGCAGAGCCTCCATGAGATCCTGAAACGAGTTCAGGATGACATGGGTGGGGCTTGTCATTGAAGGGCTGGACCCGGAATCTTGTGCGGATGCCCCCTGAGATCCTGAAACGAGTTCAGGATGACATGGGTGGGGCTTGTCATT
>CANLAL010000038.1 GCA_947488045.1 Alphaproteobacteria bacterium
CAAATCAATCTTTTCAAACTCTCCATAATCGCCACTTTTAGCAAAAGTTAGGTAAGCTTCAATCATGCTTTCCATTTCAGCTACATCTTCCCCCAGGTCCTGTGCTGCAGTATCTTCTTTCATAAGGGCGAGTTGAAGTTTCATACGGGTTAAGGGTGTGCGTAAGTCATGGGAGACACCTGCCAGCATCTGAGTGTGCTGTTTCATTTGGCGGGTGATACGCTCCCGCATCATCAAAAAGGCAATGGAAGCTTTGCGTACTTCAATGGCACCAGAGGGTTTAAAGTGAGCCATCATCTGCCCTTTGCCAAATTTTTCCGCAGCCTCAGATAGATGTTTAATGGGACGAATTTGATTGCGTAGAAATGCAATAGCTATACCCATAAATAGAATCATAGTGCCTAATGACCACATCATGAAAATAAGCGTGGTGCCTGTAAAAACGTGGCGTCTTTGTATGTGAAAGATCACCGTTCCTTTTTTGATTTGGACCTCCACGTTGATGACGTGTCTTTTCACGCTCACATGGAAGGGAAGAGCAATATGCCTTTGTAACGCTTCGATGAGAAAGATTTCCCAAAAATCTCGTTTAAACATGGTGCGTAAGATGGAGTCTTTTGAAAAGCGTTGGGTGTTAATCTTTCCGTGATCTGTAGCTTGTAATGCGTTTTTTGGGTTTTGTGTAAAGCTAAAATCAAAATGCTGAGCCAGAAGAACCTCACGGGCCAAACTTTTTTTAGGGTGAGGCGTATTCATCATCTCTAAAGCAATAGCAATCTGGCCTGCGGTGGTATGAGCTAATCTGCGGGTTACATCATCCCAATGGCGCTCAAAAAAGATGTAGGCTGAAATCAGTTGCACCACAAGCAAGGGCGCGATTACGATAAGCAACGCGCGCGCAAATAATGTACGCGGCATCCATTTTTTAAGGGTTCTAAAAATGGGTTTCATGGTTGTTGATCTCCCCATAACACGTAACCCGCATAGCGCACAGTTTGTAAATATTGAGGAGATGTGGCGTCGGTTTCGATTTTGCGCCGTAAGCGTGCTACTTGCACGTCAATAGAGCGCGGATTAAGTGGTGGGTTAGAAAGTTGACTTAAATCCTCTCTGGATAAAGTGCGGCCGAGATTTTTGGCAAAAATTTTCAGAAGGCTTTGCTCAGTGGAGGAAAGGGGGATGGCTTTTGACCCTTGAAAAAGAAGGCCTTTCTGAACATTAAAAGAAAGGGCACCGAAAGATAGCATCGGGTCATTTTGAACAGCTGGCATTCTTCTTAAAATAGATTTAATGCGAAGTAATAGCTCTTGAGGAGAGAATGGTTTGGCTAAGTAGTCATCTGCGCCAGTTTCGAGACCATCAATACGTTCATGGGTTTCCCACTTGGCGCTGAGCAAAAGTACAGGGGTGAGATTAGTTTTACGCAAATCTCTCAAGTAATTTAGGCCATCCTCACCAGGCATCATAATGTCAAGAATCATAAGATCTACATCAAAAAAACTAAGTAATTCTTTAGCTTGTACGACATTTTTAGCAGTGGAAATCAAAAAATCGTGTTCCCCCAAGAATTGCTTGAGGAGATTGCGCAACCGGTCGTCATCATCAACAATTAGAATGTGATAGTAGGGGGTGCGCTTCATGTAAATGTCCAATTCATGAGTTAAATTTGCCATGATCGGCCTAAAATGTAAAGGGACGGGGAAAGTGAGGATGCAGATGGCCATGAAAGCAAGGCTTTATGTGACAAAGCCCTCTATTTTACAATCGTTAACAAAAAATGTTACAACAATTAGCAATTTAGAAACTACTTTTTTGTATGATCACCCTAACACCAAATTCAACGGAAAATAAGGAGAGGGTAATGAAGAGGATTTTTTTTGGCATCGCTGCAACGACCTTGGTACTGGGAGGTATGAGTCTGAACGTTAAGGCTGCTCCTCCCCCAAAACATGAGGTCGTCAAGCCCGCCGCTAAGCCAACAGCACCAGCTGCACACGTAGCGCCAGCCCCGGCAGCACATGTCGCTCCCGCAGCTCCAGCTACACACGTAGCACCAGCGGCCCCGGCAGCACATGTAGCACCAGCGGCTCCATCCGCACATGTAGCGCCAGCAGCTCCAGCCGCGCATGTAGCGCCAGCGTCAACAATAGCAAAGCCAGCGGTTCAAAAAGCTGGCGGCAGTAAGGCCAAAGCTAACAGTGGTAAAGCTGGCGGCAGTAAGGCCAAAGCTAACAGTGGTAAAGCTGGCGGCAGTAAGGCCAAAGCTAACGGTGGTAAAGCTGGCGGCAGTAAGGCCAAAGCTAACGGTGGTAAAGCCGGCGGCAGTAAGGCTAAAGCCAACGGTGGTAAAGTCATTAATAATAAAGCTAAAGCCGGTGGAAACAAAGCCAAGGGTAATTGGAGATCCAAACTGACGGGCGGCAAAAAAGCCGATGTTAACAAAGCTAAAGCCGGTGGAAACAAAGCCAAGGGTAATTGGAGGTCCAAACTGATGGGCGGTAAAAAAGCCGGTGGTAACAAAGCTAAGGCCGGTGGTAACAAAGCCAAGGGTAATTGGAGGTCCAAACTGACGGGTGGTAAAAAAGCCGGTGGAAACAAAGCTAAGGCCGGTGGAAACAAAGCCAAGGGTAATTGGAGGTCCAAACTGATGGGTGATAAAAAAGCCGGTGGAAAACCTAAAGTTGGGCGTCGCCAAGGCAACACGAAAACTAAAGTGAACATGAAAAAAGGAGCAAGCCCAAAGACGAAGGCCGCGCCTGCATCCGCTATTACCACAGCGCCTGCACCCGCTACACACGTAATGCCTTTAGCTCCCGCAGCTTAGGTAAGGGTTCTGAGGCAGTGGTCCTTTTCGCTGCCTCACAGAACGTGCATCTATCTTTTAAGGCCGTTCATGCGGCTTTTTTTATTGAGTTCTCAAGAACAAATGCTTGCATGAATAGATTGTAATAATTGGCAACTAACTGTGATTGGTGTTTTTGTCATGGTCATATTATTGTCATTATAGGGTAATAGTGTTTGAAAGATCACAAAAAAATGTATAAAGAGATGACAATTTCATCTTCCACACCGTCTTTTCAAGCGGGGAAAATGAGCGTACTACAAAGGACGCTTAACAAGCCTATATCATGCATAGGGATGGGCGTTCATTCCGGTGAACGTGTGCAACTACGATTACTCCCCGCTTTGCCCAATACGGGGATCATTTTTAAGCGTGTGGATTTAGACATTTCAATTCCCGGGCTTTGGGCGGGGGTGATTTCAACACAGTTATGTACGACTTTAGGTCATGCCTCGGGTGCAAAAATTGCCACCATTGAGCACCTAATGGCCGCACTTAATGCGCTTGGGGTGGACAATCTCATTGTGGAAGTGGGAGGGGCGGAGATTCCTGTCATGGATGGCAGTTCAGAAGTTTTTGTTGATCTTATTGATCAAGCAGGTCTGCAGGAGCAAAACGCTCCCCGTCGAGCTATCATTGTCAAGCGGTCTCTACGGGTGGGCTCTGCTGATCGATGGGTTTCTTTAGAGCCGAGCGTAGATCGTTCCTTTGCATTTTCTTGCATTTTCGATCGTCCCATTCCTTTTCCAGATCAACATTTTACTTTTATCCTTACGCCAGAAAGCTTTAGAGAAGATATTTCAAAAGCACGAACCTTTGGTTTTATGGAAGACTTGGCGCTATTGAAAGCCAAAGGCCTTGCGCAAGGGGCGTCCTTAAGTAATGCGGTAGGTTTGAGTGCCAGTGGTGTTCTTAATCCAGAAGGTCTGCGTTATAAAGATGAATGCGTCCGTCATAAAATTTTAGATGCAGTAGGGGACTTGGCACTTGCCGGGTTGCCCATCTTGGGAGCCTTCACTGGTTATCGCTCGGGACACGAGCTCAATTATCAATTGGTCAAAACGCTCATGGAGGATGTTTCAGCTTATGAGATTGCTTCCATAGACTCAATCTCCCCAATTCATTTGCCTTTTGGTTCTGCCCATTAATTGATTTTTCACATTACTATAGGAAGATACCTGTTAAGAAATCGAGACAGGTGCATTTATGAAAATAATGTGGGTTATTTTATCGATCCTTTTGTCAAGTCAACTCTACGCGAGAGGACCACTCTCTCACCATAGGTTGTTACGTATAGAAAATACGGACTCAAATGATAGGGACCCTGACCTTCAATTACCTTCACCCCACAAAAGTAAGTTTTCAGAGTTTGATTTAGTTGATAGATCTGATGACAGAGAATCAGGTGTTTTTTCATTGGAAACTCCGGAAGATGATTATATGGATGAAGCCATTGAGAGTGATGATGCTGATGTTTTTTATGATGCTGATGGAACTATTGAGAGTGAGGAGCGTAGAGAATCAGGTGTTTTTTCATTGGAAACTCCGGAAGATGATTATATGGATGAAGCCATTGAGAGTGATGATGCTGATGAAACTATTGACAGTGAGGAGCGTGAGGAGGCGGATGTTTTCTTAGAAGCTGATGACGGAGAAGAAGAACCTGAGTCTTCACCAGTAGAAAATTCAATGCCTACATCTCCTGTCAACTCAGTTACTCCTGCGTGTTCTCTTTTTGGTTGGAGAAAAGCAAAAGAATACTTTACAAAAAAATCCCTAGAATTAGTGACGTCCGGAATAATATTGGACAACATTGAGTCCATTGAATGGGCTAAACAGAATATTGAGCGTCGCTTAAATGACCCAATTTTCCAAAAAAAGATTATTCAACAGTTGATACGTGCAGGAATGGGGGCGATTGCCTTTGGGTGTGAAAAGACGGGTATGATGCCACCAGGCACTTTCCAAAGTGTGTGGAGCCAGATTACGGAGGCAACAAACATGGTAAATTACTTGGATGGGATATAAAGTTACTTCGTAAAGTATTGGTTGCGGGGGCAGGATTTGAACCTGCGACCTTCAGGTTATGAGCCTGACGAGCTACCGGGCTGCTCCACCCCGCGACAATTGTTAACTGATCATTAATACCTTCTCTGGTAAAAAGCAAGAATAAACTAGTTGTCTGTGCACAATATAAATGAGGTCTGCAATGAAGTGGGTTGCTTTTCTGAAAAAAAGAAGCGCTTTACCTTTAAATTTATCTGCACTGATCTTAACCGCGCTATTATTCAATACTGTGCAGGCAGAAAAGAGTGGGGATATTGAGGCCTCAACTAGCCCCATAAAAATGGAATACGAGAAAACTAACAAAACAAATATTGAACTCTTAGGAAAAGATACGCTTGTGAGCGGCTGGTATCTTTGGGACCCCTATCAATATATAGAATCAACAGCAGGACTTAGCTCGTTAACGGGTATGGATGTGAGGTTATCAACTCTTTACTGTTCTAATTTAGACTTGAATGTTGATATCCAGCAAGTGGATTGGAAGAAGCATCAGGAGGATGCGAAAGAGGGACGGCGAGATATGATTGCCGGAGCCTTTGAAAATGATGTCCGTAAATCTTGGGGGCATTACTCAATTCCTTATCGGACCGAGGAAAACGTTGCTGTCCTCTTGAAGGGGCGCTCCAGAGAGCTTCCATTTGAGTCTGTTCCCGAGCTTTTAAGCCTCGTGCGTGAACGGCAATTAAAAATAGGCGTGCTTGATGGTTATACATATGCTTCAAAAGAGATAATGAATTTTATTAATGACCCCAAAAATGCGCATATGGTTGTGCGTAGCAAAACAGATCATGAAAGCATGGGGCTTTTACTCCATCAGAAGATTGAGCTCTTTCTCGCAGATCGCTTGGTGGCTGCTACCATTGCTTGGCGCATGAAGAAGCTTGATTTATTAGAAGAACGTCAAATGAATATGCGGGACAAAATTTACTTTGTTTTCTCAAAAAAGACGGTTCCCTATGAGCTGGTTGAGCGTTTTAACGAGGTGATTCGTCAGGCAAAGGCCAGTGGTGAGCAGGCCAAAATAGTCAGGGAGTATTTATTCCCTGTTTTACTTATGCAGACTTTGGACAGTCATTGGTTTTTCATTTTGGAATTCATTGGCATTGTTGCTTTCGCAATTTCGGGTCTTGTCATTGCCTTTGAAGAGCGAGCAAACTTTTTTGGAACACTCGTGATGACCGCATTACCTTCTATTGGAGGCGGAATCATGCGTGATTTGGTTGCTAACCGAGCGCCATTAAGTATTGTCAAATCTCCCTCCTATGTTTTTATCGTGGTGGCTGTCGTTATTCTCGCGTTTCTTTTTCTAAACGTTCGCCGCATCTTTTTTCCCACGTGGACCCTTCAAGGGGGAAAAGAAAAGATCCGACGGTTGGGTGTCCATGTCATTCAAATTTGCGACGCTATTGGGTTAGGTTCATTTACAGTTGTAGGGGTAACGGTGGCAATCATCGTTAAAGCTGAACCGTTGGTCTTTTGGGGTCCGCTTTTGGCGGCAATTACAGGTGTGGGTGGTAGCTTTGCCAGAGATATGCTTCGAAAGGATGAAAAACGGAACTGTCTTACTGGTGACTTATACGTGGAAATTGCCTTGTTCTGGGCATTCATTTTTGCACTCATCATGCAGAATGAAGCAGAAAGAATGGATCTTGATCAGATTTTATGGGCTGTGGCCCTTGTGGCCGTAGGTGCTTCAATCACCCGCATTATAGCCTACTTCTTTAAAATTCCCGGCATTCCCTTTGTGATGAACATCAAAGTTCCATTGAAGAAATAAGGTTCTTACAGTCATGCTTGCGAGTCATGCTGGTCAAGTCATCAACAATCTGTAGGATAGGAGAGGCATTTCCCCTATCCTTGATCTCAAATGTCTTTGAAGAAAATATTTGCATGGTAACCTTAAAGCTTTAGGGCAAAGTGGGCCAACCCGTTCCGTTATGATGATGGATCATTAACGGGGTGACTCTAACAGCTTAGTATAAAGGAGAGGACGTTTTGCTGGCTGTAATGATAATGGCGAAGTGTGCTGATTAGAGAGGCAGACTGCCTGATAACCAAAAGTCTTCTGTATCCTATGCTTTTTTAACAGGAACTCTTTTCTTACTATTTTTTTTAGGCTTTGCTTTCTTAATAGGCTTTGTTTTTTTCTTAGCTTTGGGTTTAGCTTTATTTTTTTTTGATGCTTTTTGCTTGCCCTTCTTAATGTGAGGTTTTTTCTTCTTTTGCTTTACGGCTTTTTTGCCAAAACTTTGTGGAGGGTGAGGAGGAGGGACCCCTCGTTCTCCTATACTTGCGGAAGCATTTATCAAACAAGGGGTGCTTTCCTCAACGCCGAAAGCCCATGTAAGCAATTGTTTCATGCGTCGGTCACGCCAATGGCGATTGTCTCCCCCCATGACAACACCAATGAGCCTGTCCTTACTATGCTTGGCAGAAGCTGCTAAATTAAAACCGGAGGCATTGATAAAACCTGTTTTAATTCCGTCCACAATCACAGGGCCATTCTTGCCGTAGCCAATCACTTCGCCCACAAGATGGTTGTGGTTTCTATGACTTTTTCCTTTAAATTGGAAGTCACGGGCAGAAAAGTATCCATAATAATTAGGGAAGTGCTGAATCAATGCTTGAGAAAGCTTGGCCATGTCCCTGGCGGTAGTCACTTGCTGGTAGTTGGGAAGGCCTGAGGCATTTTTAAAAACCGTGTGACGCATACCCAATTGTTTAGCTTGAGCTGTCATTTGAATGGCAAACTGAGATTCTGTTTTACCTAAGGCCTCAGCCAAAACCACAGCCGCATCATTGGCAGATTTGGTGATCAACGCCATCATGGCATCTTTCACTTTAATCGTTTGACCTGCTCTTAAGCCCAATTTGCAGGGCGCCTGACACGAGGCATGTCTAGAAACGGGCAAGAGCTGATTGAATGTTAATTTTCCATTGGCTAAGGCCTGGAAGGCTTTATATAAGGTCATCATCTTGGTAAGAGAGGCCGGATGGGTGATTTTGTCAGGGTTTTCTTGATGTATGATTTGACCAGTATGCGCATTCATGATGATGGCGGCGTAGCGTGCGTGGGCGGGCCCTTTAAGGCATAAAAAAAACACACTTATCAGAAGGAGTCGCACTCCTAAATCTCTAAACAAACCTAAGCCCATATCTTTATCCATTTTGTGACTCTATACATATACGAATTTTGGTAAAAAATATATAAAAATTTGCCTTAAATTCATAATAATTTTCCAACTCTTAAAATTGAGTTAAATCGCACGATTTTTAGCTAGAATTTCCTGGAACTAAAGGCGTTTAAGCTGGGCGTTTGTTGCCATAAGCTGTGACGATGCGGCTGACCAAGGGATGACGAACCACATCCTGTACATCCATATGAACGATGGAAACGCCTTCAACGCCCTCAAGGATTTCTTTTGCCTCCTTTAATCCAGAAAGACTGCCCCTGGGCAGATCAATCTGGGTTAGATCACCCGTAATCACCATTCGTGAACGCGGGCCCAGTCGTGTTAAAAACATTTTCATTTGTTCGGGAGTCGTGTTCTGAGCTTCGTCTAAAATGATAAAGGCATTGGAGAGTGTGCGGCCACGCATGAAGGCTAGGGGAGCAATCTCAATATCCCCAGTGTTCATCCGTTTGGCAATTTGCTCGCCTGAAAGCATATCATGTAGAGCATCATAAAGGGGCCGCAGGTAAGGGTCGATCTTTTCACGCAGATCGCCAGGTAAAAATCCAAGATGTTCACCTGCTTCCACAGCGGGGCGTGAAAGAATAATTCGGTCCACCTGACCTGAAAGCATCATGGCTACCCCCATGGCGACGGCTAAATAAGTTTTCCCAGTGCCCGCTGGTCCAATGCCAAAAACCATTTCATTATGTTGAAGTTGCTTTAGGTAGGTTTTCTGCCCCGCAGAGCGTGCCTGAATAACTTTTCTGTGAGTGGTGAGAATCACTTCATCTTGATCCTCCGTCACGTGCATGCCCAGAGCGCTTTGTGTGGCTACACGGATGGCCGCTTCAAACTCTATCGTATCCAGGCTTAAACCTTTTTCTAGTCGAGAATAGCAATAGCGTAAAACCGATTGAGCGGATTGAATGGCTTCTGGAACGCCAGAAATTTGCACACGCCCCCCTCGGCTTTGGATGTGTACATGAAACTGTTTTTCTAGAAGATTTAGGTAGCTGTTATGCTCGCCAAACAGAAAAGGCAACAAACGATTGTTGGAGAAATCTAAAGTAATCGTTACCTGATCAGACATGTATTGGCCTCACCTGCTTATTTCTTAAAGCATAACACCTTCTAGGCTATTGGCATAGCCGTGTGTGATATGCACATTCACAATGTGGCCCATGAGGCTTTCAGGGCCTTGAATATGAACGGATTGCAAATAGGGGCTTTTTCCCACAATTTGTCCTGGGGTTTTGCCCATGCGGTCAAAAAGGACAGGGAGGGTGCGGCCAGAGCAAGCTGCATTGAAGGCTTTTTGGCCTTCCAGGATGACCTCTTGCAAATGAGCCAAGCGTGTATCTTTCACTGCTTCAGGAATTTGGTCTTCATAAAGGCCTGCTGGAGTACCGGGCCTGATGCTGTATTTGAAGGAATAGGCCTGCACATAACCTACGTTTTTCACAAGGGCTACAGTGTCTTCAAAATCTTGGTCACTTTCTCCTGGAAATCCTACAATGAAATCGCTGGATAGGGCAATATCAGGGCGCACTTTGCGCAGGCGTTCTAAAATCTCTAAATAATGGGCTGCGGTATGCTGGCGATTCATGCGCTCGAGAAGGCGGTCAGATCCGGACTGTACGGGAAGGTGGAGATAAGGCATCAGACAGTCTAAATCCCCGTGGGCACGGATGAGGTCATCAGACATATCCTTAGGGTGGGAGGTAATGTACCGCAAGCGTTTGATACTTGGCACATGAGTTGCGATGGCTTCCATCAGCTGGGCAAGAGAAGCGGTACCAGCGCCATCCAGGTGTTCTCCGTGATAGGCATTCACGTTTTGGCCCAAAAGAGTCAGTTCAATAATGCCTTGATCAGTAAGGCGCTTGGTTTCTTCTAAAATGGAGGCAACTGGTCGGGAGTATTCAGCACCGCGGGTATAAGGTACCACACAAAAAGTACAGAATTTGTCGCATCCTTCCTGAACAGAAAGGAAAGCAGATGTGCCTTGAATGCTTTGTGTATCAGGCAAAGAATCGAATTTGGACTCTAAAGGAAAATCTGTTTCCACAATGCCCCGGCCACGACCCGTTTTTTCATCGCGAGCCCGGTGCGCTTTGGCCACCATTTCGGGCAGTCTATGATACGTTTGTGGGCCTAGAACAATATCCACATAAGGCGCCCGTTTGATGATGTGTTCACCATTGGCTTGGGCCACGCATCCGGCTACAGCAATGAGCGCTCCTTCTTTTTGACCGTCACGCACACGGCCGAGGTCGGAAAAAACCTTCTCCTCAGCCTTTTCGCGGATATGGCAGGTATTGAGGATAACCATATCAGCCTCACCTAGAATTTCTGTCGCTTGATAGCCCAAAGGCGCCAAAATATCAGCCATACGCCCAGAATCATAGACATTCATCTGGCAGCCATAGGTTTTAATATAAAGCTTCTTTTTTTCGCAGGTCGACATGGGTCACTCGTGTTGAAAATACTGCCACCAGCTATAGTGGAGAGTATATCCAAATGCAAGAAAAACAGCTTTTAAAGTAAGGGCCTCATTTTAGTCGGCATTGAGATAGTCCACAGTGAGCTTTTCTTCATCAGAATACCAGGTGCCTAAACCATGCACACGATAATCAATGCCTTCATAAAGAAAGGCCTCGGGTCCAAAAGTGTGATTGGTGATGGCCGCAACCAATTGCCATGTGTCCACTGTCAAAAGCCAATGGATACTTTTGGACTCTGGGGTAATAGCGTGGGTGGCCAATGTGGAGGGTAGGCGGTCAATGAGAGAGAGACTTTTGGCAAGAAAGGGAGATCCTTTTTTTGCAGCAAGAAAGTGATTGTCAACCCAGGAAAAACTTATGCACATGAGTAAATCATAGTGTCTAAAGTAAGGGTCAAGATTACTGATTTTCTCAATACCAATGTCTGTATACAGGCCCCCTTCCTGAAGAAGAATTTCTTGACGGGCGATTTCACCAGCAAAAGCAAAAAGTCTATCATTAAGAAATTTTTTATATAACTTTTTTGCGATAAAATTTTGGGAGATTTCACTGATCTCATGAAGAATAATAGGAGTAGTAAAGGATTGGAGAGCGGAAACAGTTTGAGGGATAAGGCTTAGATCGTTGCACCAAAAATGGTGTTCAAATGACGTGTCCGCATATAATGCAAGAGATTTTTCATAAAATGCAAGACGATCAGGCTTTACTTCCCGAGGGCTCTCAGAGGAGGTGAGCCAAATGCGGTGAGTTTTAGGCTCAATTAAATAGGGCGTGTCTTGCGAGAGTGCGTCACGTATTGTTTTAAATCCCATCTCATTAATAAAATTGCGCTCTGGAGAAGGATTAAATCGTTCTAATTCAGCTCGTGTTATGTTCTCAAGTGAAGCTAAAGTGTATAGGTGACTTTTATTTGTATTGGGTAACCTATCCATGTTTTTTGGAAGTGAAGGGGCAAAAGTATTCGCAGGTGAACACAGTTGAGTGTTTCCTGCTTCACAGTGAAGCTGACCGGGGGGATGCGAATAGATATCTTTTGCATGCAACTTCATGAGCCCAAAGGAAGAAATTACAAGACAGATAAAGCACCCATTGATTTGACGCGGTTTCATTTGAATCTACCTGCCTATGTTATTGGAATGATTAAAAAATGATGCTCTAACTTATCTTAAAAATGTTTTAATGACGCAAAAGAGAAGTGGAGTGATGCAATTTTAAAAGTTTAAGTGAGAGATTCATATCCCAATGCCGCAACATAATGGCAGATGAGGTTATGAATATCAGCACTTTGATGTGGTTGTGTTTGGGAGGTTGTTCTTTTAAGGCAATCCAGTAGAGATAATATATTGAAAAAGCTGACTTTAATTTGCCAGTTTTTAGGCAAGCTTAAGCCTTTTTGTTCTAAGCCAGCAATAAATGCATTCTGAAACTGTGGAGGCATGTGATGTGCATAGCGCAGCATGTTTGCCACATCCCAAAGAACTGACCCTGAAAAGGAAAATTCGAAATCTAAAATACCACTAATATGCCAGGTGCCTGTTGAATTGTTTACCAAGATATTAGCTGGATCAAAGTCCCCATGTACAAGGTGGTGTTCATTTTCTTCTGTAAAAATAATGTTCAAGCGGTCAAGAAGTTTATGGATTTTTAAAACCAACTCTGGTCCTAAGATGCACATCAGGTCTTGCTTTTCAAGACATTCCTTAGCAAAGTCGAATAACATAATCGGATGGTCGATCACTTCTAAATTCTTGTCTAAAAGGCCAGACAGTGGAAATGTAAAAGCTGCTATTTTTGAGATAAGAGTTCCCACTTCGCACATGAGAAGAGGCATGTCGTATATATGGTCGCTTAATAAAAGATCACGTAGCGTGATGCCGAAAATAAACTCCATAATAGAAAACTGATAAGCTTCAATATTTCCGATGTAATATATTTCTGGTGCGGGGACTTTCGGCTTTAAAAGCAATGCAAGTTTTTGCTCTTTGTAGGCTGCATCTTTATCTCGTAAGTAAACGCGTAAAATGCGAGGGGCTGTATCATTTTTAAATTGAATTTTAATGTTAAGGTTAGCGCACCCTCCATCAATAATCTGATATGAACGTAGCTCTAAATGGGGGTATGCCTGAACGGCCATCTTTTCAATAAGCCCTGGCGGTAAGGAATGCCTGGTACTTGTTTTTTCCCAGTTGGATTTAAACATTTAATTTGTCCACATGTAAAATACCGATTGTCTTGGGGGCCTCAAGCTAGGCCGCTAAAAGTCGCGGGTAAGTCCATAATAATAAATGAAAAGCATTCACACTAAAGTGCACCAAAGCTGCTGCTTCCACACGCTTGGTGAGGTTATAGGTAAGGCCGTAAAAGAAAGATGCTAAGCCAACCAAACTTAAATAACGCCAATCATGTGTAAAATAAAAATGTCCACCCATAAAAGCTAAAGTAGTAATAATTAGGGCATTCCATGGCCCTATCCATCGCGAAAATCTTTCTTGTATAAACCCTCGATAGAAGGCTTCCTCCACCAAGGAAACAGTCAACAAATTGACGGCCGCCCATACCAAGAAGAAGGTAGGTTTTTTAGGCTCATAAACGGTCCATCCAAAAAAGTATGTAATGCCCAAAAGGCACAAGATTCCCCAAGGGGTCAAGGCAAGCCAGCCTTTTAGAATCAGGGCCCATTCATGTCGGTTTTGTGCGGGTTTGATCATGAAGAACAACAACAAAAATCCCACCAAGCCTTTATCTAAGTTGAGGTAAAAGTCATAGGGCGGAGCCCCAGAGCTGACCTGAGTAGGGGGTAATATTTGCCAGTTGGTAAATCCCGGCAGCAAATGAAAGAAGCTTGCAGTAGCCACGGTTGCAATGGCAACGGTAACCAGTCCTTTCAAGATGGGGGCCCGATTAATATGTCGCTCCAGTAAGAGCAAGGCTGAGAGCAGGCCTAAAATCCCTATGGCAAAAGGGCTCATTCGCCCCATATAATAAGCCAAACCTACAGAACTTAAGGCTAAAAAAAAGGCCACATGTCTATGGATCCATAGACAAGTAATGGCCAATAAAAGCAGTGATCCCATGAGACACAAAAGCGGATCTTTTTCCCAATGATTAAGGAGGAATGGAAACATATGCAGAGCCTTTGTGTTATGTTAAAATGGTATAGGCATCCATTTTAGGTATTAAACCTAATGTGTCTAGGAAAAGATTTTAAAAATTGAACTTAGAAAATCTTTTAAAGCACTCAAGGAAAAATTTTTAAACAAACCCTTTTGATAGGCGATTCCAGCGCATATTAATGCCAGAATGAGAGAGACATGCCGGTGAATCCATAAAA
>CANLAL010000039.1 GCA_947488045.1 Alphaproteobacteria bacterium
AGATCAGCGCCCAAAGCAAAAGCTCAAGAGCGTGTGAAATCTAGAGCAGAAGCCATTGTAAAAGCACAAGAAGCAGCTGAAGCTGCAAAGGCTGCGGCCATCCAGGCTGCTGCAGATGCTAAGGCTGCTGCAGTCGCAGTGGAAGAGACTCCAGTAGGTGAAACTATTGCTGAAGAGCCAGCTGCTACTGAAACAATGGAAGGATAAGCTTTTAAGTCAAAAAGCTTACATTAATTATGAAGATGGTATGTGTAGGGATGATTATAGGAGTTAAGGGTATTAAGGGGCTTGTGAGGGTAAAAAGCTATATGGCTGACCCTCTTGATATTGCTTCTTATGGACCGGTTTTAACACAAGATGGAGCTCAGCAGTTTCAATTTAAAGTTGTTGAAGCTGCAGGGGATCGGCTTGTGCTTTCATCTCCACAAATTCCAGATCGTACTTATGCGGAGACCCTGAAAGGGACAAGTTTGTTCTTAGATGCATCACTGCTGCCAGATTTACCTGAAGAAGAGTTTTATCACAAGGATCTCATGGGGCTATGTGTGAAAGACGATACCCATAAAGCCTTGGGGAAAGTGAGTGGCGTTTTTAATTTCGGTGCTGGTGATTTCATTGAAATCACCTTAATCGAGGGGGGGGTGGCTACTTTACCCTTTACTCAAACCTCCGTTATAGAGGTGCGTGTGGATGAGGGATATCTGATGATTAATGTTGAGGACTTACTCTTTTCAACTTCACACTCACAAAAGCCAAAGAAAGGGGAGGTTCATTAAATGCATGTGCATGTGTTGACTTTATTCCCTGATATGTTCCCTGGGCCTTTGGGACATTCTCTGGCAGGAAAAGCGTTGGGAAAAGAGCTTTGGTCTTTGAAAGCTCACAACATTCGTGATTATACTGTGAATCGCCACGCATGCGTAGACGATACACCCTTCGGTGGTGGGCCAGGTATGGTGATACGAGCAGACGTGGTCCATGCAGCGATTGAGGCTGTCTCTTCTTTGTGCAGTAGGCCCCGATATATTTTTATGACACCTCGGGGTGAGCCTTTAACACAAGGTGTGCTCAACACCTTGCGCGCTACACCGTGTGAAACCCAGGAATGGATCATCTTGTGTGGTCACTATGAAGGCGTAGACCAGCGGGTGATCGACGCATGGGGTTTTGAGGAGATCAGTGTGGGTGATTATATCCTTTCCGGTGGAGAGATGGCTGCAATGGTTTTGCTCGATGGACTTGTGCGTCTGATTCCTGGTGTGATGGGGCATGAAGAAAGTCATGTGGAAGAAAGTTTTTCTGTTCCTCTTTTAGAGTATCCACAATATACCCGACCCCAAGTGTGGAATGACCGGGCCGTTCCTGAGGTGCTTTTGTCAGGGCATCACCTGAATATCCAAAAATGGCGTCAACAACAAGCTCACTTTATTACACAGCAGCGCAGGCCAGATTTATGGCAGCGTTATTGTGATCATTCATCAACGACACGTATTTAAATAATAGAAGGACAAAAAAATGAATTTACTCCAAGAATTTGAACAAGCCCAAGTGGCCAAACTCACTGAAAGCAAGGCCGTTCCAAGCTTTGCACCGGGCGACACCTTAAAGGTTTGGGTGCGTATTGTGGAAGAAGAAGGTGGCCGTGAACGCAGTCAAGCTTATGAAGGTGTTTGTATTGGTCGTAAAAACGCAGGTTTGAACTCATCATTCACTGTGCGTAAGCTTTCCTATGGTGAGGGTGTTGAGCGTGTATTCCCCCTATATTCACCAAGTATCACCATTGAAGTGCTCCGCCGAGGCGATGTGCGTCGTGCTAAGCTATATTACTTGCGTGGTCGCACAGGCAAGAGCGCACGTATTGCTGAAAAGCAAACAGTGCGACCACCAAAGGGTTCCGCCACAACCGCGAAAGTAGCCGCACCTGTGGTAGAAGCATCTGTGGCACCAGAAGGAACAGCTGGAGAGTAAGGCTGATCCTCGGGTCATCTTTAGTTGTATTGTTCTTCCAACAGTTACATGTCTTAATCTTCAGCAGCCATATAGCTGCTGAAGATTTTCTTGTATCCGCCTTAAGGTTAGAATTCGGCGTTTGTTGGGTAGATAAGAGTGGCAAGAAAAAGCTAACGCATTAAAAATATGAGGCACCTATGTTAGATCCAAACATTCAACGGCTTATCGATTCCATTGGGCAAGCCGATAGTCTGGAGACATTGGAAGCCCATAAGGTTGCTTTATTGGGAAAGACAGGTCTGCTCACAGGAGCACTCAAGTCACTTCGTGAGTTGGAAGGAGAAGGTCGGCGAGTTCAAGGTGAGCGTATCAATGCGCTTAAGAATCAAGCTTTGTCTGCATTTTCAGAACGAGGAACCTTTCTGGAAGCCAAAGCACTGTCTGCAAGGCTTGCCAAGGAATGGCAAGATATGACCCTTCCCTCTTTTTCTCAGCCACAAGGGAAACTTCACCCTCTTAACAATGCCATGGAAGAGATTTTAGCCATTTTTGGCCAAATGGGGTTTGACTTGGCCGAAGGTCCACATATTGAAGATGACTATTATAACTTTAGTGCGCTGAATATTCTGGAAATTCACCCCTCCCGTCAGCTGATGGATACTTTCTATCTTCCGGCCGAACGGGATGGTCGTACTTTGCTTTTACGCACCCACACATCAGGTGTGCAAATTCGATCTTTAGCCAGCCAAAACCCCCCAGTCCGCATTGTCTCTACCGGCCGGGTCTTCAGGTCAGATTATGATCAAACCCATACCCCAAACTTCCATCAAATCGAAGTGATGGTCATTGAGCCAGGCATCCATATGGGACATTTAAAAGGGTTAATCAAAGAGTTTTTTGAGCGGTTTTTCGAGCTTCAAGATGTGGCCATGCGCTTTCGACCTAATCACTTTCCCTTTACAGAGCCTTCTGCAGAGGTGGATATTCAAGCCCTCCGTTCAGAAGGTAAGGTCACACTTGGGGAAGGAGATGATTGGTTGGAAGTTTTAGGCTGTGGAATGATTCACCCAAAAGTTCTAGAAAATTGTGGAGTTGACTCAAATAAATACCAAGGTTTCGCCATAGGGATGGGCATTGAGAGACTGGCCATGTTGAAATATGGTATTACAGATTTAAGATCCTTTTATGAGAGCGATCTTCGATGGCTTTCTCATTTCGGTTTTTCTTCACTGCAGGCGGCTTCCTGTGGTCCTCGTGTGACGGCTTAAGGTGAGGCAATATATATTATGAAATTTTCTTTCTCTTGGTTGAAGGCTCACCTAGACACCACATGCGACTCAACGGAAATTGCAGACTGGCTCACAAAAATTGGTATTGAGGTAGAATCAATAGAGCGTCCGGGGGATGCCATTGCTCATATTACTTTGGCGCGTATTGTAAAGGCCAATCCTCATCCCCATGCAGATCGCTTAAAGGTCTGTCAGGTGGAAACCTTCGACGGCTTAAAAGAAGTTGTGTGTGGAGCCCCGAATGCCCGCATAGGTTTGGTGACCGCATTTGTGGCGCCAGGTCAGGTGGTTCCCATTACGGGGGAAAAACTGAAAAATGCCATCATTCGCCAGGTTGAAAGTTATGGAATGCTGTGTTCAGCAGGGGAGCTTTGTTTAGGCGATGGTTTTTCTCAAGAGGGGATTTTGGAGTTTGATCCAGCATTACCGGTGGGCACGTCCTTGGCCGATGCGCTGCATCTTAGTGATACTATTTTCACAGTTTCCATTACGCCTAATCGTTCAGACTGGCTTAGTGTATATGGCATTGCCCGCGATTTAGCCGCTGCAGGTGTAGGACGTCTGATTGAGAAGGAAGATGTAATCATCGATGTGAAAATACCCTGTCTTACGCAGGTGGCTGTTGACTCAGCGGCTGAGAAGGATTGTCCTTATTTTGTGGGGCGTTTGATAAAGGGTATTAAAAATGGACCAAGTCCTCAATGGTTACAGGAAAGGCTAAGGGCTGCAGGTCAAAAATCCATCAATGCAGTGGTAGATGTTCTCAATTATCTACTTTTTGACATGGGTAGGCCCATGCATGCCTTTGATTCTAATACTCTCAAGGGAAGTCTTCATGTTCGTCATGCGCGGCAGGGTGAATCTTTGTTAGCGCTCAATGGAAAAGATTATCAATTAGACTCACACACGCTTATTATTGCAGATGAAGCAGTGCCTCTTTCATTGGCGGGGATCATGGGCGACCAGGCTTCGGGATGCACCTTAGAAACCACCGACGTATTCTTGGAGTCAGCCTATTTTGACCCTATCCAGATTGCCAAGACAGGTCGCACACTCAATGTTCACTCTGAATCGCGGTTTCGATTTGAACGAGGCGTGGATTCAGCAGAGGTTTTAAAAGGCTTAGAAAAAGCGACTCACATGATAGTGGAAATCTGTGGGGGCCTTGCTTCTGAGGTGGTAAGCTCAGGTAAAGCATTTCAACATGAAAAGAGCGTGACGCTAAATCGTGCTCGGATCATTGCCTATGCAGGACTAGATATCCCGGCTGCTCCACAAATTTTGGAAAAACTAGGATTTAAGCACGCAGAGGGGACTGCTCCTAAGTGGGGCGCGCAACCCACAGACAGGGATCGGGTTGAAGTCATTACTCCTCCTTGGCGGCATGATGTTTCTATAGAGCAAGACCTTATTGAAGAGGTACTTAGGATTTATGGATACGATGAAATTCCTGAAACCCCTTTGCCTTTATCTAGACCTAAAAGTGTGCCTTCTTCGCAAGGTGGGATAGTGCGGAGAGTTTTGGCAGGCCGAGGTCTGATGGAAATAGCTTCTTGGTCCTTTATTCCAGAGAAAGTTGCACAGTTGTTTGGTTGGACAGATCCCCAATTAAAGCTCATCAATCCCATTAGCCAAGATATGTCGGTCATGCGTCCCAGTCTATTGCCTGGACTTTTGACTGCCTGTCAATACAACTTAGACCGCGCTCAAGAGCGAGTCGCCTTATTTGAGGTTGAGTCTGCCTATGAGAGTATTCAAATCGAGGGGCAGCGTCTCATGGCTGCGGGTGTGCGATGTGGTGTGACCCATAGCGCTCATTGGTCTACACCTACCAAGTCAAACACGATCTACGATGTGAAAGCTGATGTATGGGCGCTGGTGGAAGGTTTAGGCCTCAATACTCAAGCCTTACGCTTGAGCCAGGAAAACCTTCCTGTTCATTACCATCCAGGTCGAAGCGCCGTTATCATTGGCCCCAATAATAAGTCATTGGGATATTTTGGTGAGCTGCATCCTCAAGTGGCTAAAGCCTTAAGCCTGGATAAAGTATGTTATGTTTTTGAGGTGTATGTGGATGCGTTCACTGCGGTTGCACAAAAGAAATCAAGAAGTTTATTGACGCTCCATCCTCTATTGCCCATTGAGCGGGATTTTGCCTTTCTTGTGGAACATAAAACACCCGCAGAATTCCTTTTCAAGGCTGCCAAAAAGGCAGATCGCAAAATTGTGGATGTAACGCTTTTTGATGTATTCGAAGGAAAAGGTATTGAACCTGGATACAAGTCCATTGCCTTGCGTGTGCTGATCCAGCCTCAAGAGGCAAACTTAACAGATGCCGACATTAAGAACATCAGTGATGCCATTGTGGCGGCCGTTGAAAAATCTTGCCAAGGAAAACTACGCACATGAGTACCCCCCGTCATAACCAATTGCTGATTCGGAACTTTGCTATCATTGCCCATATTGACCATGGAAAGTCGACCTTAGCTGATCGATTAATTCAGTTATGTGGGGGTATTGAGGATCGCGAGATGAAGGAGCAGTTGCTTGATAATATGGATATCGAGCGGGAACGAGGCATCACCATTAAAGCCCAAACGGTACGTCTTTCTTATAAAGCAAAAGATGGCATCACCTATCAGCTTCATTTAATGGATACACCTGGACATGTGGACTTTGCATATGAGGTAAGTCGCTCACTAGCGGCTTGCGAGGGTTCCCTGCTGGTTGTAGATGCAAGCCAGGGCGTTGAAGCTCAAACTTTAGCCAATGTCTATCAAGCTATCGAAAACAACCATGAGATCATTCCCGTACTCAATAAAGTTGACCTGCCAGCTGCTGATCCTGACCGGGTGCGAACACAGATTGAGGATGTGATTGGCCTGGATGCCAGTGATGCCCTTCTTGTATCTGCCAAATCGGGATTGGGTATTCCCGATGTCTTGGAGGCATTAGTGCACCGCCTGCCTGCACCCAAAGGCGATGAAGAGGCACCGCTTAAGGCCCTTCTCATTGATAGTTGGTATGACCCATATTTGGGTGTTGTGATCTTGGTCCGTGTGAAAGATGGTGTTTTAGCCAAGGGAATGAAGATTAAAATGATGTCCTCTGGTGTCACACATCAGGTGGATTCAGTAGGGTATTTTACCCCAAAACGTATTTTGTGCGATAAGTTGTATCCCGGGGAAATAGGCTTTATCACGGCTAGCATTAAGCATGTGGCCGATTGTAATGTGGGTGACACCATTACGGAAGAACGCAGGCCAGCAACAGAGGCTTTGGCAGGATTTAAGCCGAGCGTTCCCGTAGTGTTCTGTGGTTTGTTTCCCGCTGATGCCGCAGAATTTGAACAGCTCAGAGAAAGTTTAGCTAAGCTGAGACTCAATGATGCCAGCTTCGTGTTTGAGGCAGAATCCTCGGCAGCCTTAGGGTTTGGTTTTCGATGTGGGTTTTTAGGGCTTCTTCATTTGGAGATTATCCAAGAACGTTTGGAGCGAGAATACAACCTTGATTTGGTGACCACTGCGCCCAGTGTGGTGTATAAAGTCCACATGACCGATGGGACCATGCAGGAAATGCATAACCCTGCAGATATGCCAGATCCTGTGAAAATTGATCGGATTGAGGAGCCCTGGATTAAAGCTACCATTATGGTGCCCGACGAGTATTTAGGGTCTATATTGACCTTGTGCACAGACCGTCGTGGAGAGCAACTGGATTTGACCTATGCCGGTAGTCGGGCCATGGTGGTTTATCGCTTGCCGCTCAACGAAGTGGTCTTCGACTTTTACGATCGTTTAAAATCAGTGAGCCGAGGATATGCCAGTTTTGACTACCAATTGGATTCCTACGAAGTGGGGGATTTGGTTAAGCTTTCTATCCTCGTGAACAATGAGCCTGTGGACGCTCTGTCCATCATTGTGCACCGCGCACAGGCTGATCCTCGGGGACGAGGATTGTGTGAGCGTTTAAAAGACTTGATCCCACGACAGCTGTTTAAGATTGCCATTCAAGCAGCCATTGGCGGTAAGGTGATTGCCCGTGAAACGGTCTCGGCGATGCGCAAGGATGTGCTTGCCAAATGCTATGGTGGGGATATTTCTCGGAAGAAGAAGCTCCTTGAAAAGCAAAAGGCGGGTAAAAAGCGTATGCGCCAATTTGGCAACGTGGAGATTCCCCAAAGCGCATTCCTGGCTGCTTTGAAGCTGGATAATAAGTAGTCCAGCGTAGGTTCTAGTCTTGATGAGCGGTGTGATATCATGGATATCCATGGGATATCCCTATTTTTTCCTTTTGTGGCCTGACTTTGAGCCCAGTTGATATCATTTTCGTGTTTTATTTTTTTTTGCATATGGTTTCCTTAAAAACTGCGGATTTGAATGTGATATCCATGTGCAAATGGATATCCATGGTTTTGAGTGCATACACTGTCATTTTGGCCTTTGACTCGAAATCTTGTGTCGACCCTCAGTGAGATCCTGAATCAAGTTCAGGACGACTGTAGCATAGGGGAGGAATGGGGTTTAATGACCGAAAGTGAAGCATGATTAAAGTTCCTTTTTTAATGTTTCTAATAACGACAGCCTAGCAAAGTGCACTGAAAAAAGCAATTTTTAAAAACCTTCGTTTGATCCTTCATCCAATCCTGAACATTAAATACCATAGAGAAAATTACTACATTATAAAATTATTTTTCAATAACTGATATAATTTGTCTAAATCTTTTTACAAAATTTAATGGTTATAAAGTGAGTTCACGGTACTCTTTTTAGTTGCAAAATTAATCAAGGATAAATGAATGCTCGCTAAAAAACCACTTTATTTCTTTACTGTTATGGATTTTTTGTTAAGTTTAACAGCGCACGCACAGTTAGACTGTCTGTCAAATGAGCCAACACAAGAAGGCGCGCGTGTTACGCAATCGTTTATTAAACCCATCGTTTCAAAAGATCAATATCTGTGTGCAGTGGGCAATCTTTACAATTTAACATGTTCTGAAGTTCTGAATGCACATAAGCCTTATGAACAAGAGTTTTTGAAAAATAGGGGGACTCCTATTTCATCTGATGCCCCATATTTGATTGAGCCTAGGACACATCGTATTTGGTTTACATTGCCAGAAGATTTCAGGGAAGTGCCACGAGATAGGCTGAAATTTTATAATAGCTCACTTCAATTTTACAAAGATAAACCTTATGAACACCATTTTTGGTGCAATAATGCCAGCCTCATCCCACAAACAATTGCGACTATCAAAAGTTTTAATGTGCCGGTGACCATTCACGAAATTAGTGAAATAGAAGAGAACTTTATTGCCCAAAAGCTTTTCCAGCATTTTTTAAGGGACAATCATTTGTCAAAAGCTGGGAATATTGCGCGTCAGGAAATTCTTTTACAATATGGGGGACTTTATTCTGACATTGGGCTGGAGCAGATGATTGACCTTGATGATTACTTTCAAAAATATAGTTGGATTCAAGTCATTGGGCCGGATTCTCTAACAAACAGTTACACTCTTGGGGCTCCGAAAAACTATCCGTTTTTAAAGAATACCTTACAATTTGTGAGGGACATTCCTAAAACTGTGGCATCTTTGGATGTTTTGCCTGACACATGGTCGTGCGCATGGTTGACGACATCATATGGATGGAAAATATTTTGGGGCTTAAAACAGGTCGCGACAGACTCAGTGGGTTTTGTTTATCATAATGCGGATTTCAAATACCACGGGTTTGCATCATGGCACAATGGTAAGTGGGGGGCCTCTGAATGGTCCGCTTACGTAGATGCTAACTATTATCAAAATATGGGGGAGTAACCTTACCAAAATTTCTGATTTTATTAAGCGTCAATCTTACGTGCTTCATCGATCAGCATGATGGGAATGCCCTCACGGATGGGATAGGCCAGGCCAGCGGCATCACTAATAAGCTCATTTGCCTCTTTATCATAGCGTAAAGAGGTATGGGTTAGGGGGCAGACGAGGATTTCAAGTAATTTAGGGTCAAGGTTCACGGGTGTGGACATGGGAGGCTCCATTTTTAAGAAAACAAAATTTTTGACAAGGCTTTGCGGCCGTAAATACTCGCGGGATGACTAAAGCCTAGTCCTTCAAAGAATGTGAGAAGTTGCTCTTTGGCTTTGCCGTCAGCCCAGCTTAAATCTTGAGAGAGGATGCCGAGCAGCAAAGTGATCGCCTCCATGATTTCGCCTTGTGCAAAAAGAGTTGTGGATAAATCAAACTGAGCCTGAAAATCCTCAGGGTGCTGCGCGATGTGGGCTTGCAAGGAATGGATGTCACCCTTGGGTGTGTGAGTGGCCAGTTGGAGGGCTGTGGCGAGGGCTTTTTTCTCGGAGGCCTCTTGAGGGCTGAGGGCCGCTTCAGGGATGTTATCGTAAAGTTCTTGAGCGGCTTGAACATCTTGTTGATTCAATGCACACCGCGCCAAGCCAATTAAAGCCTGTACATGTGAGGGCTCTGCTTGCAAAATGGCTGTAAAAAGCTCCTGAGCTTGTGCTGTTTCCCCTGCATTTAAATGCATAAGGGCGGCATCCAGCGCTTCATTTATGCCTTGGCTCATGTCGAAAATACGTTTGCAAAAGGCGCGCAGTTGCGACTCGGGAAGTACCCCATTAAAAACATCCACGGGTTGCCCTTTGAAAAAAGCATAGACCATGGGAACGGACTGAACCTGAAGTTTTTGTGCAATTTGAGGATTTTCATCCACATTCACTTTTCCTAATACCACCTTACCAGAAAATTCTCCCACGACTTTCTCCAGCAGAGGCATGAGCTGCTTACACGGCCCGCACCAGGGCGCCCAAAAATCAAGAAATACAGGTATTTGTTGGGAAGCTTCGATCACGTCTTGCATAAAATTGTGGACGGTAATGGTTTTGACCCAGGCAGATGTATTTTGAGATTGAGGTACAGTGGCAAGCATAAACTTTTATCTTTCCATGAAACAAACACATGAAGCCAATTTACCATAGGATTTGTGGGAAGATCTAGGCAAAAGTTTGAGAAGGTCTATGGGATGCTATGATGGGTGTAGGCACTCAGGAAAACTCTGAATCAACGAAGCGCAGCCCCCCTTGATTCAGAGCCATGTTTCAAAGATAAGGTATAATATGCTTTGCCAACTTTTCCCGTAGACGTTGTTGGTAGGCATCAGAAGAGTAGTAAGGATCAACCATCAATGGCTCGTCCCAAATGCTTCTGTAAAGGGCATCGTCAGTGTCTACTTTTACAATATATTCAATTAAGGCCTCTTCACTCTCAAAATCAGGTGCAAAAATAATGGCCCTGGGATTGATGTCTTGTAAGACCGATCGATCCGCATAATAAATGGGTATGGCGCCTGCATTATAAGCGTTGAAAACTTTTTCAGTAACGTACCCATCATAGCTTTGGTTTTCATAACAAATAATAAATTTAAACTGGGAAAGCCACCTCTTGGTTTCATGCTTAGGTACCAAAAAGCCAATATTGTTTAGATGTTTGCCGCCACTTTTAACCAGTTTGTATGCGGAAAGTTTTTTGAAAAGACTGTCTCTGGCTAATACTCCATCATATTTACGCTTATATAGAGATACTTGGTGGTAATTTGAGACAAGAAAACCACAAAATTCTCTTTTTTCTTTATATAGCTTTTCTTTATGAAGAAGCGTTTCCGGGGAGAAAGCAAAATTTGCATAGTAAGGAAATCGCAAATAATTTTCAGTTTTAATGTGAGGAAATGAAAGTGATAAGTTGACAATGGCTGGGTCGTATACATAAGCTTCGGCCGAAACACCAATGACAAGTTTATTGGAGTACTCTCCCTTGTAAAATGTTCCATTTTTTAAATAGGGAAGTACAAAAATTAAGGTTGCTTCTGCAGCGGAGGTGACATCAAGAACGTCTCCAAAATATCCCAGAGATGTCTTAACTGTTATTAGGTGATTAGGTATAAAAGAGGGATAAACATAATCATAGAATAAAAAAAATGTTTTATTGACTGGAGGTTCAATTGCGGTAGATAAGTTAGTATAGCTTTTCTGTTTAGCTATATGGTCATTCTCAAAAGAAGTTTGACAGGATGATGCAATTGTATCTTCTAATAACCGTTTTTCGGCATGACCAGTTGACGCTTTCAATAAAAATGCGCAAAGGATTGAACATCGGAAAATTTTTTGCTGGATCACTCATTTTCTCCTTACTTTCCTATTGGTTTGTATTTCCAGCTGTCTCTACTGGATAATAATCAATAGTGAATTTTGTTTTGTATCCCATCCATGATTCAAAGCCGTGATAATTGAAGCTTTCGTAGAAATCAAGAAGGACCATGGGGGGAAGTTGGCCCTCATTTTGAGCCATTGTTATTCTCCATGCATTAAGAGTATTGAGCCTTTGAAGGTTAAATTTTTTAGGATCGGGCAATACAGACAACTGATTTAAAATAAATGGAAAATCTTTTTTTAATAACAAACTTTCTTTAAGAACTAAGTCGCCTTTTTTTGCTGCAAAAACACCATCCATCATTTTGACCCATTTATTAGTAAAATAAAAACTTTCATATTTTTTAAAATAAAATTCTAGATTTCGAGTTTGTTCGAGTCCTATGTCCATATAAATCCCACCTTTTTGTAGGAGAATCTCCTGTCTGATGATATTTGATGCAAATGCAAAAAATTGATCTTGCATCAATTTTTGAAATAGATTTTTGTTGGTGATTGGTTTGATTTCATTGATGTGATGAATGATCACAGGCACGTTGAATTTCAGGATGGCATCAATTGTTTGAGGGATTAAATGTATGCCATTACACCAAAAGTGATGTTTAAAATGTTCACCATAAAACTGTAAAGACTGCTCATAGTGTGCTAGCCGATCTAGAGAGACTTCTTGGGGGTTTTGAGGGGAGGTGAGCCACATGCGATGTGTGTTTGGTTCAATTAGATATGGGGCATCTGGAGCCATGGGTTGGCCCTGATCTTTCAGATGTACTTCTTCATATGGGGTGGTTACATCCCATACTTGACTGCAAGAAAGATTATAAACAGCCCCTAAGGCGCATAGATATTCGTATTCTGGCACCAGGGGTTTTTCATGAGACGGAGAAGACGTGTTACTTTGAGCCGATTTGTCCATGAGGGTATTTTGGAGAATATCTTCTTCCCTTGGAAAATAATCAGTGGTGTAAAGGTTCTTGTACTCTACCCAAGATTTGAAACCATGATAGACGAAATTTTTGGTAAAGTTTGTAATCACGAGGGGTGGGGTCAGGCCTTCCATTTGGGCCATAACAACTCTCCATGAATGGTATGAGTTTAGTCTCTGGACCGTAAACTCTTTAGGGTTTGGTTTTACAGTTACAAGAGGCAGAACATCAGGAAACTGCTTTTTTAAAGCCAAACTTTCCTTTAGCAGTGGTGATCCCTTTTTTGCCCCAAAGACTGTATCAATCATAAAATTCCATTTACTTGAAAAGAGTAGCCCTTCATACTTTTTGAAATAGGGCTTGAGATCTTGAATCTGCTCTAAGCCAATATCCATATAGAGGCCCCCCATCTGCAACACAATTTCCTGTCTTAATATGTTTGCAGCAAAGGCAAAGAATTTATCGCTCATCAATTTTTTAAACAGATTTTTATTGGTGAAATTTTCAAAAATCTCACTCATATCATGAATAATGATGGGGACATTAAAACGTTGAATTGCTGCAATCGTTTCAGGGATAAGGTGCACTCCATTGCACCAAAAGTGGTGCTCAAAAGATTCGCCTGCATAAAGCTTAAGAGATTTCTCATAAAAGGGGAGCCGGTCGACAGGGACCTCTTTGGGGTTTTCAGGGGAGGTCAGCCATGCGCGATGGGTTTTGGGTTCAATCAAATAAGGTGCATCAGGGGCAAGGGGAGGTTCAGTATCTTTTAAGCGACTTTCTTCAAACGGTTCATGTGCTTTCCAGACTTGATCGCAGGTGAGGTTAAAATAGGCGCCCAGAGCGCACATATAGTCATGATCTGAGACTATGGGCTTTTCTATGTGTGATTCAATCTTTGGGCTGTCTAAAACTTGTATTGTTGGTGGAGCCGGAGTGAAAGTGGGACGTACAAAACACTCAGTTTCCAAGGGTGCGGATTTTAAATGAAAATGGTGGGCTTGAACGTTTTCAAAGCTGGTCAACAAAAGAATGGAAGTTATTTTTTTTGCAAAAGTTCTCTTTGCTGCCATTTCATGCGGCTTCCCTGTTTAGTGATGGTTTTATTTTTGAACATTCAGTATTATGTAACTTGAGAGTTTTAAGGATTAGTTAATCAAGCCTAACAATGTACCCCCAGCTAGAATGGGCGTTCTTTCAGAACATTTTTTACCAGCATATTCTTTTTAGACTTGCCAAATGGCTTCGAGTATATTATCCCCTAACATGCAGTCTAAACTTAAGACGCGGGCGTAGCTCAGGGGTAGAGCACAACCTTGCCAAGGTTGGGGTCGAGGGTTCAAATCCCTTCGCCCGCTCCAAAAG
>CANLAL010000040.1 GCA_947488045.1 Alphaproteobacteria bacterium
ATTTGTTGAGGATGTCGCTCAGACAGCACAATTTTACGAAAAAGCATTTGGCCTTAAAATTGGATTTGTGGCCGAGAGTGGATTTTACATAGAAATGGACACGGGTTCCACAAAGCTGGGTTTTGTTTCAGAAAATTTTGCTCAAGCAGGGGGGATAGACTTTCAAGAGAACCGGATGCAGAATAAGGCACCTGGCTTTGAGCTTACCTTCACAACGCAAGATGTGATGCAGGCCTATGCCACCGCGGTAGAGGCAGGTGCTATCCCTATTGCCGCTCCTACTGCAAAGCCATGGGGACAAACAGTGGCTTATGTGAAAGATCTCAGTGGAATACTCGTTAGCTTATGCACACCCATGGCTTAGTGTATGGAAGCCTTAGAACCTGCAAGCTTTAAGGTGCCATCAGAGTGCACGGATCTATGGCGGCTTAAACGCTCTTTGTTATTTATAACTTGCATAGAACTCAGAGAAATCTGTGTAAGGTTAAAGTTGTCTGACAAAGGGAAAAAAGGTTATTTGATTGAAAAAATTATCCATTTCCTGCAAACGGGGGAGAAAATAAATTTAATTAAACTACCTGCCGTGTCATGTGCTGCACCTGGTGCGGATTGTCAAATAACGCCAAGCCATTTGATTTTAAAGGGAGCATACAAGAATGACTTACGCACAAGAAATTTCTTTAAATCAGTAATAGGGGATCACTTTCATTTCACTGCTTTTGGCATTGACTGGATTAATGAAAGGTGGCTTGCGGGCAATCCTCCAACTTACCAAGAGTATGCTGATATATGGCAAGCGGAAGTTCAAAGGACGCAAGAATTT
This sequence comes from Alphaproteobacteria bacterium, assembly GCA_947488045.1. GTDB lineage: Bacteria > Pseudomonadota > Alphaproteobacteria > 43-37 > 43-37 > CANLAL01. The sequence goes on from CANLAL010000040.1 coordinate 824, forward strand.
TCCTGCTGCACCAAAAGAAGAATGGGCATACATTAATTTTTTTCAGACTTATTTAAAGGGTAAGTCGAGTGCTTCGCGTCATGAGATAACTCACGAGTGGAAAGCGGAACAAAGTCGTCAAAGAGAAAATGTATATAGGATGTTATTGTGTCATCTTTAGTTAAAGTTGTACCTTACGATGAGACATGGCCTACAAGGTTTTCTGAAGAGGCAGCTCTTATTAAGAAAGCCTTGGGTGATAATTGTTCTGACATTTATCATATTGGGTCAACAGCCATACCCGGAATAGCAGCAAAGCCAGTGATTGATATGATGCCTGTCGTTAAGGATCTCACTAAGATTGACAATGAGGCAATTACAAAAATGCAGGAGCTTGGGTATGAATATAAAGGGGATAATGGAATTCTATTTAGGTGTTTCTTCACAAAACATAACCCTGAATTCAATGTACATATTTTTGAAGAAGGAAGCGACGAAATTGAAGGGCATCTGAGTTTTCGTGATTGGATGCGTGGTCATAAAGAGGATAGAGATAAGTATGCTAAACTTAAAACTGAATTAGCCATGAAATTTCCTAATGATAGAAATGCGTACTCTCTTAACAAAGATGATTTTATCAAAGAAATTCAAAGAAAAATTGGTTACAGGGGGTTGAGGATAGTCAAAGCATTAATCCCGAAAGAGTTAGAATTTGTAAAAGAATATCGTTCAAAAGAGAGTGAAATTTTGGAAGCGCATGATCATCACTATCAATCACGAGACCACCTTGACCTTATTTTATACGCTGGTGTTGATATTGTAGGTTACTCACACATTCAGCTTCATCCAAATAATTGTGCCGCACTGAAGGTGATTGCCATTACCGAGAAAGAGCTTAACCCTAAATTTATGAGCCTCATAAAAAAATGGGCTCACTTACATCAATATACGCTTGTGAATAATGACAACCAAATTGACTGAGGGCCATGGGGGAATGGAATTTCGGTCGACTTTTTACATCTAAGGCTTAATTGACTGAAGACCTTGAGCCCATTCTTCTATTCATGAGCAGAGTATGCATGCGCACCAGAGTAAGGCTTATGAAAATGAATATGAAAGCACATGCCATGGTGAGTAAGGGACCCATAAACGCTGGATGAATGGCGCTTCCTCCTGCTCGCATGAGACTTGCTGGCTGATGGAGGGTTTGCCACCAGTTGACGGACCATTTAATGATGGGCAGATTAATGGCGCCCACGATGGTGAAGATGGCAGCTAACCGTTCTTGTTTAGGAGAAGATGACTGCGTTTGTATGAGAAAATGAATTCCCATGTAAATAAACCATAAAATCAGCATTGACGTAAGCCGGGCGTCCCATACCCACCATGTGCCCCAAGTGGGCTTTCCCCAAAGACTTCCCGTGATGAGACTAAGGGTTGTAAAGAGAATGCCCAAAGGAAGCATGGCACGTAAGCCTATGGCGGCAAGTCCATGACGCCAAACAATCACAACAAAAGCCGCGCAGGTACAGCTTCCATAAACGAACAATGCCATCCAGGATGCAGGTACATGGATGTACATCATGCGCACACATTCTCCTTGTTGATAATCCGGTGGTGAAAAAAAGAGGCCCCAAAGGATTCCGGTGATGAAAAACACAATTCCCAATATCAAAAAGGGCCACATGAAAGGGGCAGTGAGCTTTGTGAAGCGTGAGGGATTTGCAAGAGAGATGCGCTTGGGCTTTGTGAGGAGGGACAAGAGAATTACTCCGTTATTTGCGTTAAGAGCGCTTTTTCACCCATAATCAAACACAAGGGGATACTCAAAAGAGTCGATACACCTAATAGTGTCCAGGTCATAAGTGGGGCTAAAGGCAGGGTGATGGCAATCAATGTGGGTAAATACAAGGGCAACCCTAAAAAGAAGCCGAAAAGGCGTGGTGTGGGCGTAGAGGGGTTTAATGTTGCAATGAAGAGGGCTATGAAAGCCAATTGTATACTGGCAATGGTGGCCTTGACCCAAAAATCGACCATGTCTCCTAGGGGCACATGGAAAAGCATCAATAAAAGAGGGACCACGATGATAAACCCCATACCATATCGCAACCAAGCGCCCAAGGCCTTGACCATCAGATAGACCACCAGAGGAAGGGGAGATAAGAGCACATCATCCACAAAACCCGCCGCATAATCCACATAAAAAAGCGTGGGTGCTTGTAATAAGGTGACTAGAACCATAACACACCATGTCATGCCAGGACCTGCTTGCTTCAAGAGGGGAGGGTAATCGCCCATGGCCATAATGCAGATGACGCAGGCTAGAGTTATGGTCATCATATGGAAAAGGAAATGGCTACGGTCGCTCCAGATTAAGGCCATTTCGCGGTAAAGGAGTTTTATAAACATAATCTTTTCCCTTCCAGTCCTGCAAAAATGGCTGGGTCATGGGTGGCAATGATTGCGCAACCTTTATGGGCAAGGTGTGCCTTCACAAGATCTATGAGCCAGAGGCATCCCTGTTCATCAAGTCCGGTAGTGGGTTCATCCAAAAACCACAATGACGCACGATGATAGAGAAGCTTGCATAAATGAAGGCGTTTTTTTTGTCCTAAGGATAGGGACGTCACGAGAGTGTCTTGCAAACTTTTAAGACCTGCCTGTTTGAGAAGTTCAAGAGGGCATATGGGGGTATCTGAAGATAATGCCTGTTGGTGCGAGAGCCATTGGGTGCAGGTGATGTGACTCAGGTGGATCACTTGTGTGCTCAAAAACAAACAGGAGGCCGTCATGGAAAAGGAGCCTGTGTAGCTTAACAAACCACACATAGACCGCAAAAGAGATGTCTTTCCTATGCCATTTGGACCTTGGATCAGTAAGAAGTCTCCTGGATTTAAGGTCAAGGATTGGGGTTTAGATAAGGATCTTCCTTCTCTTAAGCTTGCAAAATCACTGGTTTTTAAAAGTGGTGTCATGATATTTAAAAATCCGTACACCGGCCTTTTTGCTCCCAGTCTCCAAAGCGGGTGGGCTCAAGGCCTTTTGGCCCGCCAATCTCAGGCTTTTGTTTGTCCTCTATTGTTTCTGGAACAGGGGGAAGACCATCATCGGAAGGAGGGGGAAGATCTTTTGATTTAGACATGGACCACATTCCTTGAATATTCAACATGACAGAAAAATAACAACATTATATATTGGTAAAAAGATCACTAAAAAGGTGATCTTTGCAAGAGGTTTTCATCTTTATGTCGATATCACATGATCTTTGTAGATCACACTCAAGGGTGGTTTGGCCATCTATTTTATCTGCAGATTTACTCAATTTAAGAGAAGATCTAAATCAATTGACTCAGTTGGGGATGGATACCTTGCATGTGGATGTGATGGATGGCCATTTTGTGCCTAACCTTACATTTGGTCCTAGCTTAGTACAGCAATTGCGCTCACAAACACTTTTTAATCTTGATGTTCATCTGATGATTGACTTAGAAAGTCCTCTTATTGATGCTTTTATCAAAGCTGGCGCCCATCATTTGACCTTTCACGTGGAAGCCACAAACCATCCCCAGCAGATTATCTCACATATTCAAGGCCAAGGGCTGACAGCTGGCTTGTCCCTTAAACCCAATACATCGGCATCATCCCTTCTTCCCTACCTGTCTTATGTGGATCAAATTTTGGTGATGACTGTTGAGCCTGGTTTTGGTGGGCAAGCCTTTATGGAAAGTCAGTTGGGAAAAATAGAAGAAATCTCAGCAATGATTAACACTTGTGGCCGCTCCATAACTTTGGCGGTGGATGGGGGGATGAACGCCCACACAATTGGTTTATGTGCACGCAAGGGGGCCCAAGCTTTTATTGTGGGAAACGGTTTGTTCGCAGGTGGAAGAGCTCAATTCCCCAATAATTATAAGCAATTGCTTCAAGAGTTGGAGGCATAAGGCTTATGGGCGTATCAGCGAAGACGGGCGCCCGTGAGCGTGTGATCCTTGCCCTTTCTCGATGGGGATCATCATTTCCATGGAAAAATGTGGATTTTGAAGATAATTGGCTGGGTGATCCGCATCAGGGACAGAAAATTTTTAATGGGCAATTTGAATTCTTCAGTGAAGAGCTAAATGCCCTTGAACATTTATTTTGGCGCCACCCAGGATCTTGTGAAGTCTTCCGCGCTAGGCTTCATGGTTTTGAATGGCTTAAGGATTTGCGTGCGCTTCCCATTCCCCAGGCGCGGGGTGTAGCCCGTCGGTATATTAGTGATTGGATTGAAGCCAATCAAACCTGGCACCCCACCGTTTGGTCCCAAGAGGTCACAGGTGCGCGCGTGTGCGCGTGGGTGGGGTTGTTTAATTTCTTTGGCTCAAGCGCAGATGCGGACTTTTTGAGTGTTTTTCAAAAAAGTATGAGTCAACACATGCGCTATCTCTCCTTAATGCGACGCTGCTCAAAGCCAGACCAGCTTTCATTATGCGTATTCAAGGGGCTTATTTTTTCCAGAATAGCCATGGGGTTACCCTTAGGGGCTTATGTGGAGTATTTGGGACAATACCTAAACCATTTTTTCTATGCAGATGGATCGTGTGAGTATCGTACTCCAATTGCCCAATTGCAGGTTTTGCGCGACTTGTTAGACATCAAACACATCCTCAAAAAAGCTTCGGTCAATCTACCTCAAGGCTTTCAATCCCACGTGGACAGACTCGCAATGGTCATTCGGTTTTTTCGCCATGGGGATGGAGGTTTGGCTCTTTTTCACAAAAGTCTTGAAGGAAAATCTGATGAGATTGATACGGTATTATCGCAAACTTCTGCAAAAGGGGATAGGGTTCAATGCTTAGAAGAGTCAGGATTTTATAGAGCTTCAGAGGGAAAAGGGCTGCTTATCTTTGACACAGGGTCCCCGCTTGTTTCCCAAACACTCCATGAGGATAGACTGGGTTTTGAATATAGTTACGGTGCCTTGCGCTTGATCACGAATGGTACGCACCCTCTTCACGCGATTCAGGGGGTCCATGAAGGAGCTGAAACATCCTTTTTGTCGGGTACTGCGCTTTTTTTCAATAAAGAAAACCGTGTGATGGTTTCCCCTTTGGAAAATACCGGATGTGATGTGAGCGTGTGGACGCTTATGGATGATGGATGCAGTGTGATGACCAGTGAGTGGGATCAGCGCATTTCTGGCGTGCGGTTTCACCACCATCGGTCATTGACCCTTATGAATGCTGGGCATGAACTGAGAGGGCAAGAAAGACTCATGGGCAATCCACATGGTATGGTCCTTTTGCGTCTTACCTTTCATCCAAAACTCAGGGCTATTTTTAGGAAAGATAGTGCACATATCATCCTTACCTCGCCAGAGGGACAGAAATGGTGTTTACGCGCAGATACAAATGTGGACTTAAGCCTGCACCGTGGCTATTATTACGGCATGGACAATAAAGAAGTTTTTTGTCCGCAAGCTTTAATGAAAATTCGTTTAAATGATAAACCAACGATGGTCAAATGGACATTCAGACTCCTCGACACACTCTCTTAACCTCCACAGTGGATGAAAAAGAGATCGCACATTTTAACGCACTTGCAGACGGGTGGTGGGATGAGTCTGGTCCTTACAAAATTTTACACCAGATCAATCCCTTACGGCTGGATTTCATCAGAACCGCCGTCGGTAAGCCTAGCTTAGAGGGACTTAAAATTCTTGATATTGGGTGTGGCGGTGGGTTGATTAGTGAGCCTTTGGCGCGTTTGGGCGCTCAGGTTACAGCTATTGACGGATCTGCAGCAAACATTGAAGCGGCCAAGGCACACGCTTTAACTCAAGGGTTACAGATTGATTACCGGGTAGAAAGTCCGGAAAATTTAATAAAATTTGGCCATCTTTATGATGTGGTTTTGGCCGTGGAAGTATTAGAGCATGTATCCGATTTGAACGCATTTATGGATGCCTGCGCTCAACTGACTGCGCCAGAAGGGTGCCTGATTTTGTCCACACTTAATCAGACGATAGCCTCTTACCTGCTTGGCATTATTGCCGCTGAGTATATTTTGAAGTGGGTTCCTCAAGGCACACATCAGTGGGATAAATTTATTCGCCCGCGCAAATTACAGCAAATGTTGATGTGCCGTGGGTTTGAAGACCTTGCCTTTAAAGGGATGAGTTATCGGCCCTTTTCAAAAAAATGGCTTTTGGGGGACGCTTTAGGGGTTAATTATTTTGTCAGCGCTTACCGGCAAAAAAATGGCAAAAATGGTAATAGGCATTTCTTTGGTGAGCTTTCTTCCTGGGGGTAAAGCCCCCAGATGGCTTTACGTGGGACCCATCCCTTGTAATCCTTGACCTCAACCTGGCACCACTGTTTATTGTATTGACCTAGCTTGCCCACCACGCCCCCTTCAACATGAGCAACGACAGGAGCCGTATCCTCGGGGGCTTTATGCAATGCATGGGTGCCTTTAAGAAAAAGCGCGGACCGCTTGCCTGAAAGCATGCTTTTATGCACCCATCCTTCAGAGCCTTCATGATCTCTTATTTTACGCCAACTGTCATATTCTAAGAAAATTTCTACAGGCAACCCTTCTTTGCAAAACTCAAGCAGAACGCGATAAGTTTTATCGGGGCCCACTCTTAAATAAACCCGCTTAGCACCCAAAGAAACCATGCGAGGAAGGGATTGAGGGGAGGATGGAGCCGCAGAAAAAGTGACTGGCTGCCCGAATAATATGAAGAATAAAAGCCAGATTAATTTAAATTTTCTCATGTGGATTGGCCTCACGGGCTTTTTGATGATTAAAAGATCACTCATATGATTGTATTTGCCTGCGTCCTAAAGAAATGTCAAGAAATTCTCATTTAAGCAATGATTCCTGTCTCGAATTTTACGCCCTCATCAAAAGATCAAACCATAAAGACACGTGCTAAAAGAGTAAAAAACTAACACTTTTACTATTTTTTTTTACTTGCATAAAAAACCATCATATAAGCAGGCTTTACAACGGAGATTAAAAAATGAAAAAGTACCTTCCCCTGTTTTTATGTTTTCCCTTTTATACGGCTTCCCTTATGGCTGCAATGCCTCATGGGAATCAGACGATCAGTGACTTTGTTGAGAACGCAAAAAATCTTGAGCATGTTTATGAAATCCAGATCAAGTTTAGTCACGCTACGGGGCGCTGTTCTGCTGTGCAGGTTCAAACAGAGTCTATGTATAGTCTATTTCTCACGGCTGCACATTGTCTAATAAATGTTAGCAAAGGAAAAGTTGCGACTCCAAATCGTATTGTTCTAAAGGGCAATGAAGCGAGCCATTATTTTTTGTACCCAGCTTTTGATGCGGCGCCACAGTATGATCTTGCTGCTTTTATTGTACCGAAAGCCGTAAAGGGTGGGTGGCCACTTTATGTGGGCTCTCCAGAAAGCTTATTGCGTGAACATTTAATTCATGCGGGATTTGGCAAAATCCCCGATCATTCGAAGATGCCTCTGCAAGCTTTTCAGGTTTATCCCAGTCAAGTGAGCAGTGTTCTCCTTCAGCAATCTCCGTTTCAGAACACACAACTTCTTGGTAGTGCGGGTTATGGTGACAGTGGAGGTCCTCTCTTGGTGAAACCCAATCATCAAATTGCTGCCATTTTTACGTGGCTATATCCCGTAGGCTCTGAGTACATGAACTATTGGACAATCATTCCACCGGCTTTTGAAGAGCTGATTGCTCATGTATTTTCAATGAGAATCCCCCAAAAAGGATTGATTAATCTCACGGAAAAAGGACGTTCCTATTGGCTCACAACGCAGAAAGATGGAGCGACCTGGAGCCAGGTAAAAAAGCAACTTCAAGAGGATCCCGAAACCCAATTTTATTTAGGGGCCGCTGCGCTTTTAGATGAAAATCCCAAAAACAGTATCCCGTGGTTTACAAAAGCGTTGGAGAATAAAGTCTATGAAGCAGCACACCGATTGGGTGATCTTTATGTCTCTCAAAATAAACTCAAAAAAGCCTTTACCCACTATATGATTGCAGCAGATGCAGGCTTGCCCCATGCCTTGCTTATGGTTGGAAAATTTTATTATTTGGGACAAGGTGGCGTAGAAAAAAATGTCCCTAAGGCGATTGAATTCATGGAAGGCGCGCAAAGAAAAGGGCTTGCAGGGGTGAGTGACGATTTGAAAATAGCCTATTATCAAGAGGGTATGAATTATTATGATTCAGACAACTTTTACAAGGCTGCGGCATATTATAAGAAAGCCGCTCTTCTTGGACATTTAGTTGCCGCTCAGGAACTTGAAAAGATAAAAAGCGCAATAAACGATTTGTATAAAGAGCAGTATGGTTATCCCCTGCACCCAAATGATTTTGAGCAGCTGATAAAAGATGAGCTCTAGTTTAAGAGGGGAGCTTTTGTAAGTTTTTACAGCATATAAAAGCTCCTCTTACTATCCTTTAACTTTTTTTTGTTATGCTGCAAGAAGAGTTAAAGGAGAAAAAGATGTCGGGTTGGAATGAAAGAGAGCGTGCCATTGAGGAGCTCTATCAGCATGATCAAGAAAATCAATTCAAAGCGCTAACAAAGGCTCATCGATCATTTGGTCGTTGGGTGGCAGATCAAATGAGCCTGTCGCATTCAGAAGCCGAACACTATGCGGAAGGTTTTGTGCAAGACTTTATCGATGGGGCAACAACGGATGCGTTGCTCCAAAAAGCCTGTATTGATCTTAGCAAAGCAAGCATTTATCACCCCAAAATTTTTCTCGAGCAAGAGTATGAAAGCTTTTTCCGGGAAGCATTTACGCAGATTCACGATCGGTAATGATTGGCGTCCCCTAGGGGATTCGAACCCCTGTTGCCGCCGTGAGAGGGCGGTGTCCTAGGCCTCTAGACGAAGGGGACGTAAGACGATCGCAAACTACCTGAAAGTTTTTACCATTGCAAGATAAAACAGCGGGCTACAGAGGAACCGCACGGTCGAGCACAGGCGTTTGTCGGCTTTTCCTTGACAGTGAGATGTCTCTTAAGGCACACCTAAAGAATGTATATAAATCAATAAGGATAATGACTGGGTCATACGATGAATATCATTCAAGCCCTTGGCGCTGCGGAGCTCGGTCTGATTTATGGCATTGTTGCTTTGGGCGTTTATTTATCTTTTCGCATCTTAGATTTCCCTGATTTAACCGTAGATGGGAGTTTTCCATTGGGCGCTGCCGTGGCCGCAATTTTAATTGTTTCAGGATGCAATCCTTGGTTGGCCACACTCGCAGCTTTGGGCGCTGGCATGCTTGCAGGGGTGGCCACCGCTTGGCTTACCCTCCGATGGGGGATTCTTAACCTGCTTGCAAGCATTCTGACCATGACGGCTCTCTATTCCATTAACTTACGGATTATGGGACGGCCCAATATCTCCCTTTTGGGGGAGCCCTCCTTATTCAGTTTTCTTCCAGATTTATGCGCTCATCTAAACATACCCACTTATGTGGTGATGCCTATAGTGATGGCCTTGATTGCCATCATCCTTTTCTTAATGCTCTTTTGGTTCTTATCCACCCAATTTGGCTTAGGGATTCGGTGCGCTGGCGCAGGTGCTCGTATGGCGCAATCTCACGGTGTGTGTACACGCACAGCCATTACCACAGGAATTGCCCTTAGTAATGGGCTTGTGGCATTGTCAGGGGCCTTATTCGCCCAAGCGCAAAGCTTTGCAGATGTGAGTTTGGGTACAGGGACCATTATTATTGGTTTAGCCTCCGTTATCATTGGCGAGGCACTCTTTCATACCCGGTCTCTATTTGTGGCCCTTCTATCTTGCCTTATAGGGTCAGTGGTCTATCGATTGGCCGTAGCTTTGGCCTTGAATGCCAGTGGTATTGGTCTGGTGGCCTCTGATCTCAACTTGGTGACCTCTCTCTTAGTGGCGGTGGCCATGATCTTGCCCAAGCTGCGTGAGAAAATTCGCATGAAGGTGACTTCATGATTCATTTAAAAGAGATTGCAGTGACGTTTAACCCAGGGACGGCCTTGGAGAAAAAAGCCTTGAATGGTTTGGATCTTAAAATAAGTCAGGGTGAGTTTGTCACTGTTATTGGTGGCAATGGAGCTGGCAAGTCCACCTTATTGGCTACATTGTGTGGTGAGGTTTTACCAACCTCTGGTCAAGTCCTTATTGATGATGTGGATGTAACCACTTGGCCCGTATGGAAGCGCACCAGCTTTGTGGCTCGCGTTTTTCAAGATCCCATGGTCGGAACGTGTTCGAATCTTTCCATTGAAGAAAATATGGCTTTAGCCTCACGGAGAACTTTAAGCCGTGGCTTGGCACCTGCCTTAAATCGTCACGATAAGGAGCGCTTAAGACATGCACTTTCGCGGTTGGCTTTGGGCCTTGAAAACAGATTGAAAGACCCTATGGGGTCTTTGTCCGGTGGACAACGTCAAGCGGTCAGTCTGGTCATGTCTGCTTTAGCGCCTATGAAAATTTTGGCTTTGGATGAGCATACTGCGGCGTTAGATCCTAAGACAGGTGCCTTCATTATGGATCTGACGCGGCAAATTATTGAAGAGCATGGCCTTACAGCGCTTATGGTGACTCACAGTATGACCCAGGCTCTTCAGAATGGCACACGAACGGTTATGATAAATGCAGGCCGTGTGGTTTATGATGCAAAAGGGGCTAAGCGTGAGAGCTTAACGAGCCAGGATCTGATCGCTCTTTTTCACAAAAGCCATGGTGAAGCGGACCTACTCACCTAACCCCCTGTTCCTTTAAAATCAAATGTATGATTTCTTCCGCTAAAATTTCACCATTTTCATCTTGCAAGTGCTGGCACGCTTTAAGCATTTGACCCAGTTCAGGGCCTGGCATAACGCCTTGTGCCATGAGCATAGAGGCAGTCACTCGATCTTCAGGCTTTCCATTAAGCACGCCTAAAGCCTTTGCTTTTTCTAAAAAAGTGGGCAATTGAGACAAGCTCAGTGCGGTATGTTCATTTTGAACACGGCCTTGGTGGTCTGCCAAAGCAAGATCGTATAAATCCCTTAAGGTCACTTTTGATTGATCTAATTCCCGTGCCAATCGGTAAAAAGCTGCAGATGAGCTGTTTTGCTTGACCAAAGCGAGGGGTGCAAGATGGCATTTGACGAGCGCCTTCACTTTTTGAATGAGATCGTGAGGAGCTCTGATTTGGTTCATAAAATCCACCGTTTCTGAGATTCCAGCTTTATCGTGTCCATGTGAAATCCATCGATTATCTTTCCACAGCGTCGTTTTAGGTTTTCCCAAATCATGACAGAGCGCTGAGAACATTAAAACGAGATCTTTTTCACGATGGCCAGAACGCAAAAGTGCAGCAGCGTCTGTCACCATGCCTGTGTGTATCCACACATCCCCCTCAGCGTGCCAAATGGGGGATTGGGGTGTGCCAGGTAGGGCGGCCAAAGCGGGAAAGAATCGGATAAGATTTGTTGATTTCAG
>CANLAL010000041.1 GCA_947488045.1 Alphaproteobacteria bacterium
GAATCCCATCATTCTACACCGTCATCCTGAACTTGATTCAGGATCTCAAGGCCCATCAGCAACAGATTCCGGGTCAATGCCCGGAATGACAGTACAATATGTCATCCTGAACTTGTTTCAGGATCTCAAGGCCGCATGAAGGAATATGCCAAGTCATCTTCAGCATGACAGTTTAGAAAAGGCTGTCATTTTACAAAAGGCTGTCATCCCCACGCGGATTAAGAACAGGTCTAAGCCAGGATTGCAAAGTGATTCAGGGCCACAGGGCTCACGCGTGGTGTGATGCAGTCTGACCCTTACATGTCATCCCGGGCTTGATCCGGGATCTAACCTTGACCTTAAACACTCAAAACCATGGATATCCATAATGCATAGGGATATCCATCCTAACCCCGCAGAAAGAAAGGAAAGTATATGCAAAAAAAAATAAAATACGAAAATGATATCCATTGGCCTGTATGCCACGCTACACAAGGAAAAAATCGGGATATCCCATGGATATCCCGGATATCCATAAACGCCAACAGAAATGGATAGCAAAAAATGATCAATCTTGAGAAGGCTATGACGATATGGTTCTCACATTTAGCCCTATAAAATGGCGGGCAATCCCGCCTCTTTCCACGCGGCAAATCCACCGGTGAGATTATAGATTGTCCAATCCGGTTGAAGTGTACGTAAAGCAAGGCAAGCACCTTGAGATCGGATCCCATGATAGCAGTGAATGATGACTGTTTGTCGATCCTCATGATGAGGCAAAAGTGCTTTAGGGTTAAACGTGGAGTATGGCAAATTCACACTGCCAGAGATATGCCCTTGTAAGTAATCCGGCCATTCACGTACATCCACCAAATGGGCCAAACCTTGGGATATGAGAGCTTGGGCTTCAATTGCGGTGATGGATAAAAAGGGTTGAGTCATGAAAGCATCCTTCAGAAAAATAGCCATGTGATGAATCCAAACAAAGGAAGCAATAGTACACATGCCCATCCCATGTATCCGAAAAAGCTAGGCATAGCAACTCCTTCATCTTGGGCCAAGGTACGGATCATAAAGTTGGGAGCATTGCCAATATAGGTGAAAGCCCCCATGAAAACAGCACCACATGAAATGGCAGCTAATGTGGAAGATAAGGTGGTGGAAAGGGTCAGCGGATCTCCTCCAGCAAAATGAAAGAAGATAAGATAAGTTGGGGCATTATCTAAAAAGGCAGAAAGTGCCCCAGTGGCCCAAAAGAAAAGCCCAGGCTGAGGGGTTTCTCCCACTAAGAGATGCCGGGTGAAGAAGGAAAATGGTCCTTCAGCGCCCTGCGAAAGGAGATCAAGAATGGGGCTGACTGTAATGAAAATCCCTGCAAAGATCTTTGCAACTTCCTTCACAGGGTGCCAGTCAAAATGATTTTGCTGGCGAATGAGTAAAGGGGTGGTTTTCCAAGAAAACAAAGCTAAAACCACAATCCCCACATTGCGCAGAATGTCCCCTTTTGTCCAAGATATCCAGGTGAAAGGCTGCTCCGGCATCAATGGGGTGACAATGGTTAAACTGGTCACGCCGAGGATACATAGCAAATTTGGGTATCCTTTAAAGAAAATACGTAGTTTAGAAAAAACCTGAGGTTGAGGCTCCCGTCTCCAATGCCATTGGTCTATAAGGTAAAACAGCACAAGCAAAGGTAAGCTCACACACACAAATGGAAGTATCAGATGTTGTAGCGGCCAAAAAAAAGGGATCCCATTTAAAAAACCAATAAACAAAGGCGCGTCGCCCACTGGAGTAAGGCAACCACCCACATTGGCCACTAAGAAGATAAAGAAGACTATCAAATGTACTTTTTTCAGACGGATCTGGTTCATCTGAATAAATGGTTTAACCAGAACCATTGCAGCTCCAATGGTTCCCAAAAGGCTGGCTAACAATGTTCCTACGCACAAAAAAAGGGTATTGACCAAAGGGGTTGGTAAAGCACTTACCTGAATGCGAATGTCACTGGCCATGATATAAAGTCCACCCACAAGGATGATGAAGGGTAGGTAATGATCAATCAAGGCGTGTTGAATTAAGCTGTAAGTTTGCACTGTTCCAAAAGCCCACCATGTAGATGCAATGAGACCCACACTACATAACGTCACAACTTTCCCGTAATGCTGATTCCAAAAACGAGAGGCAATCAGTGGAAAAAATGCGATAGATAATAGTATCGTTATAAAGGGAAGCGTCCATAAGAGCGAGGTATAATTCATAATTGCCAAAATCTTCCTTAAAGTGCGTCCAATATCCCTTGTAGCAGGTAGCATGCAGCCAATTTGTCCACAATCTGAGCGCGTCGCTTACGAGATAGGTCTGCTGCAATCATTTGCCTCTCAACCGCTTGCGTGGTCCAGCGTTCATCATAAAAATATATGGGGATTGGATAAATTATTGGCTCTAATTTTTTGGAAAAACCCACCACTTGCAGAGCTAATCCACTCATGTCGCCAGACATATGGATGGGTAGGCCAAAAATTACCGAACAAATCTGCCATTCTTGTATTTGTTTGCTGAGGTAAGTTAAGTCTTTTTGAACATTTTGACGGAGATAAGTACTTAAAGGAGAAGCGACTAAACGTGTCTCATCAGACATAGCAAGCCCTACGCACTTAGTCCCCCAGTCAATGGCAAGAATTCTTCCTTGAACAGGGAGAGAGTTTTTTAATAGTTGGATGGTTTCAGTGGTTGAAATCATGGTGCATATGGATTCTTAGTCGCTTTAATTGCAATACGAATGGGAACCCCAGGCAGATTGAATGTTTTACGCAATGATGCAATCAGATAACGAACATACGTTTCTGGCACCGTATCAGACCGATTAGTGAAAAGAGCAACTGTGGGAGGCCTGTCTTTGATTTGAGTTGCATATTTAATCTTTAAACTGCGGTGAGCAATCATGGGTGGCGGATGGCTGGCTGTGGCTTCCTTTAGCCATTGATTGAGCTGTCCTGTAGGAATGTGGGTACGCCATAGGTCATAAATAGCAAACACTTGACGTATTAATTCGCGGAGGCGGTAACCCGTCCTACTTGAAATGCAAACCACAGGAATGCCGCGGACATAGCCTAACCCCTGTTCTAATCGGCGGTCAATGAGTGCTAAAAGGGGTTTTGCTTCTTTTACGGCATCCCATTTGTTAACTGCTATGATCAGGCAGCGTCCCTCGTCAATCACATGACGTGCAACCTGAAGATCTTGTTTGTCCAAGGGGCTGTCTGCATCCGTCATTAAGATAACAACTTGGGCATATTGAATGGTGCGCATGGTATCTTGTACAGAAAGTTTTTCCAAGGTTTCTTGAACCCTAGCTCGTTTACGTAGTCCCGCTGTATCTACCAGACAGATGGGCTTGCCTTCAAACTCCCAATCAATTTCAATAGCATCTCGTGTCAAACCAGGTGTTTCACCAGTGAGCATGCGCTCTTCTCGGATTAATTTGTTCACGAGTGTAGATTTCCCTGCATTAGGCCTCCCCACAATCGCAAGACGTAGGGGTTTAAGGTCCTCAGGTGCTGAGGCTTCCTCTGTCATTTCAAAGGCATTAGCCTCTTCCCATGCTTTTAGATGAGGCGTGAGAGCCTCATAAAGCTCCGCCATTCCCACCCCATGCTCAGCAGATAGAAAGACAGGATGTCCTAACCCAAGTTTGTACACTTCCCCCAAGGGCAGCAGTTGTTGATGTTGGCTCTCACACTTGTTGACAACTAAGCACATGGGTTTACCAGTTTTGCGCAGTAAGGCGGCCACTGATTCATCACCAGGCACAATGCCCAAACGACCATCTACCACAAAAAGGACAAGATCACATTCATTCACGGCCTCAAGGGACTGCTTCCACATCCCTTTCTTAATATCCGTATCCGCTGGATCTTCCATGCCAGGCGTATCAATGAAATGAATGGCTGGGCCAAATGCATCCACTTGGCCATAACGCCTGTCGCGGGTCACACCCGGTTGATCATTAACTATAGCGGCTTTACGGCCAGTTAAGCGATTGAACAAAGTGGACTTGCCCACATTTGGTCGGCCAATCAAGGCAATAATCATAAAAATATCCTAACGATAAACGGTCAACTCTGCACGGTGATTGATGGTAATCAAGGATTCATCAATCACAATGGGTGAGACGGGTATGCCCGCTTTATCTTGAAGTGTATGTGTCAATTCACCATCTGGTGAAAAGAAGAGAATCTCTCCATTAGACCCCGTCACCACAATGTGTTCACCTGCTAATACAGGGCCGGACCACAAAATTACCTCATCCCTGGGTTTAAGATGTGCGCCGATGGGCTCAATCCAAATGGCTTCACCCGTTTTGCGGTTTAGGCAGGCAAGCTCATCATCTGCAGTGATCATAAATAAATAATTCGCATCTATAGCGGGGGTATGTAGGCCACCTATAGATTTTTGCCAAATTTGCTCACCAGAAGAAAGATTTATGGCTGTGGCTTTGCCACTTTGACTTATTGCGTAAACGGTATTATCTGCAATAACGGGCCGTGCACGAATATGAGCCAATGCTGAGATGGAGTCCGTGTGAAAATGGGGCACAAGGCCTTCTGACCACAGCTCCTGCCCATTCTCTGCTTTTAGTGCAAATATCTCTCCGGAAGAATACGCTACAATGGCTACACCATCTTTGACAGCAGGGCTAGCGCCACCTAAGACCTCAGCGTTTTCAACAATACCTGAATGAGTCCAGGTCATCTCTCCATCTTGGGCATTAAACACTTGCAACTCATTGGAAATTGTCAAAACAAAAACACGCCCATCATGGACTGTCGGTGAGACGCGTGCGGGGCTATAAAGATTTTTAGTCCACACTTCCTCACCAGTCTTTGCATTCAAACAAATAAGCTTAGCATAAGGTGATGTAGCATAAATAAAGCCACCTTCATAAGCTAACCCCCCACCCACGGTATCTTCTCTACCAGATTTTCCATGCAAAGAAGCAGACCATATCTTTTTACCATCTGCTAATGTTATTGCAGAAATATCACCTTGTGTGTCCATAGCATAGACAACACCATCTGCTGCTACTGGCCCAGTAATGATAGGTAGATAAGTCGATGCATCTGAGCCAATGTCGCGTTTCCAAGCTTTCTCTGGTTTTGAGGAAAGAGCAAGATGCCCCATGGCATGGGCTGCATTTCCACCTGCTTGTGCCCAAGCCGCATTAGGCTTTGCTAGAGAGAGGTTGACAGGGCCTGCGCTTTTAACACGAGTAATGCTTGTTTGATCTAGAACAGAGATGCGTTCACCTTTAACTGGTTCTTTGTCTATATCTAACCACTTGTTGGATCCACACCCGGATAAGGCTAACATACTGATTACGCAGGTAAGACCGGCCAATGACCTATTCATCTGATAAACTTTATATGGGAGGGGCATTTTTTTGAATAAATCCATTAAACTCTCTCTTCGTTTAGAACGTTATGGTTAAGACTTTTTAGACTGTGTCGCCGATTCTTTTGCCCATTGTGCAAGGGCTTTCACACGATGATGAAAGGCTTGTACTGGGAGATTGGCTGCCACTAAACCTTCAAAGGTTGCTTGGGCTAAGGCAAACTCTTTCTTCTTCATTAAAAATAGGCCTTTAAGCTCTAGAGCCAAATAACGCCATGGGTTGTTTTCACCCGAGATTCTATCCAATGTTTTAAGAGCAGCATCAACGTTTGCATCCTTATCTATGTAGAGGCTCATGAGGGTTGCTAGATCACGGTAGACAGGGTCAAGGTGCCCCATTTGCGTGACAGCATGCAAGTGCTTTAACGCTTGTGGTTTGTCGCCCCCTCGCAAGGCTTTAGAAGCCATGTGAAACTTAGCCAAGAAGGAAAATCCCGTAGATTTTTGCGACAAATCCTCTAGAATTTTTACGGATTCATCAAGACGATCTGCTTCAATGCTTATTGCGGATGCATACGCTGTTGCGTACTCGGATTGTTTTGAGGTGGACCAACTTTGCCAGGCGACACCGCAGGCCGTTCCCCCAAGAATGGCTATTACACCACCAATGACCCAATTCCCATATTTTTTCCAAAACTGTTGAAGTTGCTCTTCATGCAAGTCTTCTTTGAGTTCATCCAGCAAATCCGACATACTCTTATCCCTTATTTCTTACCTGTTACATCACGACACTGTATCGCGCGCTCCCTTGAAAGGCAATTTCAAATTGAAAAATCTGCTTAAGTTTACGTGAAATAAAACTCTTAGCGCTTTGCACGTGTGAGGTGGAGATTTTGCATCGCTTCCTTTCTCAAGATTGATCATCTTTTGCTATCCATTTCTGTTGGCGTTTATGGATATCCAGGATATCCATTGGATATCCCCGTTTTTTCCTTGCGCTGCAAGGCATACAAGCCAATGGATATCATTTTCGTATTTTATTTTTTTTTGCATATACTTTCCTTTCTTTCTGCGGGTTTAGGATGGATATCCCTATGCACATTGGATATCCATGAATTTTGAGTGTTTAAGGTCAAGGTTAGATCCTGAATCAAGTCCGGGATGACATGCAGAGCCCCACTCTCCATGAGATCTTGAATCAAGTTCAGGATGACGGTATAGAATGAGGGGATTCGCGTGAGACATGGTTTAAATTCCTTTTTTAATGTTTCTAAGGCCTACAGCTTAGCAAAATGCACTCAAAAAATCAATTTTTCAAAACCTTCGTTTCATTTCCTGAGTGTATTTTAATAAAGCTTGGCTCTCACCTGAAAGAAAAAGGAGAGACTCTTTCGAGCCCCTCCTTTCTATCGTTTCTGCAGTCCCGTTATCCCGGAATAAAGCCGAGATATGGATTGATCTATTTTTAATACATCTCATCCATGCCAGGCATACCACCTTGACCACCACCATTAGCTGGCTTGGGTTCAGGCTTTTCCACAATCATGGCTTCTGTGGTGATCAAAAGACCGGCCACTGACGCCGCATCTTGCAATGCCACACGCACAACCTTGGTAGGATCGATGATACCGGCTTTCACCATATCACAATACTCACCAGACTGGGCATTAAAGCCAAAGTTGCTGTCTTTGTTTTCCAACAACTTACCAGCCACGACAGCGCCATCAAATCCTGCATTTTCAGCAATTTGACGCACAGGTGCCTGAAGTGTCTTGCGGATGATTTCCACACCCACACGTTGATCATCGTTCTGTGGCTTAACTTTATCCAAAGCATGGATTGCATAGAGCAATGCAGAACCGCCGCCCGCAACAAAGCCTTCTTCCACGGCGGCCCGTGTTGCGTTCAACGCATCTTCCACACGATCCTTACGCTCTTTTACTTCCACTTCTGTTGCTCCACCCACACGCAGAACGGCAACGCCGCCACTGAGTTTGGCTAAACGCTCTTGGAGCTTTTCGCGATCATAATCAGATGTGGTTTCTTCCACTTGGGCACGAATCTGTTGGCAACGACCCTCGATGTCTTTCTTGTCTCCAGCACCATGTATGATGGTGGTGTTTTCTTTACTGATCACCACGCGTTTTGCAGTACCCAACATTTCAAGAGATACATTTTCCAACTTGATGCCAAGCTCTTCACTGATAAGCTGACCACCTGTCAAAATGGACATATCTTCCAGCATTGCCTTGCGACGATCACCAAAACCAGGAGCCTTGACCGCAGCGACTTTCAAACCACCACGCAGTTTGTTTACCACGAGGGTGGCTAGTGCTTCCCCTTCCACATCTTCTGCGATGATCAGCAGCGGACGACCGGTTTGAACAATACGTTCCAACACTGGCAACATGGCCTGAAGACCAGAGAGTTTCTTCTCGTGAATCAAGATAAAAGGATTATCCATCTCACACAGCATCTTCTCAGAATTTGTGACAAAGTAAGGAGACAAGTAACCGCGGTCAAACTGCATGCCTTCCACCACTTCCAATTCACTTTCCAGTGACTTGGCTTCTTCAACGGTGATCACACCTTCTTTACCCACTTTTTCCATGGCATGAGCGATCATGTTGCCGATTTCGCTTTCACTGTTCGCTGAAATCGTGGCCACCTGGGAGATTTCTCCATTGGTGCTCACATGCTTGGAACGGGACTTCACGTCAGCAATAACCGCCTCAACCGCCAAATCAATACCACGCTTGAGATCCATTGGATTCATGCCTGCAGCAACGGCCTTGATGCCTTCACGCACAATGCATTGAGCCAAAACGGTGGCACTGGTTGTTCCGTCACCCGCGATATCGTTGGTTTTGGAGGCCACTTCACGCACCATTTGAGCGCCCATGTTTTCATAGCGATCGCTCAAGGTGATTTCTTTAGCCACAGACACACCATCCTTGGTGATCCGTGGTGCGCCGAAGCTTTTTTCAATAAGCACGTTGCGCCCTTTTGGACCCAAGGTAACTTTCACGGCATTGGCCAAAATATCCACACCACGTAACATCCGATTACGGGCGTCTGATGAGAATTTTACTTCTTTAGCTGTCATATTCATTTACTCCAATTAATACTAAAATTACTTCTCTAAGGTGCCCAGAATATCTGACTCTTTGAGAATCAAGAGCTCTTCTCCATCTACCTTCACTTCAGTGCCGGACCATTTTGCAAAGAGAACGATATCACCAGCTTTCACAGCGATAGGAATCAATTTGCCTGCATCATCTAGTGCACCCGGACCTGCAGAGAGAACTTCTGCTTCAATGGGCTTTTCTTTTGCTGAGTCGGGAATGATAATTCCACCGGCTGTTTTTTCATCTTTTTCAATGCGTCTTACCAACACACGATCACGCAAGGGTTTAAACTTCATAATCCATCTCCATACTAAAATTCTTGTGATTTGGCACGGGGTGCCTATGAGTGCTAATTAGCACTCTTTCAGTTTGAGTGTCAAGCTTTATGGGAAAAAGTATAATCGTACAAGGGCTTTTAAAGGCCGCTCATACGGATGGAAGGAACCCTAATCATGATTTATGCAGTAATTTTATACACTTATCACAAGACAGCACTCAGGCTTAATGTGTCAGGGATGTGCCTACTCAAAATGAACAAACGAGCAAATAAATTAGGATTGTTTACGGGTTAAACTTAAAATCATGCCGACTGTCACAGCACACGCCAACAGCGACGACCCTCCATAACTGATGAAGGGCAGCGTCATGCCCTTAGTAGGCATTAAACGTAAGGTGGATGACATATTCACAATGGTCTGGAGTCCAAATTGAGTCACAAGGCCGGTGACGGCAATGGTCCTGAACATGTTGTTTTGCTGCATCAGGCGCATCAAAGACCTTACAATGAAGAACGCAAAAACCCCTACGACCACCCAACAGAAAAGAAGACCAAACTCCTCACCCGCTACAGCAAAAATAAAATCCGCATGCACATCGGGAATGTTTTTCTTAACGATTCCTTCCCCTGGGCCCTGACCGGTAATGCCCCCATTCATAAATGCTTCAAGGGACCGATTGATTTGATATTTATCACCATAAACATCTCCACTAGCGGGGTCTAAAAATCGATCAATACGGCCGGCCACGTGAGGCAAGGTAAAGTAAGCCAGTACCATACCTGCAGCGGCTAGGAGAATACATACGACTGTCCAAAACATAGGAATACCCGTCATAAACAGCTGTGTGCACCAAAATGCACTCACCACTACGATCATACCAAAGTCAGGCTGTAAGGCCAGCAACGCCAAGGTTATCAAAAAGAATCCTGTCGCCACCCATTGACCCGGGAAATCAGGTATTTGGTTCTTTAAACAAAACATCCAGGCAGCTAAAACGGCCAAGGCAGGCTTTACAAACTCCGAGGGCTGTAAAGAAAATCCCAGCAGATTCACCCAACGGCGGGCGCCTTTTATCTCCACACCCACAAAAAAGGTCAAAATCATCATAAAAATGGAGAGAATAAACAAACCAAAAGCCAGTCGGCACAATATCTTTTGATTGACCAGTGACAGGCCAATCATCAACATACCCGCAAGAGGCAAAAAGAGCATATGACGTTTGACAAAGTAGAAAGAAGGCAGCCCCAAATGTGTGGCCACGGAAGGG
Source organism: Alphaproteobacteria bacterium (assembly GCA_947488045.1). GTDB lineage: Bacteria > Pseudomonadota > Alphaproteobacteria > 43-37 > 43-37 > CANLAL01. The sequence continues at coordinate 10,047 of CANLAL010000041.1, forward strand.
CTTCCTGCCATGGACAAAATCACACCAATGAGCATCATGAGCACAATGGAAAGCAGTGCCAAGCGATCAACGGTCCACCACCATTGGCCCATGAGGCTTAAGTCAGCACGGGTAAAACTTTTTGGCTTAAGCATTTAAGAGAGCCCTTTCTTATCCATCACATGCTGGACTGCTGCGCGGAAAACATCTCCTCGCTCTTCAAAACTTTTAAATTGATCCCAACTTGCACAGGCGGGTGAAAGCAAAACCACAGAATCATCAGGCGATTCAAAGGCCGCATGGGCGGCTTTATCAACCGCCTTATCCAAAGTTCCCGCCACGGTATGAGGCACCTGGTGGTAAGCCAGATAATTTGCAAAATCTTGGGCAGCCTCACCAATCAGATAAGCATGACGAATGCGCCCGAGCCAGGACTCTAAACCCTTTAACCCCCCTTCTTTGGCTTGCCCACCCACTATCCAATAAATGTTATCATAATAAGGGAGCGCTTTAGCCACAGAATCCACATTGGTGGCCTTACTGTCATTAATAAAGGTCACATTATTTTTTTGCCCCACATGCTCTTGACGATGGGCCAAACCAGGAAATGTTTTGAAGGCCTTCCAAATATCTTTGCCCTGCAGTTGCTGGCAACGCAAAGCCGCATAGACGGCCAACATATTTTGCCAGTTATGTTCACCACGTAAGGTGGGCATTTCATCTAGAGGCCCCACAGCATGAGGGGCCTCTATAGCATCCATCAAGACGCCCTTTTCTAAGTAAACACCATAGGACAAGGCGTGACGTGTGGAGATGGGGATGAGTTTTTTTACATAGGCAGGTTGGAAATGTTCATATAATGCTGAGCAATGACTATCATCCACACTGATCACGCCATACCCGCCCAGGCTCATCCCTTCGAATACATGGGCCTTAGCCGCAGTATAGCTGGCCATTCCCCCATGGCGCGTTAGATGATCCGGTGTGATGTTTAGTAAAATCCCAATGTGGGGGAAGAGACTGCGACACAACTCCAGCTGATAGGAAGAAAGTTCCAGCACATAAGTCCCTGCCTGAAGGGGCAAATCAAGAACGGGCACACCGATATTTCCACCCATTGTGTTGGGTTGACTTAATGTATCTAACACATGGTGCATCAAAGCCGTTGTGGTGGATTTTCCATTGGTACCTGTGATGGCGATTATTTGTGCATCTGGTTTTTCCGCACGTAAACGTAATGCAAATAGATCCACATCGTTTATCAAAGCAAGCCCTAACTGGCGGGCCTTCAAACAAAAGGGATGGGGCGCAGGCCAACACCAGGGCACACCAGGGCTGACAACCGCATAATCCAAATGTGGCCAGTCGCCCGTTAACGTGAGTGGGTTAAAGCCCTCATTTTCCGCCTGTGCGAGCAGATCGGCACGATCCTCCGCCACATACACCTGGGCGCCTTGGTTTTTCAAAAATGAACAAACAGATGTGCCTGTTTTTCCGAGACCAATCACAAGCACATTTTTAACGGAATGAGACATTTTTTAAATGAACTACCGAATCTTTAAAGTGGATAGGCCAATAATAGCCAATATAAAGGAAATGATCCAAAAGCGAATCACCACAGTGGGTTCCGCCCAGCCTTTTTTCTCGAAATGATGATGGATGGGCGCCATGAGAAAAATCCGCTTACGGGTCATTTTAAAATAGAGTACTTGCAAAATCACGGAAATGGCTTCCATCACAAAAACACCTCCCACAATGGCCAGCACAATTTCGTGTTTAGTCACCACACTGATAGCACCCAAGGCGCCACCCACAGCCAAAGAACCTGTATCCCCCATAAAAACCATAGCAGGGGGCGCATTAAACCACAGAAAACCCATGCCTGCACCGACTAAGGCCCCACAAAATACCGCGAGTTCGCCGCTTCCCGGAACGAAATGAAGTTGCAAATAGTGGGCAAATACGTGGTTTCCCACTAAATAGGCAATCAGGCAATAACAACCTGCCACGATCATTACGGGGACGATGGCTAAGCCATC
>CANLAL010000042.1 GCA_947488045.1 Alphaproteobacteria bacterium
CAAACGCCTTATAAATAAAGGAAGATTTTGGTTTTATAATGTAAGGGGTTTTCCATGTCCGTGCAGCAGGCAGATGTGATCGTTATTGGCGGGGGTCCTGGTGGATACGCCGCAGCCATTAAGGCCGCTCAGTTGGGCTTAAAAACTGTATGCATTGAAAAACGCTCGACCTTAGGGGGAACATGCCTGAACGTGGGGTGCATTCCTTCCAAAGCGCTTTTGGAATCTTCTGAAAAATATGCCGAAAGCCTTCATAGTTTTGCCAGCCATGGCATTGTGGCCACGAACATTAAGCTGGATTTGGGGGCCATGCTGGCGCGCAAGGATAAGCTGGTGAGTGAGCTGACGGGTGGGATTGATTACCTCTTTAAAAAATATAAAGTCACCCGTGCGGTGGGGCATGGCGCTTTTTCAGCAGGTGGCATCGTTCAGGTGACCGGGGATGATGGCAAGATAACATCATGGCAGGGTAAATCAGTGATCATTGCCACGGGGTCTCAAGTCATGGAGCTGCCGGGCGTGACCATCGATGAAAAAACGGTGGTGAGCTCCACAGGTGCCTTGAATTTGAAAAAAGTCCCTGATCACTTGGTGGTCATCGGCGGTGGGTATATCGGACTGGAAATGGGAACCGTTTGGCAACGCTTGGGCGCCAAAGTTACGGTTGTGGAATTTATGGATAAGATTGTGCCCGCCATGGATGGCGAGGTGGGCAAAGCGCTTCATAAGGTTTTAGAAAAGCAGGGCATTGAATTTAAGCTCAGCACAAAGGTTTGTGGCGTCACTTCCACCCCCAAAGGTGTGGAGCTCCAGGTGGAGCCTGCCCATGGGGGCGCTAAAGAAAAATTGATGTGTGATGTGGTTTTGGTGGCCATTGGTCGTAGGCCCAACACACAAGACTTAGGCTTGGAAGCCATTGGTCTGTCTCTTAATGAACGGGGACAGATTCCCGTCAATGATCATTTTGAAACGGCCATCAAAGGCGTTTATGCCATTGGAGATGTGACCCCAGGCCCCATGCTGGCCCATAAGTCAGAAGAAGAAGGCATTGCCTGTGTGGAAATTATCGCAGGCCAAGCGGGGCATGTGAACTATGGGGTTATTCCAGCGGTGGTTTATACCTGGCCGGAAGTGGCTACTGTGGGCAAAACGGAAGAGGAGCTTAAAGCGGCACAAGTGCCTTATAAAATTGGCAAGTTTCCTTTTGCGGCCAATGGCCGTGCCAAAGCCATGGGCATGACGGATGGATTCGTAAAAATTCTAGCCCATGAGCAAACGGACCAAGTTTTAGGAGTGCACATTATTGGCCCTCAAGCAGGAACTTTGATCGCGCAGGCTGCGGCTGTGATGGAATTTAGTGCCTCTAGCGAGGATATTGCGCGTACGTGCCATGCGCACCCCACGCTTAACGAGGCAATAAAAGAAGCGGCCATGGCCATCACAGGTTCGCCCATCCATTTTTAGGGGGGAAGAGGGGGCTGGGTTAAGATCTACAGCTTGCCAGCCTCATTGAACGTTCTTGACAGGGCCCTTGATGCCATTAGTATTGTGATGCCTTATAAAAGTGGTTCGAACCGAGGGAGCAAAATTATGAATTTGTCCATAAAGTCAACATTATCTTCCTTGGTGGGGAATATGTTAGAGTGGTATGAATATACACTCTATGCCTACTTTGCCACAGTGATCAGTCATTTGTTTTTTCCTACAGATAATCATTATGTGGGCATGATGCTGACCTTCGCAACGTTTGCAGTAGGCCTTGCAGCACGGCCCATTGGTGGCATTATTTTTGGACATATCGGTGATAAATATAGTCGCCGGAAAATGTTGGCTGTGACCATGTTGCTCATGTCTATCCCCACGTTTTGCATCGGGATGCTGCCTACTTACGCGAGCATCGGCATTTTTGCGCCTATTATTCTTATTTGCCTGCGGATTATTCAAGGTATTGCCTTGGGTGGAGAATTTGGGGCCTCTTGTGTTTATCTTTATGAATCTGCGCCCCCTCACAAGCGCGGATTTTTTGGAACGCTTGCCTTAACCGGAGTGGGAATGGGTTTGGTTCTCAGCGCGTGTACCATCTTTGTCATTGAGTCCATTTTCACGATACAAGAAGTTTATGCTTATGCGTGGCGTATTCCCTTCTTCATCAGTGTGGCGGGTGCCATGATTGCTTTATATATGCGTCGTACATTGTTGGAGACCAACGATTTCACCCAGGCAAAATTAAGCAATTTGCTCATAGAAAATCCTTTTAAAGAAATGCTTAAAAATCACAAAACAACCTTGGTAAAGCTGTTTGCAGTCTTTCTGACCACACAGATTTCATTCTTTGTTGTTTTTATCTTTGGTAAATCCATGATGATTGAGTTTTTGAATTTCAAGCCTGAGGTGGCCGGTAAATACAACTTATTTACCGTTTTGAGCTACACTTTATCCACCGTATTTTTTGGTTATTTATCTGATAAATTTGACAAACGTTATATTATTCTCTTTGGCGTGATAGGGATTGCAGCGGCCGCTTATCCTTTCATTTCCTCCCTAATGGCAGGCCACAGCCAGGGTATCTTGGGCATGTCGCTGTTGATGGGCATGTTGATTGGAATGACAGAAGGGACGCTCAATCCTTTGGTGGCAGAAAGTTTCCCCACACAAATTCGGGCAACCAGCGTGGCGTTTTGCTGGAACTTTACCTCTGTTGCCTTTGGCGCTGCTTCCCCTATGGTGGCTATGTTTTTAATTAAAAATGCGGGGGGTGTTGAAACTATCGCCTACTACCTCATGGGGGTTTGCATGGTGAGCGTGATGGGGATGGGCTACATTTTCTTAAGTGCCAGGCGTGCTCAATTTGCTCATGCCTACATGGCGCGAGATACAAAATCTTTGTAAACCTCCGAGCCCTCTCTCATGTGATCATTCACCTGCATGATGCTTCCCCATGCATTGAGCGGGTATCGCTTTTAAGGGCACCTGGTCATCTTGTGCTATGCCATTCTTCTGCAGGATGAAATTTTTGGGCATAAAATAGTCTCATTTATCGTTCTTAGATTCAGATTTCTTTTCCTCTTGACCGACCTTTGTATTGTTGTACATTAATCATAAATGATGATGGAAAGACAATGAGGTGATAATGAAACCCCTGTATGCATTGATGGATGGCAACAATTTTTTTGTCTCCTGTGAGCGGGTTTTTGACCCCCGACTCAATGGGCGGCCGGTGGTGATTCTTTCTGGCAACGATGGGTGTGTGATTGCCCGATCTGAAGAAGCCAAGGCCTTGGGTATTCCCATGGGGGTGCCTTATTTCAAGGTGCGTAGTTTATGTGGGCAGGGGTTGGTGGCGCTATCTGCCAATCATATACTTTATGCAGACATGTCCGCCCGCATGATGCGTATCGTGAAGGGGTTTACGCCCCGTATGGAAGTTGCCTCGGTGGATGAGTGTTTTCTGGATGTGAGCCATTTGCCCAAAGATGTTTTGCTTGAGTATGCGCATGGCATTCAAAAATCCATAAGAGAGTGTTTGGGGTTGCCTGTTTCCATTGGTATAGGGCCCAATAAAACCTTGGCTAAGTTGGCCAATCGCTGTGCCAAGACAGCTCATCATTACGCATCGTTGCCAGGTTTGTGTTTATTGCCAGAAGTAAGGGGGCTTGATGCGTTGCTTGCTCAAACGCCTGTGGAGGATATTTGGGGTGTGGGGCGGGCTACGGTTCGGCACATGCACTATCGAGGGGTGTTTGATGGATTGGCTCTCAAGGCCTTACGGCAACATGCTGTTTTTGCACAATTGAATGTGGTGTTTCAACGCACTGTTTTAGAGCTCAATGGTCAGGCTTGCTTTCCTTTAGGGGAGGTGGATCAAAATCCTCACTCCATTGCCTACACCCGTTCTTTTTCCAAAAAAATCACATCATGGATCGATGTACAAGAAGCGATTTCTGCCTTTACGTCTCATGCGGCGGCGCGTATGCGCAAGCAAAAATGTATGGCTGGTGCGCTTATGGTGTTTATTAGGGCCGGGCATTTAAAGGAAACTCCCGGTAAGGGAAGTGGGTCTTGTATCGTTTCCTTTTCCTCTACGCAAGATACGTGTCTGTTGATTCGAGAAGCCACGAGGGCCCTGGAGCAGATATTTCGAGAGGGGTGCACCTACCGACGGGCCGGTCTTGTTCTGATGGACATATGTCCTTTGACAGACCAAGAAGACGTTCTTTTTGAAACAAAGGATTGCGTAAAAGAGAGAGAACCATTGATGAAAGCGATTGACGCAATCAATGGAAAGTTTGGAGGGAAAGGGGTTTATTTTGGTGCAGTTCCAGGTGGCCAGCCATGGGTTTGTTTACCCAAGAATGCGTCCCGGCGATACACCACTCACGTGGATGAATTGATGTGTGTGAGATAGAGGGGATGAAAGCGCCCTGCCAAAGAAACTTAAAATTGGCAGATGCGCTTCATCCTTTTGCTCTACTGGGAGAAAGGATTTGTATGAGAAAATAGATTTGGCGGGAAAATCATACCACCAGGCTGAAGGGGGGTGGCTGTGCTGTTTTCGCCCTCTTCCTGCGCCAGCTGAACAGGTGGCTGGATTGGTCCTTGGATATTTGCCACCCCCCCCTGTGCTGGAAGTAAAGGAAATGCAACAATGGTATTGGCTCCATGATGGACCTCGGTTTCGTTAGCTGCAACTGTTGGGTGGGGCCATGTGTCAGCCAAAATAGTGTTTGGCATGCCCCAGGTATTGACAGTTGGAGCTGGCGGCTCCCCAATATGTGCAGCATGCGCCCCTATGTCGCTGGGAATAGCTGTTGACTGTCCTGGCTGATTACCTTCTTCACTTAGGCTTTGCCGAATCTCCTCATCGGACGGTAAGCTAAGTTCTGCCGTGTCATCCGCTGAGTCTTGGGGGAGGTTAGTTGCGGGTGTTTCTGGAACTGGAGGCCTGCCGATAACCGTGAATGTGGGTGCGTGTCCATGAGTCTCTCCTTCTACATCTGCAGCGCCTTGGGCCTCCATCATTTCAGGTTCTTGCAGATGAAAGGTGATCCCTGGCAGGGTGGTCATCATCTCCCCTTCACCTGTTAGTACGAAATGAATGTTATTTAAAAGAGCGTTTAAAAGCGTGATGCTCTCAGGAGTGTCCAGTATTATTTGTATCTGCGCCCCAGCGGGGAGGGGAAGGATTCCTGTAAAAGCCTGCTGAAAGAGAGGCAGTAAATTGATGAGTGGTGCGAAAAGGGTTGCGCTGCCTGCAGGTGGATTCGCCAAATGACCCTTGAGCCTATCGAAATCAGATTTGGCTCTTTTTGCGCGCTCATCTTTGGCGGCTTGCTGCTCCTCAGCTGAGGCGGGTGCTTTTAAAGAACGTGATGTTGATTTTGGGCGTGTCCATGTGACACTCAACCCACCTTCTGCAGTTGAAGGCGCTTCATGTTGAAAATGGGGGCCTACAATTCTATAAATTTGAAAAAGTGAGCGGAGCAGCTGCTTTAAAAACGCAGCCCGGTTTGCAGGGGGGGTGTGAAGGTAGTCCGTGATTTGGCTCATACGAAATGTTTTGCTGGAGGCACTATCCTGTGCTGCTGAGGGGTCTTCCTTCGGAGCGCCATGTGCGCATGGGAGTGTATTGACGAGAATGCTTGAGGTAAAAAAGAGCGCAGCTAGTACATGATTTGATTTCATAAGAACACCTCTCCAAGTTGATTGGGCCCACCTATAGCTGATGAAGATGCCTTTGAAAAGGCTGTTTGTTAAAGGTGTTTTTTTCATGTGATGGCGTGCTTTAGGCCATGCAAAAATGCGGGCTTACGCATAACCTGGACATTTTTTCTTAGAAAAAATCATATTTTTAGTTTCATTGACCTGCTAAAAGTGCCCAATCCTGATGGAATGCAGGAGATACTAAATTATGTGCATCTGATGAATACACTGAAGGAAATGAGCAATATTTATAATCAATAATCACCAGTAAGAGAGTTGTTAAGCTTTCATTCATTATCCTTGATTTTCCCAGAAAAATACATCATATAACATCTATAATCCTTACGTGAAAGTTCTGTGCTTTATGCAAACCCGTCGTCCTGCCGTGAAATTAAAAAATGCTCGCAAACATCGGCCATCCTCCCAGCGGTGGTTGTTGCGTCAACTCAACGACCCTTTTGTGCATGAGTCTAAGCGTTTAGGCTATCGCAGTCGGGCTGCTTTTAAACTTGCTGAAATTGATGATAAATTCAAAATTTTAAAACCAGGGGCTCGCGTATTGGATTTAGGTTGTGCACCTGGTGGTTGGTTGCAAGTGGTTCAAGAGCGAGTGGGGGCCAGTGAAGGCGCCCATGTGGTGGGCGTGGACTTGCTGACAGTCATTCCCATTCCGGGTGTGACCCTCATTGAAGGTAATTTTTTAGATCAAGCCATTGTGGACCAAGTCCTTGCGGCCTTGGGCGGTCAAGTGCACGTGGTGATGAGCGATATGGCAGCCTCTTCCACAGGCCATGGCCCCACAGATCATTTGAAAATCATGGCCTTGCTTGAGGCCGCTTTGGATTGTGCGGAAGATGTGCTTTCTTCAGGCGGTGCCTTTGTTGCCAAAGTTCTTCAAGGCGGGACTGAGCAAACTCTGCTGAATCGCTTAAAGGGGCGTTTTGAGAAGGTTTCTCATTTCAAACCCAAATCCAGCCGTAAAGATTCAGCGGAAAGTTATGTGGTGGCCCTTGGTTTTAAACCTTTCGAAAAGGCAGTATAGTCCATGCGTTCTCAGGCCCATATTCAAGCAACCATTGAACTGATAGATGCCTATGAAGGCAATCCAACCACACCTTCAGATGCCCTATTGCAGCGGTACTTTAAAGTGAGACGGTATATTGGTGGTAAGGATAAAAAGCACATTGCGACCCATTATTATGAAATGGTGCGCTATTGGGGGCTTTATGAGTGGGTCTTAAAGCGGCGTACAAATGTGAACCGACCTCGGGCAGCCGTGTTGTTGTATTTGATGCGTGCGGGCCATGATTTAGAGGCCATTGAGGCTATCTTTTCAGGGGAGCAATTTGCGCCCGCACCTTTGACTTTTGAAGAACGGCAGGTTGTTCGGCGGGGTGTAGAGGCGCTTTTTGAGTTTTGCCCCCCCTGTTTGACGCAAGGCATCACCCCCTGGATTTCCGATCAATTGGCCGATCAATATGGTGATAAGGCCAATGATTTGATGGCGGCGATGAACCTTCAAGCTCCTTTTGATTTTCGGGTGAATCCCCTGAAATTAAGCCGTGACGAAGGGGTGTTGCGTTTTATGGAACAAGGGCTCCACGTGGAGAGAACACCTTATTCTCCCCATGGGCTACGCTTGAAAGGGCGCATGGGCCGTGATGACTTGGAGCAGTTTGGCCCAGGTATGTTTGAAGTACAGGATGAAGCTTCGCAATTGGTCGCCTTATTGGTGGATGCACAGCCTGGAAAGCGGGTTTTAGACTTATGCGCGGGGGCTGGGGGCAAAACCTTGCTCATGGCAGCCACCATGAAAAATGCAGGTACTGTTGTGGCTTGTGATGTTTACCAGGGGCGGTTGGATAAGGCAGCCATTCGGCTACGCCGAGCTGGGGTGCATAATGTAACGCGGCGATTGGTTGAGAGTGTTAAGGATCGCTGGCTTTCCCGCCAGGTGAAGATGTTTGATCGAGTTTTAGTAGATGTCCCTTGCTCAGGGTCAGGCACATGGCGGCGTAACCCAGATATGAAGTGGAAGCTCACGCCAGAGGCTTTAAGTGAGCTGGTAGGGGTACAAAAAGACCTTCTCCAGCGAGCCAGTGTGGCTGTTAAGCCTGGTGGTCGGCTTATTTATGCAACCTGCTCCTTGTTTGCTCAAGAAAACCAGGAGCAGATTGATATATTTTTAGCTGCTAATGATGACTTTCAACTCATGGCTGTGGAGAGTATATGGGAGCAGACCATTGGATTGCCTGTGCCTGAAGGATGTCAGTCCGTCTTTCATGTCAATCCCTTGATGCATCAGATGGATGGATTTTTTGCAGCAGTCTTAGAAAGAAAGGTGTGAGCTATGACAGCCCGTGCAGCTACAGATGATTTTTTTGAACACGACGAACCAGAACTTGTTCAGTCTCTAGTCGCCGCCCACCATCTGGTGGCCATGCTAGGGTTGGACGATCTAACCTACACCCACATTTCTGTGCGTTCACGCATCAATCATGAATGTTATTATATTGCACGTTTAGGTCCTTTGTTTTCCCAAGTGAAGTCCGAAGACATTATAAAATTGAGTCTTGAGGGAAAATTTATCTCGGGTCCTTACAGTTGTAATATTACCGGGCAGAATCTTTATGGAGCGCTCTATCGAGATCGCCCCGATGTGCACGCGGCCCTTCATACGCATACTCCTGATGTCATTGCAGTGGCCTCTCTTGAAGGGGGCTTGGCTAATTATAGCCAATTTTCAATGGTTTTCTATGAACGGGTGGGGTATTTCCCCTATGATGGTTTGGCATTAGAAAAGCAAGGTGTTTTAAGCAATAGTGCCCAACAAGTGGCCTTGCTTATGGAAAGCCATGGTGCAATCACTATGGGTAAAACGCTTCATGAGGCGCTATTTTATGCTCTGTTTTTGGAAAAAGCAGCCCAAGTGCAGTTGAAAATGATGGCTACCGGAATAAAGCCCATTATCCCATCTCCCGAGGTCAGCCGCAGAGCCCGAGACCAAATGATAGCATTTGAGCCAGACCTAGGGCGGAGAGATTGGGAAGCATTGCTTATGCGTCTGCATGCTAAACGAAGCGCCTAGTTTCTCTCATTTTGTTACATAAAAACAACAACCAAGCTGTTGCTCTAATGCAACACATTTGCCAAAAAACCCCCTCCATTCCTTTTTTTATTGAGTAGAATTGCAGGTCGAGCCATTCTAAGTCTATGAAAGAAGCTTATTTTTTAAAAGCACAACTTAGTTTAATAGGGAAAAACAAATGAAAAAAATTCTTTTAGGAGGAACAGCAGCGTTCGGCTTATTGTGTGCAGGAACTGCTATGTCACAAGATCTCGCATATTCAGAATCAGTATCCAAAACTGAAACTGTTGTTGAAGCTCCTGCTGAGCCTGTATCAACGGCAGCTAAGCTAACTATTGGCGGTTCAACCACCTTCCATATGTCTTTATTTCAACAGGATGCCAATACAGCCGGCGGCGATGCTCAGGGCAATGCCTCAAGTGGTGTTTTCCCATCCGGTAAAGGCCAAGGATACAATTTCTCATTAGATGACTCTTTCCTTGATTTTACCTTTGCAGGTAAGACAGAAGCCGGTCTTGATTATAAAGGCCGCATCAACTTCACTGGCCAGACAGGATCTAGCCTTGCTGAGAACAATTACTCAACCCGTAGCCGCGTACGTCAGAACTACGTAGAGCTTGGTTTTGGTGGTGCTGTGATCCAAGGTGGTAACCTTTGGGGTACAGATACAACGTCCATCAACGATGGTAGTGCTGTGATGGGTGGTGACGGTGGTTTCGGAAGCAACTGGTCCAGCCGGTTTAACGAGCCTTTCACCGAGTTTGGTTCAACAGGTAACATGATTTATGGTGCTTACCTCGGCGGCGGTAGCCAGACAGCGACCAAAGTCACAGTGATGACGCCAACCGTTATGGGTTTCCATGCAGCTGCCAGCTTCACACCAAACACAGCACATAGTGGTGACATTTATCAAAACAACGCCGCTAACCCATTGGGTAACCAGTCAAGCTTTAGCAATGGTCAAACACCAGCGGTTAATGCTATCACGCCAACGGCTTACTTTGATCAAAACCATCAGGCTTACAGCTTAGCTTTCGCTGAGCAGTTCGGTGATTTGAATGTGTCGCTTACGGGTGCAACCGTTTTGTCCACAAAGACAAAGTCAAGTGTTCCTTCTGGGGCGGCTTATGAAGACACCAAAGGTTACATGGTGGGTGGTGTGCTGAGTGCCTATGGACTCAATCTTGGTGTAGGTTACTATGACAACAAGAAAACAGGTGTCTTGAGCACTGATGCGGCCTTGGGTAAAGATGGCGGTAAAGTTTTTGATGCTGCTATTGGCTGGTCATATGGACCTTGCTCCATTGCTGCAGGTTACTTAAATGGTGAACGCAATATTACCGATGGTAAAAAAGCAACGGCAAACATCTACTCATTAACGGCCGACATGCGCATCGCTGATGGTCTGACCATCTATGGTGACTTGAACTATGCTGACATGAAGGATGATTCCATTACAGATTCCGTTGATGGAACGAATAAGTCTCAGAATAAAGGCACAGTATTCTTGTTGGGTACACGTGTAACCTTCTAACCTACCAGTTAGAAGACCTTTATTGGGTATTAAAAAGAGGAACCCTTATGGTTTCCTCTTTTTTTATCTGAAAAAATTGACAATAGCATAAATTCAACTCAAGACTTCAAGCATGCTTATGCACCCTCCTCTTTCTGCATCAAAGCCTTCACATCAGGCGTTCAAGAAATTAAAAACGAAGGTTTTTAAAAATTGCTATTTGTGAGCGCAGTTTGCTAGGGTGTATCCCTTAGAAATACAAAAATGGAATTTTACTCATGCCTCATGTTCAATTGTTAAATTTTGAACGGCGCTGAAAAGTCATGGATATCCAATGTGTGCATGGATATCCATTCTAACCCCGCAGTAAATAAGGAAACCCTATGCAAAAAAAAATAAAATATGAAAATGATATCCATTGGCTTCAAAGCCATGCTGGACAAGGGAAAATCATGGATATCCCATGGATATCCATGCACTCTTTGGAAGGCTCTTCTCATAGCTTTGAGCAAGCAAAGCAATTTCAAGCATGTAACTCAGTGCACTGCCTGCTTGACCAACGCTTTGATCCGCTCCATTATCGACACGTTGAATTGAAGGGAAAGTAAGATCAAATGAATCGCGTCAAAATATGTATCGGCTTAATGCTGGGGGTTATGGTTTCCTCATGCTCATCTCCCAAAGTCACAAAAACTAAAGCGCAAGGGACTGTGAGAGAGCGTCGCCAGCAAGCGGATGGTAAACTTTTTGGAGATGATGTAACCCTATGGACGCCTGATCGTAAGCGGGATGTGCAAGCGGGAGGGGGTTCAGGTGGCATTGGTGTGAATGCACATTTGTGGCACGCATCCTTGGAAGCTGTATCCTTTATGCCTATTGCTTCTGCAGACCCCTTTGGCGGTGTGATTATTACTGATTGGTATGTGTCTCCGAAAACACCCCAGGAACGTATCAAGCTTAACATTTTTATTTTGGACCGTGTTTTGAGGTCAGATGCAATCAAAGTGACCGTTTTTACCGAAAAATGGAACGCTTCCAAAAATCAGTGGATCTCTCAACCCACGGATCGTAAGGTGGCAATGGATCTAGAAAACGTTGTGCTCACTAAAGCCAGGCGGTTACGGATCAGCAGCCCAAACGGCGCATAATCAGAAAGGCTCCTTAAAATGTCAGCCTATAATTTTCGTTCCATCGAGCCAAAATGGCAAAAACGTTGGGATGAACTCAAAGCGCATGCGTGCAGTGAAGATGCACGCAAGCCAAAGTTCTATGCCTTGGAGATGTTCCCTTATCCTTCAGGGCGGATTCACGTGGGGCATTTGCGTAACTACGCCATGGGCGATCTTGTAACCCGGTTTAAACGGGCACAGGGCTATGATGTGCTGCATCCCATGGGATGGGATGCATTTGGTCTGCCGGCTGAAAATGCAGCCATGCAACAGGGAGGGCACCCCAAAACATGGACATTTGAGAATATTGCCCATATGAGGGCACAATTGCAGGCCATGGGG
>CANLAL010000043.1 GCA_947488045.1 Alphaproteobacteria bacterium
AATTTTGAGACTGTTTTGACGGATATGGAAACGCTCCTCAATGACAACAGAATTTTCAAACAACGAACAGTAGACATTGGGGTTGTAAGCCCTGAGCAAGCCTTGGAGTGGGGTTTTAGTGGCCCTATGCTGAGAGGATCTGGGTTTGCATGGGATTTGCGTAAATCTCAGCCTTATGAAGTCTATGAACACATGGAATTTGATATTCCTGTTGGGAAAAATGGTGATTGTTATGATCGCTATCTCATCCGTATGTTAGAGATGCGGGAAAGCATTAAGATAATGAAGCAGTGCTTGGCACAAATGCCTGAAGGCCCAGTCAGCAGTGTGGATGGAAAAATTAGCCCACCGAAGCGTGCGGATATGAAGCAATCTATGGAAGCTTTGATCCATCACTTTAAGCTCTATACAGAAGGTTACCATGTTCCGGCTGGAGAGTGCTATGCTGCGGTAGAGGCGCCCAAGGGAGAGTTTGGTGTGTATTTAATTTCAGACGGATCTAATAAGCCTTATCGGTGTAAAATCCGTGCCCCTGGCTTTGCCTTTTTGCAGGGTTTAGAGTTTATGTCCAAAGGGCATATGATTGCGGATGTGGTGTCTATTATCGGATCCATGGACATTGTTTTTGGTGAGATTGATCGCTAATGGTTGAACAAGAGACTGAACCCTTTTTATTTTCAAAAGCCAACAGCACTTTGGCCAAACAGATCGTTGCGCGTTATCCAAAGGGGCGTCAAGCTAGCGCTGTGCTTCCCTTATTGGATTTGGCCCAACGGCAATCTGGGGGGTGGTTGCCACAGTCAGCTATGCGCTATGTGGCGGAATATCTTGAGATGCCTGAAATTCGGGTTTATGAAGTCGCGACCTTCTATACCATGTTTAATCTTAAGCCTGTGGGTAAGCATCTTGTGCAGGTATGCACCACTACACCTTGTTGGCTACGAGGATCGGGAGATTTAATGGATCTCTGCCGCAGGAAATTAGGTGTGGAGAAGGGTCAGACGACTCCGGACGGCGTGTTTACAGTCGTTGAAGTGGAGTGCTTAGGGGCCTGCGTCAATGCGCCAATGGTACAAATTAACGATGATTTTTATGAAGATCTTTCCGTTGAGGCGTTTGACGGGATTCTTGAGAATTTAACGGCGGGTAAAACTGTGAAAACAGGTTCGGCTTTGGGTCGGATGAGTAACCCCTATCGGAAGGGGGAATAAGCGATGCTGGATCCCAAGGATCGTATTTTTTCTAACCTGCATGGTCAAGAAAGCTGGAATCTATCTCAAGCGCAAAAGCGAGGGGATTGGGATAAAACAGCCCAGCTCATTAAAAAGGGTCATGCATGGATTATTCAAGAGGTTAAGGATTCTGGGCTACGTGGCCGTGGGGGAGCCGGTTTTCCTACGGGGTTAAAATGGTCGTTTATGCCTCCCGTGGATGATCGGCCTCGTTATCTGGTGGTGAATGCCGATGAGAGTGAGCCAGGCACATGTAAAGACAGAGATATTTTGCGGCATGAACCACAAAAGCTTATCGAGGGATGTTTGCTTTCAGCTTTTGCCATCAGCGCGCATGTGGGCTATATTTATGTGCGTGGTGAGTTTTATAGAGAAGCAGAACGCTTGCAACAAGCCATCGATGAGGCATATGCGGCGGGCCTTTTGGGAAAAAATGCAGCTGGATCCGGCTGGGATTTTGATCTTTATGTTCATCGCGGGGCAGGGGCGTATATTTGTGGTGAAGAAACGGCTTTGCTGGAAAGTTTAGAAGGCCGTAAGGGGCAACCGCGTCTGAAACCACCTTTTCCTGCGGTTATGGGACTGTGGGGTTATCCGACCATTATCAATAACGTGGAAACCATCGCTGTTGTTCCAACCATCCTCAGACGTTCGGGCGCGTGGTTTGCAGGGATTGGCAAGGCTAACAATACGGGAACTAAGATTTTCTGCATCTCAGGGCACGTGAATACGCCCTGTAACGTGGAAGAGGCTATGGGCATCCCACTCAAAGAGCTTATAGAGAAACACGCAGGGGGGGTTCGGGGCGGTTGGGATAATCTGCTTGCTATTATTCCTGGAGGCTCTTCTGTTCCCCTTTTGCCAAAAGAGATTTGCGAAACGGTCACCATGGATTTTGACAGTTTGCGTTCTGTTCAATCAGGTCTGGGAACGGCAGCAGTGATTGTGATGGATCGATCCACTGACATTGTGAAGGCTATTGCCCGGCTTTCTAAATTTTATATGCATGAAAGCTGTGGTCAATGCACTCCTTGTCGTGAAGGGACAGGGTGGATGTGGCGCGTTTTAGAGCGTATGGCCATCGGCAATGCAAAGATTTCTGATATTGATGACTTGCTTGATGTGAGCCGTCAAATCGAAGGTCATACGATATGTGCCTTAGGGGATGCCGCAGCCTGGCCTGTGCAGGGTCTTATTCGCCATTTTAGGCCAGAAATTGAACGACGTATTACAGCCTATACTCAAGGAAATGCACATGCCTAAAATGATCATTAACAATCAGGAATTTGAGTTTGAACCTGGGATGACCATTCTTCAGGTGGCTGAGCAGGCCGGGGTTGAAGTGCCTGTATTTTGCTACCATCCTAAACTCTCCATCGCAGGTAACTGCCGCATGTGTTTGGTTGAAGTAGAAAAGAGCCCAAAACCTGTAGCCAGCTGTTCTATGCCTGCTGTTGAGGGAATGGTTGTACATACCAATACGCCTTCAGTGGAAAAAGCCCGCAAGGGAGTGTTGGAATTTCTGCTGATCAATCACCCCTTAGATTGCCCGATTTGCGATCAAGGGGGAGAGTGTGATTTGCAGGATATCACTATGCAATATGGGCCTTCAACGAGCCGGTTTGAAGAAAACAAGCGGGCTGTGGCAGATAAGAACTTTGGTCCGCTTATCAAAACTCACATGACACGGTGTATCCATTGTACGCGTTGTGTGCGTTTTGCCGATGAAATTGCGGGTGTACCTGAATTGGGTGGTACGGGCCGTGGGGAGCATATGGAAATAGGCACATATGTGGAAAAAGCCATTTCGTCAGAACTATCCGGGAATATGGTAGATATTTGTCCTGTGGGCGCCCTTACTTCTCGTCCTTATGCTTTTAAAGGCCGTTCCTGGGAGTTGACTTCTACAGAAAGCATTGATGTTCATGATGCTCTAGGCGCTAATATTCGTGTGGACTCTCGCACAGGCGAAGTCATGCGTATTTTGCCCATTCGAAATGATGCCGTCAATGAGGAGTGGCTCGCAGATAAGTCCCGCTATAGTTACGATGGGCTTAAGCGACAACGCCTCGATCGGCCCTATCTGAGAAATGCAAAGGGCCAACTGGAAGAAGTTTCATGGGAAAAAGCTTTTGAGGCGACTGCCTTAAAGTTGAAGGCCTCCAAGCCAGAAAAAATAGCGGCCCTTGTAGGTGATTTGGTGGACGTGGAATCTATGTTCACACTAAAAAAATTGTTTCAAGGGTTGAAAATTCCAAACTATGACTGCCGATTAGATGGGTCGAGTTACCCTGTATCCCCAGCTTTCAAAGGCGATTTTACATTCAACACTGGAATGTTGGGGATTGAAGAGCAGGCAGACGTATGTTTGATCATCGGGTGCGCTTTACGTACGGATGCGCCATTGGTCAATGCACGCCTACGCAAGCGCTATTTGAGCCATGGACTTCAAGTGGCTCATGTGGGCGTACCTTTTGAGTCTACCTTCCCCCTTGATCATTTGGGTGATGAAGCAAGCCTTTTAGCCGATATTTTGGAGGGTAAACACCCCTTTTCAAAAGTTTTGAAAAAAGCTAAATATCCTATGATTATTATAGGAAATGAAGCATTAACACGGCCAGATGGGGGTGAGCTTCACGCCATGGCTAAAGCCATTGCAGCGCAGTACAATATGGTGCGCGAAGGTTGGAATGGTTTCAATGTCCTGCACTCCGCTGCTTCCCGCATGGGTGGATTGTTGATGGGATTTATTCCTGAAAATGGCGCACTTCCAACCAAAGATATTTTAGCAAAAGCCGAAAAAGGTGAATTAGATGTGCTCTACTTATTGGGCGCTGATGAGCTTCCTGAAACGTGTCTCGAAAAACCTTTTGTTATTTATCAAGGACATCATGGTGAAGTGGGTGCTATGCATGCAGATGTGATTTTCCCAGGAGCAGCCTATACAGAAAAGGATGCTCTTTATGTTAACATTGAAGGGCGTGTGCAGCAGGCAAACCGAGCTATTTTCCCACCTCATGAGGCTAAGGATGACTGGAAAATTATCCGCGCTCTTTCAGATTATGTGGGGGCAGGATTAAATTTTGTGAATTTGTCAGATGTGCGAGCTGCCTTAAGTATAGAAAATCCTTCATTTTCATTATTAAATATCTCACAACCAGGACCGTTGTCGACCGTATCAAAAACCTTACCTAAGGTGGGAGACCAAAAATTTAAGCCCAAGGCATTAAGTTATTATATGACCAATGTGATTGCGCGGCACTCAGTCACCATGGCTAATTGCGTACGCGATTTAACTGGAGGTGTGCATGACTGAGCTTTTTATGGGTTTGTGGTCCTCTTATGGGTTTCCTTTGCTGATCATCCTATTTAAAATCATGGCTCTGGTTTTGCCTTTGATAATTTGTGTTGCTTATTTGACCTATTTCGAACGTAAAGTCATTGGATACATGCAATTACGTTTGGGCCCTAACACGGTCGGTCCCTTTGGTTTATTTCAGCCCTTTGCTGATGCGATAAAGCTAATGCATAAAGAGATCATTTTGCCCACAGCAGCCAGTTCATTTATCTTTATCATGGCACCTATACTCACCTTCACTTTAAGCCTCGTGGCTTGGGCAGTTATTCCTGTGGGAGCTGGCCTTGTGATTAGTAATGTGAATGTGGGTGTCCTCTATTTATTTGCTATTTCATCTTTAGGTGTTTACGGCATTATCATGGCGGGTTGGGCCAGTAACTCAAAGTACGCTTTTTTAGGCGCCTTGCGGTCTGCGGCACAAATGATTTCATATGAAGTCTCTATTGGTGTTGTCATTGCCTGCGTTTTGTTGTGTGTGGGGTCATTGAATCTTACAGATGTAGTTATGGCTCAAAAGAAAATTTGGTTTGTTATTCCGTTAATGCCGATGTTCGTGGTGTTTATTATTTCTATTTTAGCTGAAACCAATCGCGCGCCCTTCGACTTGCCTGAGGCTGAAGCAGAGTTGGTTGCAGGCTATAACGTAGAATACTCATCCATGACCTTTGCCTTATTTTTCTTAGGTGAATATGCCAACATGATTTTGATGAGTGCGTTGACAACAATTTTGTTTTTAGGTGGTTGGCTGCCACCATTTCAATGTTCATTTTTTTCCATGATCCCCGGTGTGGTATGGTTTGCCGCAAAGGTCGCTTTTGTCTTGTTTATCTTTTTATGGGTGCGTGCCACATTCCCCCGCTATCGTTATGACCAACTCATGCGATTAGGATGGAAGGTCTTTTTGCCACTGACACTCCTTTGGCTGGTTATCACTGCTACAGTAATTAAACTGACTGGTTGGACAGCTTCCATGAGCACAGGAGTCCTTTCATGAAAACTAAATTCGAGAAATTTATGCGCGCATTTTATCTTGCAGAGCTATTACGGGGCATGCTGTTGACACTCAAGTATTTCTTTAAGAAAAAGGTAACTTTGAATTATCCATTTGAAAAAGGTTTTATCAGCCCTCGTTTCCGAGGGGAGCATGCCTTACGTCGTTATGCTAACGGAGAAGAACGTTGTATTGCCTGTAAATTATGCGAAGCTGTGTGCCCTGCGCAAGCTATTACTATTGAATCTGAGCCTCGTGAAGATGGAAGCCGTCGTACTACACGTTATGATATCGATATGATCAAATGTATTTATTGTGGGTACTGCCAGGAAGCCTGCCCGGTGGATGCCATTGTGTTGGGCCCAAATTTTGAGTTTGCAACCGAGACCCGTGAAGAACTTCTTTATACAAAAGAAAAGCTCCTTGATAATGGAGATCGATGGGAAGACGCTTTGGCAGCTAATATTCAAAAAGATGCACCATATCGGTAGGGATGGATATAATGACTTTTCAAATTCCCATTGCTCTTATTACCTTTTATGCCTTTGCTAGCATACTTATAGCTTCTGCTGTGATGGTCATTTCAGCTAAAAATCCAGTACATAGTGTTTTATATCTCATATTAAGTTTTTTTAATGCAGCTGGGATTTTTATTCTTTTGGGAGCTGAGCTGATTTCTATGACGCTCATTATCGTCTATGTAGGGGCTGTTGCTGTTTTGTTCCTCTTCGTAGTTATGATGGTTGATTTTAAAGCGCCTGGTGAGGGGCTTTCTGGGTCATTAAAAATTGTCGCAGGACTCATCGGGAGTGTCTTAATTTGTGAAACGACATTTTTGTTTTGCACATGGCAATCCTCTCCCTTCGCAAAAGAAGGCTTGACGAACCCCATGCCTGAAGGCCGCACCAATGCCCATAGTTTAGGGGATATTTTATACACGGATTATTTTCTCTTGTTTCAGGTGAGCGGTTTGATCCTCCTTGTTGCAATAATAGGAGCAATCACGCTAACGCTTAGAGATCGTACTCGTTCACGTACACAGGTTATTTCTGAGCAAGTGGGAAGAGACCCCAAGGAGACTGTGGTAATGGTTAAAGTAAAATCGGGACAAGGGGTTAGCCATGATTGACATGAATCATTGCCTGATTTTGTCGGGTTTATTATTTTGTATAGGTGTTGTGGGCATATTTCTCAATATGGGAAATGTGATCGTTATTTTGATGGCCATTGAATTGATGCTTTTGGCTGTAAATATTAATTTTGTAACTTTTTCTCACTTTTTAGGCGATTTGACAGGTCAGGTATTTACTATTTTTATTTTGACTGTTGCCGCGGCTGAAGCAGCCATTGGACTGGCTATTTTAGTGGCTTACTTCCGGAATCGGAAAACGGTAGATATAACCACGAACCAGGTATTGAAAGGGTAAGCTTTAGTGATGATCTATTATGCTGCGATCTTTTTACCCCTTTTGAGTTTTCTTATTGTGGGGGCCTTTGGTAAACGATTGGGTGACCATTATTCGGGATGGCTTTCTACTACAATGCTCCTTGTAGCTGCGGTATGTGGCGGATTTATTTTTAAAAATGTTGCCTTGGGTGGAGAGCATCATGTGATCCACCTATTTGATTGGCTAACGACTCCTACCCTATCGGTCAGCTGGGCTTTAAAATTCGATACATTAAGTGCGCTAATGATCGTGGTGGTGACCAGTGTTTCAGCTATGGTGCATATGTATTCAATAGGTTATATGCAGCATGATCCATCACTGCCTCGTTTTATGGCATATTTGGGGTTGTTCACATTTTTTATGCTGATGTTGGTGACGGCTTCCAATCTTATGCAGCTTTTTTTCGGATGGGAAGGGGTAGGTCTTGCCTCCTATTTGCTTATTGGGTTTTGGTACGAACGTGAAAGTGCTAATGCTGCAGCGATGAAAGCCTTTGTGGTCAATAGGGTAGGGGATGTAAGCTTTGCTTTAGGCCTATTCCTTATATATGTGCTTACGGGGAGTTTGGATTTTGATGTCATCTTCTCCAAGCTTTATTTGATTGCTCAGGCGCATTATTCCTTTATGGGTTTAAACATTTCAGCCAGTACACTTATTGCTCTCCTACTTTTTGGTGGCGCTATGGGGAAATCGGCCCAATTGGGGCTCCATGTTTGGCTTCCTGATGCTATGGAGGGCCCAACACCTGTTTCTGCTCTCATACATGCAGCTACTATGGTAACAGCGGGCGTATTTATGTTAGTGCGTATGTCTGCTTTGTTAGAACAAAGCGAAGTGGCTTTAATGATTATTGCTTGTGTTGGGGCTGCAACGGCTTTGTTTGCCGGGACTGTCGCTGTGACGCAAAATGATATTAAGAGGGTGATCGCTTATTCAACCTGTAGCCAATTAGGATATATGTTTTTTGCCATTGGCATGTGTGCTTATCATGCAGCAATGTTTCATTTATTTACGCATGCCTTTTTCAAAGCTCTTTTGTTTTTAGGTGCTGGATCGGTGATTCACGCCATGTCCGATGAGCAAGACATGCAAAAGATGGGCGGAATCTGGAAATTTATTCCCGTGACTTATGGATTCATGTGGATAGGTACATTGGCTCTGACAGGGTTTCCACTGCTTTCAGGTTATTTTTCAAAAGACCTTATTTTAGAGTCCACCTTTGCAAACCAGTTCCCTATTGCGGGGGGAGTTTATGCTGTAGGTATTCTAGCTGCAGCTCTGACAGCCCTTTATTCCTGGCGCTTGATGTTTTTGACCTTTCATGGCGCACCTCGTGCAGATGATCGTGTGATGGCCCATATTCACGAATCACCTTTAGTGATGATTATGCCCTTATGCATTTTGGCATTAGGGTCACTTTTCGCAGGTGGATTGACTTACCCACTATTCACAAGTGGAGCGTCATTTTGGGGCAATGGAATTACTATCCTACCCATTCATGATGTGCATGAGGCGATTCATCATTTGCCTTTATGGGCCCAGGTCCTTCCTCTTGTGGCCGGTCTTTTTGGCTTTGTCTGCGCAATAACGGCTTACATTTGGCAAGAAGACATTCCATCAAGAATGGCGGCACGTTTTTCACGTACCTATCAATTTCTTTACAATAAATGGTATTTTGATGAATTGTATGAGCGCTTTATCGTTAACCCCACCTGGTGCATGGGCATGATTTTTTGGAAGAGTATAGATCAAGGGCTTATAGACCCTTATCTTCCTGATGGTGCTGCTGGTCTCATTGATAAAGCTTCCTTTAAAGCAAGCCGCCTGCAATCGGGGATTATCAGCCAATATGCGGTTATCATGTTGTTGGGACTGGTGGCTTTTACCTTGTGGCAATTGTTTAATGATTGGGTGCTTTCCCATGGATAATGTTCCTATCTTATCACTCATTACGTTTTTACCACTTCTTGGGGCCCTTGCGATTATGTTTATGCGCACATCCCACCCCCATGTGGATTTGAATGCTAAGCGTGTAGCATTATGGGTCAGCGTAACAACATTTTTACTTACACTTTTATGTTGGTACGAATTTAAGATTGATTTACCTACATATCAGCTTACAGAACGATACATGTGGATGGAAAAATTCCATACAGCCTTAGCCTTGGGTGTAGATGGTATCAGTTTGCCATTTGTGATGCTAACGGGTTTTTTGACACCGTTGTGTATTTTGGCAAGTTGGACTTCTGTTGAAAAGAAGGTCAAAGCCTTCATGATAATGTTCTTGGCTCTGGAAACCTTAGTCATGGGAACTTTTCTAGCCACCGACTTACTAATTTTTTACATTTTCTTTGAAGCTGTCTTATTGCCCATGTATTTTATCATTGGTATATGGGGTGGGCAGCGACGTGTTTATGCAGCCTTTAAATTCTTTCTCTATACCCTTGCTGGTTCTGTGTTCATGCTTATTGCCATTATGGCGATGATGAGTGAAATTGGTTCAAGTAATATGCTTGATATTACGGGAAGTACATTCTCTCGAACTTGGCAAATTTGGCTGTGGCTGGCTTTCTTTATCTCATTTGCGGTAAAGATGCCCATGTGGCCAGTGCATACGTGGCTTCCTGATGCCCATGTGGAGGCACCTACAGCAGGTTCAGTCATTTTAGCAGGCGTTCTATTAAAAATGGGTGGCTATGGTTTCATTCGTTTTCTTCTACCTATGTTTCCTGAGGCAAGCCAATTGTTTGCTCCTTTAGTGTATACTTTAAGCCTTATTGCTGTGGTTTATACTTCTCTAGTGGCTTTGGTACAAGAGGACATTAAAAAATTGATTGCTTACTCTTCTATTGCTCATATGAGCTTTGTGACTATGGGGATTTTTACGTTTAACAGCCATGGCCTTCAAGGTGCGATGGCTCAAATGATTAGTCATGGGCTGATCTCAAGCGCACTCTTTTTATGTGTAGGTGTGATTTATGATCGTATGCATACCCGCGAGATTGCATTTTATTCGGGCCTTGCATCGCGTATGCCAAAATATAGCATTTTATTTGTACTTTTTGTGATGGCGTCCATTGGCCTTCCTGGAACCAGTGGCTTCATTGCGGAGTTTATGGTGTTGATGGGAACTATGGAAAAAAATGGATGGATGACCTTATTACTTGCCTCGTCAATGGTACTGGGGGCGGTATATATGCTTTATCTCACCCGACGTATTATTTTTGGAAAGATGCTTAATGCAGATCTCATATCTATTGAAGATTTATCTATGCGCGAGAAAGTGGTTCTGATTCCATTGGCTGTATTGATTCTTTATTTAGGTATTTATCCAAAGCCATTGCTTAATATGAGCGTATCCGTTGTACAGGTTACTTTAAAGGACTACGGATCAATGCCCTTGATTACGCAATTGACTGCCCCTCAAGGAAAGGAATAGACCATGACCCCAGGTTTTCATGAGTTCATGTGTATTCTTCCCGAATGCATTCTCATATTTAGTGCTCTTTCATTGATTATTTATTCTGCTTTTACAAAAGCAGATCATGTCTCGCTTCATGCAACACAAGCAGTAGGTGTTGCAATTATGGCTTGTGCTTTGGCGGCAATTTCCACCTTGCTTACCAAAGGGGGGGATGCTGTTGTTTTTCACGCTATGCTCAGTACCGATCCATATGTAACCTTTTCCAAAGCATTTGTACTTTTTGCTGCCATTGTTACGCTTGTGATGCTGCTTCCTCATCTTGAGCGTGCTTCACTTCTCAAACCTGAGTTTCCCATACTCATTCTTTTTGCCGTGGTGGGTATGTTAATCATGGTCAGTAGTCAGGATTTAATGAGTCTCTTTTTAGGAGTAGAGCTTCAAAGCCTTTCAATTTATGTGATGACTGCTTTTGCAAAAGATGACATGAGATCTAATGAAGCTGCCATGAAATACTTTGTTCTAGGCTCACTGTCTTCTGCTGTTTTACTTTATGGCTTTTCCCTTATTTATGGATATTTGGGGAGTACAAATTTTGATGCTATATTTGATGCCCTGCGCCAGCATAAGGATATGCCAATTTCCCTTGGATTACAATTTGCTGCTGTCCTAATTTTGAGTGGTCTTGCATTTAAGATTTCAGCCGTTCCTTTTCACATGTGGACACCAGATGTGTATGAGGGTATTCCCATGCCTTTGACTGGTTTTTTTGCGGCACTTCCAAAACTTGCGGCTGTATTAATGGTTTACAGGCTTATTTTAGGGCCATTTGCACCCTTGGCCACAACATTTTCAGGTCCCTTAATCATTCTTTCCATAGCTTCATGCTTTTTTGGAAGCATTGCGGGAGTTTACCAAGCACAACTAAAGCGCCTAGTTGCTTATAGTTCTATTTCACATGTGGGTTTTATTTTGTTGGGGCTCATTGCCCATAGTACCATAGGCGTTCAAGGGGCCCTCTTTTATCTTGGGGTCTATTTTTTGATGACTATTGCCCTATTTACATGCCTTCTTTGCCTTAAAAGAGAAGGTAGATCAGTACAATCCATTGCGGATCTCAGAGGACTGAATCAAGAGCATCCTTTAATGGCTGCTGTTATTGCTTTGATTTTATTTTCAATGGCGGGTATTCCCCCTCTGGCGGGTTTTTTTGGAAAATTTTACGTGATACTTTCTTTGGTGGAATCGGGAAGTATCGTGAC
>CANLAL010000044.1 GCA_947488045.1 Alphaproteobacteria bacterium
AATGAGCTTATGGGCCAGATAAACTTTGAGACAGGAAAAATAAAGCAATCTCTACCTTATTATCGAAAAGCCATTTCACTCAAGCCTGCTTCACCCACACTTGCTATTAATGCTGCCCATGCTCTTATTGAAGCTGGAGACGCAATATCCCTTGCTGAGGCAGTTCATTTATTAGAATCTGTTGTGGAAAAAAGTCAAGAATACCCCATGGCATGGCATTTTTTAGCAGTTGTTTATGGTAAGCAAAATGATATGGGTAAACTGGCATGGTGTTTGAGCGAAAAGGCCCTTCTCGCGGGAGATATACAATTGGGGATTTCCCAGGCTAAGAGAGCTTTGAAAATTTTACCTGAGAAGAGTGTACAAAGAATGCGGGTTCAGGATATCCTTAATACACAGATAAACATAAAAGAGAAAGGATCCCCTCATGAAAACCAACAAATCTCATCTTCTTCTTTTGGCTGTCCTCACACTGCCTGCCATTGAATGTGAGGCGCTTAATACAGGCCTTAAAGCTGAAGATATTTATCATGCGCTCAAAAAACACCCAGAGTTACTGGATGAGGCTTTAGCGCGGGCTAAAAAACCTCATCGAGAAATGAGCAGGCATAAAAAGCAAAATGACCGAGCCAGGCAACATCATGAGCTGGTTTATGAAGAAAAGGGTTACCCCTTGATTGGCAATGAAAAGGCAGCTCATACTGTGGTTGTATTTGCTGACCCCCAATGTGCTCAGTGTCATACGCTATTAAGCGACCTTGTTGCTTATGTAGGGCAGAATGACGATGTAAAGTTCGTTCTCAAGAATATTCCATATTTGGGGGAAGGCTCACAAAAACTTAGTGAGCAGGCCTTGGCAGCCATGGTAAATGGGACCTTCTCTCTTTGGTTGAATTCGTATTTAAACCATCCGGGACGTATTGACGCTGCAGCGATTGAGAGCCTTTCTAAAATCGCGCAAGAAGGTCCTCAGGAGTTGGTACATTTTATAGAGCAATCAAAGAAAATTGCTCGCCAGCTGAACATCAATAGCACGCCAACTTTTGTGGTGGCGGATAAGGTATATGAAGATTATCGAGGACTTGAATCCTTTAGTGCTCTACTAGATCGCCGTTTGAGAAAAGCAATCACGTCTGCCAGTCAATAACAGGCTGTATTGTAATGGGTGGTTACGCTGTGGAGAAGTCTGGAGCGTAATCATTCCCTTTCACCATTGCCAAATATCAATGACTGACACCTTCCCTTTCTAAACATCTGTTTTCTAAAAAATAAAGGTACAACACGTATCCCCCTATTGTACGTTAAACACAAAGGCGATTGATTGCAATTTTCACATACCCTTATTGCTAAAAACACTATTGGCTGCGATAGCTATTCTTCGGTAAAGTCAAAAACGGTTGATGGAAAAAGTTCCCATTGCAGCATTTAAAAAATAAATCGAGCCACATCAAACATAAATTGATAGAGGATTATGACAATTCATCCCGACCCAAAATAAGGACCCTGTAAAGACAATGACAAAAATTTTCAATGTGACCATAGAGGACCAAGAAAATCCTGAAGTTTTAGAGGTGTTGATTCAAGGCGTACGTACATACAACTCTCCATACTTTGGTCCAGTGCGGTGTCAAAATTACACAATGTATGTAAGGGACGAAAACCAGAATACTGTCGGTGGAATTGCTGGGTTTATTTTATATGATCATTTGCGGATAAACTGGGCATGGGTTTCTAAAGATTATCGGGGTCAGGGATTAGGATCTCAATTGCTCCGAGCACTCGATACCTATGCGTTATCCAAAGGATGTACTTTTATTCAGTTGGATACTTATGATTTTCAAGCCAAGCCCTTTTATGAAAAAAATGGCTATGTATGCGTGGGCACTATAGAAAAATGGCTTTATGGTAGAGATTGTCATTTCTTGCGTAAGATTTTGCAGGATCCTTCTGCGTTGTAACTTTTACATGTCTACGTTTCCGTAAGTGCGCTTGGCCTAAGCCCTGACCTCTGGATAGACTAGTACCGGTTTCAATCAACGGACAGGAGCAGGCGTATGGTGGCACGTGTTAAGACAGTGGCTTTTTTGGGCCTCAAAGTTTTGCCCATTGATGTGCAAGTTCAAATTGCCCATGGAATGCCAAATTTTACTGTTGTGGGATTGCCAGACAAGTCTATCGCTGAATCTCGAGAGCGCATTCGTTCAGCACTTACAGCCATTGGGTTGGCCCTTCCCGCACAGCGCATTACTGTCAACTTATCACCCGCCGACCAAGTGAAAGAAGGTAGCCATTACGATTTACCCATTGTGATCGGGATCTTGTGTGCCATGCATGTTCTTCCCGTTGAAGAGTGTCAGCATTACGTGGCTTTGGGGGAGGTGGCTTTGGATGGTGCTTTGGTTTCCACGTCAGGTACCTTGGCTACGGCCCTCCATTGCTTAGAATCAGACTTAGGCCTTATTTGCCCGGCCCCTAGTGGGGGTGAAGCAGCTTGGGCCAAGGGCATTGAAATTATTGCCCCCACTGATTTGCTTAGTCTCATACATCACTTTAAGGGGCAGCATATTTTAAGTAGACCGGAACCCCTTTTAGATAATGCACCCAATGAAGTTGCTTGTGGCGATTTATCGGATGTTAAAGGACAAGAGGTGGCGAAAAGAGCCCTACTGATCTCTGCTGTTGGTCGCCATAATCTTTTGTTGTCCGGTCCACCTGGGTCTGGAAAATCCATGCTTGCTGCTCGTCTTGCACAATTATTGCCGCCCCTTGCCCCCCAGGAAGCACTTGAGGTGACTATGATCCATAGCCTCGCTGGGACACTTAAGGAGGGGCGGCTAATGCGGACACGGCCCTATCGTGCTCCCCATCATTCTTGCTCTCAACCCGCCTTGGTGGGTGGGGGAAGTCGTGCCAAGCCAGGTGAAATTTCACTAGCCCATCATGGCGTTCTTTTTCTTGATGAGTTGCCAGAATTTCAACGGACGGCTCTGGAAGCACTTAGGCAACCTTTGGAAAATGGTGATATCACCATTGCTCGTGTTCATGCGAATGTGACATACCCGGCGCAATTCCATCTGGTGGCCGCTATGAATCCCTGTAGGTGTGGTTATCTGGGAAATCTCAAGCGTCAGTGCAGCCGGGCTCCCTTATGTGGCCGTGAGTATACCAATCGCCTCTCAGGACCATTAATAGATCGTTTTGATGTGTTTGTTGAGGTAAAGCCTGTTGACATCAGTCAGCTTGAGACAGGTCCACAAGCCCCTAGATCTGTGCATACGGCCCAAACTATTGCACACCTTCAACAGATTCAACTGGCCCGTCAGGGTGTGCTCAACGGACACCTGACCGCTGCTCAAATGGATATTCATGCGCTTATGAGCGAAGAAGCCAAATCACTTTTACAAAATGCAGCAAGCCAAATGGATCTGTCGGCACGGGGCTATCAACGGGTAAAGCGGGTCGCCCGTACCCTAGCAGATATGGATGATAATCCAAGAATCGAGCGACATCATGTTGCAGAAGCCTTGTCCTACAGGCTGATATAAATGCCGTTTGCACTTTAGGGAGTTTTAAAAACTGTCATTTTTCTAGAATTAAGGGTTTTTAAAAAAAAATATGCCATTCTTTGTGCAATGAGAAAATTTATACGCTTAAATAATGGATGACTATTGTGAGGCTGTTAAAGTGATAAGTACTCGAAACTCTTTTATTGCGCTATTGTTAGCAGGCGTTATGGGGCCAACCCAAATTTTGGGGCAGTACTGTTATGAATATGACTGTGTCTTACCTCCGTATGTTTGTGAAATAGGGGTACTTTACAATGTAACATGTGATAAGATTGCAC
The DNA here is from genome assembly GCA_947488045.1 of Alphaproteobacteria bacterium. Lineage (GTDB taxonomy): Bacteria > Pseudomonadota > Alphaproteobacteria > 43-37 > 43-37 > CANLAL01. Next base: position 3,845 of record CANLAL010000044.1, read on the forward strand.
GTTTGCCTATCATTAATTTAGAACGTAATGATATCCTTGAGAGGGAGAGGGTAAAAGCTGCTCAAGAGTCAATTTCTATCGATATGCCCTATTTGATTCCCACTAAGACCCATCGCATGTGGTTGACTTCTTCTGATACTCCTAAGGAAGTCCCTTTGGTGCAGCTGGGTTATTACAATAGCTCACTACAACACTATTTAGGGAAGGATTTTGAGCATCATTTTTGGTGTAATGACAGAACATTAATACCTCAAACTATTGAGATAATCAAAAGTTTTAATGTTCCAGTTATTATTCATGAAATCGCTGAAGTTATTGAAATTTTTATAACTAAAAGTATTTTTCAGAAACTAATTAAATATAAAATGTTTGCTTTCGCGTCGAATTTAGCCAGAAGAGAAATTCTTGTGCAACATGGGGGGCTATATGCTGACATAGGAATTGAACAACTTACTGATCTAGAGTGGGTATTTAAAAAAAGTAATAAAATTATTTGCGTACACAATTCTTGGCTTGACAATCATTTTCTTGCTTCAGAAAAGAACTCTGACTTTTTCAAAGAAGGTTTAAAAATTATTTTGCCAGTTATGCGTCTAATTAAATCCACCCCAATTTCAATTACTGCTGCGGGCATTCATGGTTATCTGTCCATAAGGTCTTGGCAACTTGTGGCAGCTGTAAAAAATATGACTACCTTTACAGATCTCATGTTTTATGAGGGTCGAGATTATAAATATCATGGAATGCGCACATGGGATGGGATGCAAGAAAAACTATCATTGGATTATCTCTTAGAAGAAGAAAATAATTTAAGTAATGTGAATTTTTAGATTGTGAAGAGTCCCTGTTTTTGAGCGTCTCTCGATGTGAAGCTATTAAAACAGAATTTAATTAAAGCAAAAAAGAATAAAGGAAAAGGGTGGCTAATATGCAAGTGAATAAATCGAAGCTTTTTTTGGTTGGATTGGTATTGTTCAATATCATTTCGCCAGCACTAAAGGCTAGAGGGCAACATGGATATCGAGAAAGTCCAATTTCTTCAGAAAGTCTACCAATATCAACTCAATTAAGTGAACAAAGAGAAAAACCTTTTGTTAATGAAAGAGAGTATCTTTCAGCACTTGGAGCACTTTACAATCTCACAGGTATTGAGCTCTCCCGTGCTCACAAACCTTATGAAGAAGTCTTTTATCAAACTCGGGATGAGCCTATTTCATCAGATGCCCCCAATATTATTGATCCTCAAACACATCGTATTTGGTTAACTTCCGCTGATGCTACTAAGGAGGTGTCAGCTGATCGATTGGCATTTTACAACCACTCACTCCAATTTTATAAGGACAAACCCTTTGAGCATCATTTTTGGTGTAATGATAAAAATCTTATCCCAGAGACAATTAAAACCATTAGGAATTTTAATGTCCCAGTCATCATTCATGAGGTCGGCGAAATTGAAGAGATGTTTATTACTAAGAAACTTTATAAAAGTCTTTTAGAAGGGAAACATTTTGCTGTTGCGTGTAATTTGGCACGTCAAGAAATTCTACTGCAATATGGGGGGCTTTACATGGATATTGGCCTTGAGCAGTTAAGAGATATTGGGGACTATTTTAAAAGATACGATTGGATCCAGACACTTGGAAATGGTTACAATAAAGTTGGCTTAAATGACTTTGCTTTAGGAGCTCCAAAAGGTTCTGCTTTTTTGAAAAGAGCACTAAATTTTAGTTCTAAAATACCTCAAATGTTAAGTAAGCTTCCTGTTTTTCCTAATGGCCATACACTTGTTTTACTAAATACGCTTCATGCATGGCAAGTGGTTTGGGCCACAGAAAGTGCATCTAAAACAAAGCTTGGGTTTGTATATAAAGACTCTGACTTTAATTATCATGGGCTTTCTTCATGGCATAACGGTCAGTGGGGAACGGCTGGATGGGCTGCGTTTGTTACTGTCGATTATTATATTAATGTTGGCAAAGAAGAGTCTGATTCTAAGCTAGAGATGCCTTCAATGAAGCATACTCGTCAAAACTCTAAAAAACTCATCTAAATTAAATATGGTTCGGTTTTAAAAACATTAACTCTATTAACAAAAAACATAACGGGAAGGGCACTTAAAGAAACATTAAGTGGGAGGTATATGAGAATGTATGATAAAAAATATAACGCGTTGTTGGCAATAGTTTTTTTTTCATGTGTAGGAAGTGCGAGTTTACACTCGAGAGGGCAACATCAATACAGAGATAACGCTCCAATAGAAAAGGAAACTCATAACAATCGAAATGTAAAAGTAGATCAGTTTATTTTAGAGAATGCTCCTATTGTAGAGAAAGCATCTGCTCTTGAGGGTATTGTTATTGAACAATCCCTTCTTAAAACTTCCACGGCCAATGTCGACTTAGTGAAAGTTGAAAAGCCGATTCCGAAAGAATACGTGTATGTTTGTGCTATAGGGCGATTGCATGGTGTTCCGTGTGATGCAATCAAAAACTTTCCTGTTAATGATATTATTAGAAATCGCACCTTGGAAATGCGGATGAAACAGCAGGCTTGGGAATCTATAGAAGCGCATGCAGATTACTTAATTAATCCCCGAACACATCGTATTTGGCTGACATCACTTTTGAATCCTAAGGAGGCTCCTGAGGAGCAGTTGAGGTATTATAATAGCTCACTCCAATTTTACGCTGGAAAACCCTTTAAACATTATTTCTGGTGTAATGATAAAACGCTAATCCCCAAAACAATTCAAGCAATCAGTAATTTTAATGTTCCTGTAGAGGTTCATGAACTTAAAGAGGTTGCGGAGAAATTTGTAACGAGAAAATTATATGAAAAATTTATGCAAGATGAAATGTTTGCTTTTGCAGGAAACCTGGCGAGGCAGGAAATCATTCTGCAATTTGGGGGGCTTTATGCCGATATTGGACTTGAGCAATTAGAAGATCTTGAGTGGTTCTTTAAAAAATATGAAAGAGTCTTATGTATACATGAGCCACGTGTTGATATCCATTTTTTTGCAGCAGCCAAGGGCTCAAAATTTTTCTCACAAGCTATTTCACTTATCGAGCCAGTTGTCAAATCTCTAGAGCAATCTGGCATTTCCATGCCTTTTTATGAAGTACATGGTTTTATAGAAAGAAGAATATGGCAGTTTATTGAGGCCATAGAAAATAAGACGCTTGCAACGGAGGCATTTTTTTACGAAGGGGATGACTATCGTTATCATGGGATGCGGAGTTGGATGCATTTGGTTAAAAATGTAACGGTTACATATTTAATGGAGGGGATCCAGTGATCAAGCAAGATTATTACGAGTTTGGACATTCAGTGCTATCTTCCCTATGTGTTTCATCATGTAGAAAAGTAGCAGTTAATTTTTTCACTAAGCATCTAACTAAAATAGCCCTAATTGGGATACTGTGCACACTTCCGAATATCATTGGGTTAACTGTTGAGGCCAGAGGTCTTCATAGATATAGAGAAATGTCAATTTCTTCAGAAAATGTGGTAACATCAGGCCAAGGATTGATACCTTACAAAAAATCAGTTGTTTCTGAAATGGAGTATATTTGTGCTCTCGGGGCTTTTTATAATCTCACGTGCTCACATCTATTAAATGCTCATTTCCCTTATGAAGAAGTCTTTTATCAAACTCGGGATGAGCCTATTTCATCAGATGCCCCCAATATTATTGATCCTCAAACACATCGTATTTGGTTAACTTCCGCGGATGCTCCTAAGGAGGTGTCAGCTGATCGATTGGCATTTTACAACCACTCACTCCAATTTTATAAGGACAAACCCTTTGAGCATCATTTTTGGTGCAATGATAAAAATCTTATCCCAGAGACAATTAAAACCATTAGGAATTTTAATGTCCCAGTCATCATTCATGAGGTCGGGGAAATTGAAGAGATGTTTATTACTAAGAAACTTTATAAAAGTCTTTTAGAAGGGAAACATTTTGCTGTTGCGTGTAATTTGGCACGTCAAGAAATTCTACTGCAATATGGGGGGCTTTACATGGATATTGGCCTTGAGCAGTTAAGGGATATTGGGGACTATTTTAAAAGATACGATTGGATCCAGACACTTGGAAATGGACCCGGCAACAAACACTTAAATGATTTTGCCTTAGGAGCTCCAAAGGGTTCCAATCTCTTGAGAAACTCATTGAAATTCAGTGCTCAGATACCTGAACTACTCAATAAAATCCCAGTCCTCCCTGATGGTCACGCTCTTGTTCTGCTTAATACATTAAGTGCATGGAGGCTTGCGTGGGCGACAGAGAAAGCACCCAAATCGCTCCTCGGTTTTGTATTTAGAGATAGTGACTTTAACTATCATGGCTTTGCTTCGTGGCATAATGGTCAATGGGGAATGCCAGGATGGACTACTTACATTACTGTTGAATATTATATGGGTTTGGGTAGATAAGCCAATATCTATTGAGACAGCCAGGTTGACAATTGGGAGCTAAGGGGAGGGATGGGTTGCCATACTGAACGAAAGAGATCAGTGTATTGAGTTTTAATTGATTAAATTACTCTCTCCTTCTTTCTGAAAAACTATAATTAACCTCCCTTTAACCCTCTGGACATTATCCTTAAGCAAATGGAGCGCATCGTTCAAATCGGGATAAAAGGCGCCAAGAGGAAACCATATGTTGTATCGTATTTGTCAAACCATGAGCATCATGGTGTTATTCATGCTGTCTGCTTCTATTCATGCTAGAGCCCCGCATCTTTATAGAGAACTGTATACACCGCAACCTGACTACGCATATGCAGTGGCTGGGTTGTGCAATGTGACGCAAAGTACTCTTGACCAGTTCCCTATAAATGCTATTAAACGCAACCGTAAAAAGGAAGAAACTAAGATTAGAAAAGCTCGACTTTCTGTGCAGTCTAGTGACCCATATTTAATTGCGCCGAATACCCATCGCATATGGCTCACCTCTGAAAAAAATCCCCAGGAAGTTTCTTTAGAGCATATTGGTTATTATAATGCGTCATTGCAACATTATTTAAATAAGCCCTTTAGCCACCATTTTTGGTGCAATAATAAAACATGGATTCCTCAAACCATTGCAGAAATTCAAAATTTTAACGTGCCTGTGATCATGCATGAGATAAGTGAAGTTGAGGATAAATTTATTAATGGAAGGCATTATCGTAAGTTTTTAAAAGACGAGATGTTTTCATTCGCTGCTGATATTGCGAGGCAGGAAATCCTTGTGCAAATGGGTGGTCTGTATGCCGATATTGGTATCGAGCAATTAGCTGATCTAGAGTGGACTTTTAAAAAGTATCGTTTCATTGGTTGTCTTTTACGAGACCAAACGGATGTACACTTTATTGCTGCAGCTAAGGACACTCCTTTGCTTAAGAAATCTTTGGGATTTCTCGAACCTCTTATGAACTTAGTAAAAGTTACGAATACAAGCGTTCCCCTTTATGCATTTCATGAGTATAAGGAGCGACGCATGTGGCAGCTAATAGCAGCCATGGAAGATATGGTTTTTACTCAGGAAGCTTTTTTCTACGAAGGCAGAGATTACGCTTATCATGGGATGAGTAGCTGGGCAAAGTTTGTGGGAAAAATATCTTTGGATTACTTGGTAGGTAAGAAAAATGAAATTGCAAAAAATCCGTATAATATTCAATTTTTAGAAGTATGTTTAGGTAAGAATCATTAAATTTTATAGGCCAGACAACTTTTTAAAGATTAATCAAATAGACTGGAGATAGACTTTTCTTGAGCAATGGAGAGAATGGCCTTGGCTGTTAGTGAAGCTAAGGAAAGTTGTCTGATCTTGCTGCTTTTCATCGCTAGAGGGTTCAACTGGAGGCTGTCACTGACAACAATTTCCAATAATGGGGACTTTGCAATTCTCTCTGCGGCTTGGCCAGAAAAAACGCCATGGCTTGCATAGGCCCTAACAGTTGCTGCGCCCTGTTCCATGAGTGCTACAGCGGCATTACAAAGTGTTCCTGCTGAGTCAACGATGTCATCCACAAGAATACAGTCTTTTCCTTCGATATCTCCGATAACATTCATGACTTCTGATTGTCCTGGTTGGGTCCTACGTTTATCAATAACGGCTAAATCTACTTTCATGCGGTTAGCCATAGACCGGGCGCGGAGTACTCCACCAATATCCGGAGATACGACTACACATTGACTCACATCTAAACGTTCATTGATGTCTTGAAAAAACACGGGCTGTACAAAAAGATTATCAGTGGGAATATCAAAAAATCCCTGAATCTGGCCCGAATGTAAATCGAAAGTTAAAACACGGTTAGCCCCAGCCGTTGTAATGAGATTGGCCACAAGCTTAGCAGATATAGGTGTACGTGGACCTGATTTTCTGTCCTGCCGTGCGTAGCCAAAATAAGGTATGACAGCTGTAATGCGGCGAGCGGATCCCCGCTTGAGGGCATCAATGGTAATCAGAAGTTCCATTAAACTGTCATTGGCAGGGCAGCCAGTGGACTGCAAGACAAAAACATCCTCTCCCCGAACGTTTTCATGAATTTCTACAAAAATTTCCATATCACTAAAATGGCGTATGGTGGCCTGGGTAAGCGGTAACTCAAGGTGCCTGGAAATTTTCTCGGCTAGAGGAATATTACTATTGCAAGTAAGCAGTTTCATAAAGGGCTTCCATAGATATATATTTGGTAAATTCTTTGTGATGCTAACACACTTACTTCTTAAAATTTAGAAAAGAGAGTGACCTACTCGTAAGTTTATTTTTTTCCAATCGCTAAATCTAAAATAACAGCAACAACACTACCTGCGAGAGGTGCTGCAACAAACAACCATAATTGATGCAAAGCTTCTCCCCCCTTGTAAAGGGCTACGCCAAAACTTCTTGCTGGATTTACGGATGTGCCCGTCACCTGAGTACCTATGAGATGTATCATGATGAGGGAAAACCCAATGACTAGACCCTCAAGGCCACGAGGGAAAGAAGCATGACCTGTTCCAAGAATGATCCAAATAAACACAGATGTGAGGATTGTTTCCATTAAAAAACAACTCACGAGCCCGAATTGTGCGGGAGAGTGAATACCATACCCATTAACAGCAAAGGCATAGTGAGAAATGGCATGCACATCAAAACCATTGGTATGAAAAGAGCAAATTGTTAATAATAAGGCTCCAGCAATAGCAGCGCCAATGAATTGAGCTACGGTATAGCCTGTAAAGGTTACAAAGCTGATTTTTCCTCTCAAAAAATATGCAAAAGAAACGGCGGGATTGAGGTGGCAGCCTGAAATGGGACCTAATATATAAATCATAGTCATCAAACTGAGGCCAAAAGCTAAGGCTATACTGATAATTGTGAAAGAGGATCCACAAAAAATAACAGCACCACAGCCCGAAAAAACCAAAACAAGCGTACCAATGAGTTCGGCAAAGAAAGTTGAATTGTTTAATTTCACTTTTAAATCCCCCTGGATAAAAACGATAAACTTCACTAAGAGGGTGCCATAAAAAAACCATATTGACCAGACGCTTGATGGATTCTAATAAAACGCCATCATTGCTTTTCTAAAAAAAATACAATAGCGTGCATAAATTATAGCTTGATTGCTCAGCTAAGAAAACCGCCAAACGTTGTAAGGAAAAGATTGTTATGACATTCAAAATTGCTGTTGTAGGGGCCACGGGCGCAGTTGGCCGTCAGGTATTGCAAATACTTGCAGAACGCAATTTTCCAGTCGGTTGCATTGTTGCTTTGGCTTCTGATCAATCCAAAGGAAAGCAAGTGTCTTTCGGTGAAGATCGTGTTTTGGATATCGAGCCACTTAGCGCCTATGATTTTAACGGTACGCA
>CANLAL010000045.1 GCA_947488045.1 Alphaproteobacteria bacterium
AAGTTTTACGAAGAGGTCGTATTTTTGGAACAAGGATTTGTTATGGATCCTTCCAAAAAGGTCTCCCAGGTCATTGAAGATGAGGCCAAAGCATTGGGCCATCCTATTAAAATGACAGCTTTTACCGCTTATACTCTGGGTGAAGGCATTGAAAAGGCTGAGTCAAACTTTGCGGATGAAGTTGCCGCTCAACTCGGTAAGTAACAAACACTAAGCAGGCTCTCCTTGACCGGGGGCCTGCTTACCTTTTATCTGCTCATATGGGGAGAATGCATACATGGTTCAATATCGGCGTGTTTTGCTGAAACTCTCAGGCGAAGTTTTAACTGGGGGCAGCCCTTCGGGAATTGATGCAGCCACTATTAAACGTATTTCAGGTGAAATCCAGCAAGTTGCCCAACTAGGCGTACAAATTTGCCTTGTTGTAGGTGGAGGTAACATCTTTCGTGGCGTTTCGGGTGCAGATCAAGGAATTGAGCGAACCACAGGCGATCATATGGGCATGTTGGCGACTCTAATAAACGCCTTGGCTCTTCAAAGCACCTTAGAGTCTATGGATCTCCCCACTAGAGTTCTGTCCGCAATTCCAGCTCCGCTTATTTGTGAGCCGTACATTCGCCGTCGCGCCATTCGTCATCTGGAGAGAGGCCGTATTGTCATTTTTGCTGCAGGAACAGGTAATCCTTACTTTACAACGGATACCGCAGCAGCTTTGAGGGCCTCAGAGATGGAGTGTGACTTGCTACTTAAGGGAACTAAAGTGGATGGCATCTACTCCGCCGATCCTCGTATTCACCCTGATGCAACCCGATACACCAGTGTTACTTACAAGGACGTTTTGAAAAACGATCTTAAAGTTATGGACATGGCAGCCTTTTCACTGGCTAAAGAAAACAACATTCCCATCGCCGTTTTTTCAATTCAAACACCTGGCGCCCTGGTTGACGTGGTTTCTGGGAGCGGGCATTATACATTAGTGCATTCATAGAATTTCAAAGAGGTCATTATGTTAGCAGCTTTAAATACAGATTTAACCCGCCGCATGAATGGTGTCATTGACACGCTCCATAAAGAGTTCACTGGGTTAAGAACCGGTCGCGCTGCCACAAGCTTGCTTGAGCCTCTGATGGTGGAAGCTTATGGATCCATGATGCCCATGACTCAGGTTGGAACTGTCAGTGCTCCTGAAGCTCGTCTTTTGACCATACAAGTATGGGATACGGGTCTCGTAAGGGGCGTTGAAAAAGCTATCCGTGATGCCAATATGGGTCTAAACCCCATGATTGATGGCCAAATTGTGCGTGTACCTTTGCCAGATTTAAATGAAGAACGGCGCCGTGAGCTTACAAAAATTGCGGCTAAATTTTCTGAACATGCAAAGGTTTCTGTGCGCAATGTACGCCGAGATGGAATGGATGCTATTAAACAATTAAAAAAAGATGGCGATATCTCTGAAGATGATGAGCGTCGGCAAGGGGATGAAATACAAAAGCTTACTGATGTATTCGTAAAAAAAATTGATGACCTGCTGGCTCAGAAAGAAAAGGATATCATGCATGTCTAGTAAGACGCCATTCAACCTATTATATCCCTAGGCTTCAATTGACCTTAATGCAAAAACTCTGTCAATTTTTTGGAACCCTATGGAGGAAAGCGCGTCATTCCTCCCTTCCTTCCCATATTCTTCCTAAACATACGCTCCCTCAACATGTTGCGATTATCATGGATGGCAACTCAAGATGGGCAAAATTGGTAGGAAAGCCAGCAATTTACGGCCATCAAAAAGGCGCCGATGCCGCCTATAATGCCGTGAAGTTTGCAAGCGAAATAGGGATAGAGTATTTAACGCTCTTTGCATTTTCTTCAGAAAACTGGGCCCGCCCTGCTCATGAAGTTTCTGAACTCATGGATTTATTACGTCATTATTTAAAAGTGCAAGTCAGCAAACTTGTTGAAAATAACATTCGCTTGCGCATCATCGGAGATAGGCAGCGTCTTGCCCCAGACGTTCAAGAAATGATTCATATTGCTGAAGAAAAGACGTCCCAACAAACTAAAATGACTTTGATAATGGCTATTAGTTATGGCGGGAGAGATGAAATTATGCGTGTATGTAAAGAGATTTCTCTGCAAGTTCAGGAAAAGAGACTTAAAGTTGGGGATATTAATGAATCCTTGATATCAGACCATCTGGATACCGCAGGAATTCCTGATCCTGATTTGTTGATTCGTACTAGCGGAGAATATCGAATTAGTAATTTTTTATGTTGGCAATTGGCCTACACTGAGCTGTATTTTACACAGAATTTGTGGCCAGATTTTACAAGGGAAACATTTGCAAATGCGTTGGAAGATTATGCAAGAAGAGAGCGTCGGTTTGGAGGAGTATCGGTTCATGTCACGTAACTTAATTACACGTACGTTAGCATTACTCGTAATGATTCCCATTGTTGTGGCTATAATATTTCTGCCCATATGGGTCAGGAGTGTTGTTTTAGCTCTGATCAGTGCACTTAGCTTTTATGAATTTTTCCAAATGGCACGCTACCGAGTCGTTTATGAATCTGCCGGCGGAAAGCGATTAGTAGGATTTGGGAGTTTATATTTACTCGGGTCATTAAGCGCTTTGGCTTATTTGATTACACACTCAAGTACGACACAATTGCTTTGGTTTTTCTCAATTGTTTGGGCCACAGATATTGCCGCTTATCTTGTCGGTCGATCCTTGGGCGGAGTCAAGTTGGCACCAAAGATAAGCCCAAATAAAACTTGGTCTGGCTTTTTGGGTGGCATTCTGGGGGGTGTGCTGGTGAGTGAAATCTTCCAAATCACACAAGCTCACGAAACATTTCACATTTCATTGCCATTAATATTGCTTATATGTGTGAGTGTTCATGGCGGTGATCTCCTCGAGTCATGGGCTAAACGCTATTGTGGCGTGAAGGATTCAGGTCATATCATTCCAGGTCATGGCGGTATACTTGATCGTATGGATGGACTTTTAGCTGCAGCCCTTGTATACACTGCATTACTTATGCTTCCTGTCTGGTTTTAGGCTCAAAAATGGCTGCTAAACTATCCATTTTAGGCTCTACCGGGTCCATTGGATGTCAAACCCTTGATGTCATTCGAGCAAACCCTGGACATTTTGATATCGTGGCACTTACCGCTGGTGCAAACTATAGTTTACTCACAGAGCAGGCCAAAGAATTTTTGCCCCAATTTGTCGCTATTGCAGATGCTTCAAAAAGGGAAGTCCTTGAATCTCAATTGTCAGGTCTCCCCATCTGCGTATTGGCGGGTCAATCTGGCATTTTGGAAGTAGCAAGCCTAACTTCTGATATTTCATTAGCTGCAATTGTTGGAATGGCAGGGTTAAAGCCAACTTTGGCTGCAATAGAATCAACCAAATGCTTAGCCATAGCGAACAAGGAAAGTGTCGTTGTGGGCGGCAGGTTAATATTAGAGCGCGCCCGTGCTAGAGGCGTGACAATTTTACCTGTGGACTCAGAACATAACGGACTTTATCAATTGCTCGACGGGAGAGACACTAAAACAGTTTCTCAAGCCATCATAACAGCTTCAGGGGGGCCATTTCGAGGAAAAAAGATTTCTGACCTTAAGGTGGCAACTCTTGACCAAGCCCTAAAGCACCCTAATTGGTCGATGGGACCCAAAAATACAATTGATAGCGCCACACTTTTTAACAAAGGATTAGAGCTTATTGAGGCTTCTATTTTGTTTAATTTACCACATCAGCGTATTGAGGCATGGGTTCACCCCGAATCAATTGTGCATGGAATGATACAGCTTACAGATGGAAGCCTTTTGATGCACGCGAGTCGGCCCAACATGCGTGTACCCATTGCACATGCCTTGTTTTGGCCAGAAAGAGGCGCAAGTGGCATCTCCTCATTGGATTGTAAATCAATGGCCCAACTAACTTTTGAAGAGATTGATCATGAAACTTTTCCAGCATTTTCTTTAGCGCGCCAATGTTTGGATGCAGGGGAATGGGCTTGTGTTGTTTATAATACGGCCAATGAAGAGGCTGTCCAGGCATTTTTGGATGGAAGAATCTCTTTCCTCCAAGTAATGAGTATAGTACAAAAGGTACTAGGCCTTGCTCATTCTTGCCACTGGGAAACAGCAGATGAGGCGTGCGCCTTTGCAGCGTCGATACGTCATGTTACTCTAAAGGCTATTCAGGCCAATTGCGTATAAAAAGGAGTCTTAACAAAAAATGGAAAATTTAGTCACAGCACTGTCAGGAGCCGCTTCTTATGTGCTTCCTTTTTTTGCTGTTATCACTGTATTGGTTTTTGTCCATGAAATGGGGCATTACTTAGTTGCACGTTGGAATGGTGTAAAAGTAGAAGTCTTTTCAATTGGTTTTGGTCCAGAGATTTTTGGCTGGACTGATGGTGTGGGTACACGCTGGAAATTAAGCTTGGTTCCTTTGGGCGGCTATGTGAGGATGTATGGAGATCAAGATGCTGCGAGCCGTCCTGCACAAAACATTAAAAAGATGTCTGAAAGCGATAAAACGCTTCATACCAAAAAACCCTGGCAACGGATTTCTGTTTTTGTAGCTGGCCCTGCAGCCAACTATCTTTTTGCTATCGTCGTTCTTTTTGCACTATACGCCACCTCAGGGCAACGACATTTACCTGCAGAAATATCCGCAGTTGTCCCTAAGAGCGCCGCCATGAAGGCAGGGCTTAAGGAGGGAGATTTAATTGAAAAGGTGAATGGTCAAATGATTCACTCATTTCAAGATTTACAGGAGAAAATTGTATCTCATCCAAGCATTCCCATGTTATTAGACGTAAAACGAGATGGAGTTATAGTCCAACTTACAGCGATACCAGATACAAAAGAAATGAAAGATCGTTTTGGTCGCGTGAGAAAAATGGGTGCCTTAGGTATCATGAAAGGCACAACTCCAGTTTATCAAGACCTTTCTTTAAGTGAGTCGGCTGTCGCTGCTATTAAAGATACATGGAACCTTTCAGCGCGCACACTTCATGATGTGGGGCAGATGATTATGGGTCTACGCTCATCTGAGGAATTAGGTGGCGTTTTGATGATTGCAAAAATTTCAGGAATGGCGGCTCAGTCCGGATTTGAAAATCTTCTATGGTTGATGGCACTCCTTTCCATTAATTTGGGTTTAGTTAATCTGTTTCCGATCCCCATGCTCGATGGCGGTCATGTTGCATTATGCCTTATTGAGGTAATTCGTGGGAAGCCAGTGAGTGAAAAAGCCCAAGAATTTGCGTTTAAAGTGGGATTTTTTATTGTAATGGCCATTATGGTCTTCAGCCTTTGGAATGATTTATCTCATCATTTAGGGGTATTTTCTTGGGTAAAAGGTCTTTTTGCTGGCTGATTCCTCTTATAAAGCCTACAAATACTATGGTATGTGTGTATAAAAATTAAAATAATTGTTCATATAAAATATAAGCAAGTGGAGTAAAGTGTGTGTTAGATCATAAAAGTGCATTACGTGTGTTCCTGTTATCGAGCGCGCTGGTCTGGGGTGTCACCCTTAATGCAGCCAACACCCCAAAGGGGACTGTCATTGCTCGAGTTCAAGTTGAAGGAAATCAACGTATAAGTAGTGAGTCCATTTTTTATCATGCAGGGTTAAAATCTGGAGATCCACTTACACAAGATCAATTAAATCGCGCATTGAAAGCTCTATTTGAGACAAATCTTTTTGCAGATGTATCGATTGATAATGTAGGAAACACCGTCAAGATTCATGTGCTGGAAAATCCCATTGTGAACCGTGTGATTTTTGAAGGAAACCGGCGCATTAATGAAGATTCACTAAAAAGTGAGATTTTTTTAAAGCCCAGAGATGTTTACACAAAAAACCGTGTTCAAGCTGATACATTGCGTGTTTTGTCCCTTTACCGACGTCAAGGACGATTTGGAGCGACCGTTGAACCCAAAATTATTAAGCTAGAACAAAATCGTGTTGATCTTGTTTTTGAAATAAATGAAGGTCAATTAACGGGCATAAAAAGAATTATGTTTGTCGGTAACGACGAATATAACACCTCACAACTTAAATCGATCCTCCGTACGAAAGAATCTCGATGGTATCGTTTCTTAACAAGTGATGATAACTACGATCCAGAACGAATTGCATATGATCGCGAGCTACTTCGTATTCACTATATGAAAAAAGGGCATGCAGATTTCAAAGTTCTTTCTTCAGTATGTGAGCTTGCCCCGGATAAAAGTGGTTTTTTTGTGACCTTTACTGTTGATGAAGGCAAGCGCTATAAAGTGGCGAATGTTGGCGTTTCTGTTCAATTAAAGGATGTGGATGAAGCGAAAGTTAAACGCCTTTTAGAAATGAGTACAGGTGACTGGTTTGATGGCAGTAATGTTGAGAAAACTTCGGATAAAATCACAGATTATCTAGGCGACCATGGGTACGCGTTCGTAAACGTAAGACCTGTTTTAACAAAACACCCTGAGACACAAACAATTGATTGCCAATTTGAAGTGTCGGAAGGGTCTCGTGTCTTTATCGGTGATATTGATATTTTAGGGAATGTGGCAACTTTTGACAAAGTTGTCCGTCGAGAAATTCGTTTGAAAGAGGGGGATGCTTACAATGTCAGTATGCTTCGCCGTTCCGAGCAGCGGCTTCATAATCTGAACTTTTTTTCCACAGTCAACCTGGAAAAAGAACAAGGTGACGCTCCTGACAAAATGAATCTAAAAATTCATGTTAAAGAGAAGTCAACGGGTGAAATTTCCGCGGCTGCTGGTGTGACTTCTTTAGAAGGATTGATCGGTAATGTACGCTATAAAGAAATTAACTTTATGGGCCGAGGGCAAGATTTAACGACTGAGTTTACCATTTCAAAAATCAATCGTGAATTTGATGTAAGCTTTACGGAGCCATACTTTTTAGATAAAAACTTCTCTGCAGGCATTGATTTGGTGAAAATGCGTTATGACCAATCAAGTCAAAGTGGATTTTTGCAGCATCGTGCGCTAATTTCTCCCCGTGTTAGTTATCATATTACCGAGCCACTCATTCAAAAATGGTGGTATGCCTTGCGTAAAGACAACATTAGTGTTTACCAGAGCAATGTATCTCAACTTATTGTTCAGCAAATTGGTAAAAAAACTACCTCACTCCTCGGTCATGGGCTCTTTTATGATAGGCGTGACAGCGCAATCGATCCAACCTCAGGCTATCTTTTGACGCTAACAAACGAATATGCAGGCATAGGTGGCCAGGTAAAATTCCTTAAACATCAAGCAGAGGCCAAAGGATATATCCCGCTTTCTGAGAAAGTGGTTTTCTCTTTGCGCACCTCTGGCGGTATGATTCAAATGATTGATAAAAATCCAGTCCGCATTACTGATCGTTTCTTTGTGGGCGGGGAAACATTACGAGGTTTCGAATACTTTGGAGTAACTCCGCGAGATAAAACAGCTGTTGCTGAAGCCATGGGTGGACGGTATTTTTACACAGGATCAGCAGAAATGTCTTTTCCTGTGGGGCTCCCAAATGAACTCGGCGTTAAGGGATGTTTATTTACGGATGTTGGAAGCGTATGGAAGTCAGATCAACCTGAAAATCTTGTGAACGACTCTAAAAAAATGAGGGCTTCCGTTGGGTTTGGAATTGCTTGGACATCTCCATTAGGACCGCTACGATTGGATTTTGCAAAAGCCCTCCGCTATGAGAAAAATGTGGATAAGCGTCAAGCGGTCTTATTTAGCTTTCGGACAACACTTTAATGTTCGGGGTATAGCTCTTGTTTAAGTTTTTCATAAGATTATTTCTGATCGCACTTATTGGTGGAGTTTCCCCAGTAAGTGCCATAGTCCTAAATGTAGCAGTCGTTGATACGCTGGAAGTGCTAAGACAATCTTTGGCTATGCAAGAGCTTCAAAAAACATTTATGCAACATCTTCAAGCAGATAAAACTTTTATTGCAAAAATGGAAAAGCTTTTACGCGAGCGTGAGCAAAAATTGGCCAAAGAAATACGTAATATTAGCCAAGCATCTCAAGCAAATGAATTACAAGATAAAAAAAGAAATGTTTTAGTGGAAGAAAAGCAATCCTATGAACGTGACGTTACGGCTTTCCAAGACTTTCTTCTGAGGCGTAAGGAGTACTTAGAAAATGTATTTAGTGAAGCGAAAAATAAGGTTCAAGACAAAGTCAATGATATTGTAAAAGAACTCGCTCAATCCCAAGGTCATACAATAATCTTAAGCCGTTCTCAGATTGTTTATGCGCAATCAGATATAGATTTAACTGCACAAATCGTTACACGTATTAATCAAACTATTCCATCACTTCAACTATCAGTTGATTCCATCCGTTCGGCTAAAAAGAAATTTGATAAGGAGCAAAAGGAAGTTGCCCATGTTAGATAACCGTTTCTTTCCCTCTCATCCCCCAGTACCTATCGAACATCTGGTAGAACTAGTTTCAGGCCAACTGGTTCATGAATCAAAAGCGCACCAACTGATTTCAGGTGTGACAACGCTGGATAAAGCGACGAATGAAATGCTCGCTGTGTTGAACAATGCCAATCAGTATGCGCAGCATATGTCCACCACCAATGCAGCGGCTGTTATATTAGAAGAAAAGCATGTGGATAAGCTACCCACACATGTAGCAGGAATTGTTGTAGAGCAACCTTATTTAGCTCTCGCTAAGGTGCTTCAATTCTTCTATGGCACTCAAGCTGATGTAACAATTAGCAGAATCCATGAAACAGCAATTATTGCCCCTTCAGCTAAGTTGGATGATGGATGCCAAATAGGCCCTTATGCAGTCATTGAGGATCACGCTGTCATAGGTCAAGGGACCGTGATTGGAAGTCATTCAACAGTTGGTACAGGTGTTCATTTGGGTCGCCACTGCCGCATTGGATCACATGTAACCATTGAATACGCTCAAATTGGCTCCCATGTCTCTATTCATGCGGGAGCTCGTATTGGACAGGCTGGCTTTGGCTTTCACCGTGATTATGTGAAGGGGCATGTCCCAGTACTACAAGTTGGTCGTGTGATTATTGAAGATCATGTGTCCGTGGGAGCCAATACAACTATTGATCGTGGCAGCCTAGAAGATACATGCATAGGGCAAGGGACGATGATAGATAACCTTGTACAAATTGCTCATAATGTGAAGATGGGTCACAATTGTGTCATAGTTGCGCAAGTGGGAATTGCAGGAAGCACCCAGTTGGGGCACGCTGTTACAGTTGCAGGGCAGGGTGGAATTTCTGGCCATGTAAATTTAGGTAACGGATCGGTTATTGCCGGTCAAAGTGGTGTGATGCGTGATGTGATGCCAGGTGAAGTTGTGGGGGGAACTCCTGCCGTTCCCATTAAGCAGTGGCATCGTCAAACTATTGCACTGCAAAAAATAGCAACAAAAGGGATAGATTGAAATGAACAATCCACATTCTGAATCAATAACCATATCAATCGATGAAATATGTGAGGCTATACCCCATCGCTATCCCATGCTTTTGATTGATCGATTGGTTGAGGCACGCCCCCCTGAATATGGTGTGGGCATTAAAAATGTCACAATGAACGAGTGGTTTTTTCAAGGGCACTTTCCAGGGAGACCCGTGATGCCGGGTGTACTCATTGTTGAAGCCATGGCTCAAACAGCCGGTGTGCTAGTGACTAAATCCTTGCAGTTGTCTAATACCAACCGGGTGGTTTATTTTATGACCATAGATGAAGCACGTTTCCGCAAACCCGTTGTGCCAGGAGATACGCTGCGCCTAGTTGTAGAAAAAATTCGTGCTCGTGGGCCCGTTTGGAAATTTCAGGGTAAGGCAATGGTGGATGATCAGGTTGTTGCTGAGGCAATTTTTTCTGCAATGATTGCCGATGAAGTCTAAAGGGGCGTTTGAATGAATACAATACACCCAACTGCAATTGTTTCTCCCGGGGCACGTATTGCACCTAATGTAGAAATTGGTCCATTTTGTCTTGTAGGGCCTAATGTTAAGCTAGACGAAGGGGTTCGCTTAATTTCCCATGTTTGCGTAGAGGGTCATACCCATGTGGGGGCACGCACAGTCATCTATCCTTTTGCCTCCATTGGGCATCGTCCACAGGATCTTAAATACAATGGCGAGCCTTCCCGTCTAGTAATTGGTACAGATAATACCATCCGTGAATATGTTACCATGCAACCAGGAACAGCAGATGGTCTTATGGAAACCAGGGTGGGAAATGACTGTTTGTTTATGGTGGGGGTTCATGTGGCTCATGATTGCCAGGTTGGAAATCATGTTATCATGGCTAATTATGCCACTTTAGCCGGCCATGTGAACGTGGGTGACCATGCTATTATTGGTGGTCTTGTGGGCATTCATCAACGTGCACGCATTGGACACCATGCTATGATTGGGGGCCTTTCCGGTGTCGATGGTGATGTCATTCCATATGGCTCAGTGAAAGGAGAACGAGCCCATTTGAATGGGCTGAATCTGGTGGGACTTAAGCGGCGTGGCTTTCAGAAAGAAGAATTAGATAGCTTACGTAAAGCGTATCATATGATTTGCGAGAGTGAAGGTACCCTTGCGGAGCGTTTAGATAATGCACGCAAAGTCTATTCACATCTTCCGATGGTGATGGATTTGATTGATTTTATGGGTAGTGATTCTTCAATTGGCCTGTGTTTGCCAAATGTTTGATCAAAAAAATGATCGTATAGGTATTATTGCCGGTCAAGGCCATTTGCCAGCCCAATTGATTGAAGCGTGTCAGTCGCTCGGGTGTTTTTATTTTGTACTTGCCTTCGAAGACCAAACGGACCCAATTGTAGTTGAAAACATTCCTCATGCCTGGAACCGCTTGGGTGCTATAGGTAAATCAATTCAACTTTTTAAAGAACAAGGAATCAATACACTTGTGATGGCTGGTGGCATTAAGCGTCCATCTTGGCTTGCCTTAAGGCCAGATTTTAAGGCCGCGCAAGTTTTGACAAAAATTGGGAATCAGGCATTTGGAGATGATGGATTGCTAAAAGCCATCATCCAACTTCTTGAAAAAGAGGGCTTTCGAGTCATTGGTGCCCATGAACTTTTAAATGAACTTTCATGCCCTGCTGGAAATATTGGCACCATTGTTCCTACAGAACAGGAACATGAAGATCTTATTAGGGGATTTAAAGTAGCGAAAGCCTTAGGTACAGTGGATGTAGGTCAAGCAGCAGTAGTACATCAAGGGATCGTTTTGGCAGTGGAAGCAGTTGAAGGTACAGATCATATGCTTTTACGTATCCCATTAGCGCGTAGCCGTATTGATGGACTGAGCGAGGGAGGCGTATTGGTAAAGGCATCCAAGCCCGACCAAGAGGAACGTGTGGATTTGCCCTCAATCGGTAAAGCAACCATACTTAATGCTGTAAAGGCAGGCTTGCGCGGAATTGGCCTCGAATCCAAAAAGTGCCTTATTATTAATAAAAATGAAGTCGTAAAATGCGCAGATGAGCAGGGGCTCTTTATTTATGGGCTTGACTAAAGAAAGGCACGAAAAAATGCTTAATGGGAAGAAAATTTTTATT